>JALWUI010000058.1 GCA_027082775.1 Candidatus Kapaibacterium sp.
TTCTTCGAAATCGTCGCTACTGCCTTTGAGAGCACGTCGTCATTCACATCCACCAATGTCACGGAAAATCCCGATTGAGCAAACACATGCGCGATACCATTGCCCATTGTGCCAGCGCCAACAACCAGAACATTCTGCAGGTTCATCGTACCACTCCCGTTATCAATGAAACAACTCTATCACCGGTCACAGAAAGTACTTTTCAATTGCATACGGTAGCATTGCACGCCACGTGGGCCAATCGTGCGGCATATCCGTTCCCCAAACATCTAAGGTATGGGGGATGCCCTTCACCTTGAGAATATTCGACAGATCGTACGTTGCCTGAGGATGTTCGTAAGGTCCCTGAGCGGTAAACAAATGGATATGCTGCTTCTGCCGAAGCAAGGAAAGAATACGGTGATCATTCAAATTCGGCAAGTAATCGATCGGTGAATTGAAGTAGCAATTCTCATCGAAGTAGCCATCGGTATACACTTTGAGGTCGTAAATACCGCTCATTGCAATTGTTCCTTCAAAGAGATCAGGGCGGCGGAACAGGAAATTAGCACCGTGGAGGGCGCCGAAAGACGCACCTGAAGTGATGATCGGCACTCGGCCATTGCAATGGGTGAAAATGAAAGGCACAACTTCGTTTTCCACATACAGCGTGTACTGGTAATGCCGCCGGGATTTCTGCCGCGGGGAAATTCGGGGGTTAAGCCAGCTTTCATTGTTGATACTGTTGATGGAATACACCTTCACAACCCCCCGCTCAATGTAAGAACGCAATGCATCAATCATATAAAACCGTTCGTACTCCAGAAAATCCGCTGCCGCGGTCGGAAACAACAACAGCGCAAATCCATAATGCCCATAAGCAACAATGGGCATTTCTCGCTCCAGCGCCGGGCTCCACCATCGATGAATTTCCCGCTTCACTGCTGTGCTCCCTCTATTGGTCGACTTGTCGAATTACCAATGTACACAATTTTGGGGAAAGACGGAAAGCGTGCCGGGACGAACAGCAAACAGCTCCCTTTGTGAACCTCGATGGTAATCTCCGAGGCAACTGCTCGATTCCGGGCGCCTTCTCGCTTGCCCAGTCGCAGCCATTCCCGCCGCAGCGCCCATTGCAAACCGTGTGTTGTGAGCAAAGCCGCTGGTTGCGGAATGAGCGAAATAGTATCCCCGGGCTGCACTGAACACCGCACCGACCGGGTAACCCCGATGGCAATTTGCTGGTGATCATAAATCCAGAGAAAGTGTCGACGTGAATACCGAATGTAGATGCTCCAGTTGTTCAACGTGTGGTCAAAATCCTGCCCGTGAATGCCAGTGATCAGTATACTTCGATGTCCCTGCTTCAGGGCATAGCGCAGCGCTTTTTCAAAATCTGGCTCCTCTTGCGAAGGATCATACACAGTCGGCACCGGATATGCAGCCGGATCGGAGGAATCAAAATCGCCAATCACAACGCTGGGCAGAATGTGGTACTCCTGCAGGAGTCGCAACCCCGCCCCATCAGTTGCGATAATGGGGAGATGTGAAAAAAATCGAAAAAAATCCTTCGGCGGGATGTCACCGTTGGCACACACAATGGCGGTGGGTTCAGGAATGTGGTTATTTGAGCTAAATTCGTTATTTTTGACAACCTCAGAGGGCATTGGAAGTTCCAATTTTGATAGAAACGCCCAATGAACGGGCAGCAATCTCAAAGATTGTTCAGAAGTTTCATAAAGAGGAGGCAAACGCAATGGCTCAGCGGAAACGAATGTTTGTTTCGCGCAAGGACGAGAGCGTCCGGCTCTTCAAAAATCCAGTCTTAGAAGCTCTTTCGCACGTTCATCCAGCAACGCCGGTGGTAGTGTACACGCCAGTCGTTGCCATTCTGTTGTATTTGAGCGCTCAGCAATTTTCAATCGCTACCATTGTTGCCGCTTTCCTCGTGGGCGTTGTGTTGTGGACCTTTACGGAGTATTCCCTGCATCGTTGGGTGTTTCATTACGAGCCGAAAAGCGAATGGGGACAAAAAATTCATTTTCTGATTCACGGTGTCCATCACGACTATCCCAATGACAGCACTCGACTGGTTATGCCCTTACTGGTCAGCGCTCCCCTGGCAGTGTTGTTCTACTATCTTTTCGCATGGATCTTCGCTCCCTACCATCTACCGCTCTTTGCTGGCTTCGTTGCCGGATACATCGCTTACGACACCATTCATTATGCAACGCATCACTGGCGGATGGAAGGAAAAATCGGGCGGTGGTTGAAAAAACACCACATGCGCCACCATTTCCAGGACGATCAGCAGTATTTCGGGGTCAGCTCTCCGTTGTGGGATTACGCCTTTGGTACAATGCCAAAGCGAGAAAATCGGTCATCGCAGACGGCCTAAGGTGTAAGGTTGCACAGCAGGACAGAAGCAAATGGCAATTGACCCTGAACGTATTGTTCGCATCCTTTCCAGTTGTTGCTCCTCTGTCGAGGTTGAAGAGCATCGAGGTGACTATACGTTCCGAATTCCAAAGGACTGTCTTGTGGAAGCCGCAACGCTGCTGCGGGATCACCCAGAACTCCAGTTTGCAATGCTCACGGACATTACGGCTGTCGACTGGTACAATCGTCGCAAACCCCGGTTTGAGGTTGTCTATTTTCTGCTTTCGCTCCAGCACCGGATGCGAATTCGACTGAAGGTTGGTATTGATGAAGACCACCCCCATTGTCCGAGCGTTACGGAAGTATGGGAAAGTGCGAACTGGTATGAGCGAGAAACGTATGATATGTTCGGGATCATCTTTGATAATCACCCGGATCTCCGACGCTTCTACATGCCCGAAGACTTTGTCGATCCGGTAACGGGTGAGCCTCTGCATCCGCTTCGGAAAGATTTCCCGCTGATGGGTGTTCCCGGATCATTGCCAATGCCGGAGAAGTATCCCAAAGCAACTGAGACAAAGTCTTGAGCGCTGTTCCGAACGCTATTCTCATCATCCGGTTGAGTTCCCTGGGAGATGTATTGCTGAGCACGCCCATCGTGCGGCAATTGCGAAAAGCGTTGCCGTCTGCACGCATTGATTTTGTCCTCGATACCCACTTTGCCGAAGTTTATGCCGCCAACCCCTACATCAACCATCTGTGGCAGTACAATCGACAGTGGCGCTGGCAACAGCGGCTGCGATGGAAACAGCAATTGCCGACCTATGATGTGGTTATTGATCTGCAGAAAAACCTGCACTCCCTGTTAATCCGCTGGCGCACAGGGGCAGTCGTGCGGAAAGTGCACAAAGATCGTCTGCGAAAACTGCTGGCAGTTTACACTCCCATTAACCCCTATGATGAAATTGTCCCCATTCCTGAACGCTATCGACAAACTATTGCCGACTGGATCAAGCAGCCGGATCTGGAGGGTCTGGAACTGTGGCTACCGGAGGAGCGTTCATTGCAACAGTACCCACCAGCTCATCGCACAGGATCTTCCCACTCACTTATTGCCTGCGCTCCCGGTGCGCGGCACTTCACCAAGCGGTGGTTACCTGAGTCCTTCATAAGGCTGATTGCAACGCTCTATGCAGATTTCCGCATTTCCGCTGTGCTCGTTGGTGGTGCAGAAGATCGCCCATTGTGTGAACACATTGCCCGCAACCTGCCAACGGCTGCCGTTGCCGGTATCGAATGTCATCGCTCAATTTATGCAACCGCTCGTGTTCTGGACCAGGTGTCGCTGGTGGTCAGCAACGATTCGGCTGTCGTCCATATCGCAGCGGCGCGACGCAAGCCGGTGGTCGCGCTCTATGGCTCCACAATCCCTGCCTTTGGCTTTGTTCCCTATCGAGTTCCCTTCCAGCTCTGTGAGGTGGAACAACTTGCCTGTCGTCCCTGCACTCACTATGGACGTTCCCGATGCCCCCGTCGTCACTTCCGTTGTATGCGCGACCTTTCTGTTGCATCAGTGCAACGGGCAATTGAACGTTTGCTGGAATTGAGTGATGGACCGTCGTTAGTCGTCAAATACTGCCGGGAACAATAATAGAGGGCAATTGATGCGCATTGCGATTGGTTCGGATCACGCTGGCTTCCATCACAAGACTGCTTTAATCCCCTGGCTGGAAGATCAAGGATATGAAGTGCACGATTACGGCACATTTTCTGAAGAATCCACCGATTACCCGGATTACGCTATCGAAGTTGCGTGGGCAGTTTCCACCAACCGTGCTGATCGCGGGATCCTTATTTGCGGCACTGGCATCGGCGTTGCCATTACGGCGAACAAAGTGACGGGGGTGAGAGCAGCGAACTGCTGTTCCGAAGAGATGGCACGTCTGGCGCGCGAACACAACAACGCCAATATCCTCACCTTCGGTGGGCGGCTGGTATCGCTGGAGTTGGCTCAAAGAATGGTCGAAATTTTTCTTACAACACCTTTTGAAGGAGGACGCCACCAGCGGCGAGTAGAAAAAATCCACCGGTTGACGGGACGATAAAATGTGCAGGGACAATGCAATTGCAGGCTCAGGAAAGCTAACAGCAGAATGAAAGGGTCGTAATATGTCAGAAGTGCAAGCGCCAGTACAACCGGTTGATGTTTTAGCCATTGGTGCTCATCCAGACGATGTGGAATTCACCTGCGGCGGGACGCTGCTCCGTCTGGCGGCTGAAGGGAAAAAGATCGCCATCGTGGATTGCACCCGTGGCGAAATGGGCAGTCGCGGCAATGCAGACATTCGGGATCAAGAGGCACAGCAGGCAGCCGAAATGCTCAATGTCGTCGAGCGGGTTAATCTGGAAATGCCAGACGGAATGATTGAGCCTTCCCTGTCAAATGCGACAAAGATCGTTCAGGTATTGCGATACTTCCAGCCAACCATCGTGCTGTTCCCTCCCGCCTTCGAACGACATCCGGATCACGAGGCAGTGCACCGATTGGTGCGAAGAGCACTGTTCCTCAGCGGGTTAGCCCGATTTGAGACAACGTGGCAGGGACAGGAGCAGCCTCGCTGGATCATTAAGAAGGCATTTTCCTATATGCAGGCATACGAATTTCATCCGGACTTTTTTGTCGACATTTCTCCGGTGTTTGAACACAAAATGGCGTTAGTGCGAGCTTACCGCTCTCAGGTGTACACGCCGGGTGCGGAACAAAAGTACGGACCGCAAACTTTCATTTCGTCAGCGGATTTTCTGGAGATGCTGGAAAGCCGTGCCCGATACTTCGGCGCTCTCATTGGTGTCCAGTATGCGGAAGCGTTTCAATCCCTGACACCGGTAGGACTTCCCTCGCTATCAGTTTTTCTGTAAGGCTGGCACTTTTCAACCGTTGCTGAAACGCCGCATCGAGGTCGTATACCAGCGAAGCATTGTGAAAGTGGTGTTCACGGATCTTGCCCTGCTGCCCAAGGCGTATCGTCGCATCAGGTAATATTTCCAGCACGGTTGCCGTTCCAGCTTCCAGTGATAGAGAAAGATGCTCCAGCGCCAATTCTTCCTTCCACCACTGAAACAATTGCTGCGATGGCTGTGTTCGCAACTGCTCAAAGACGAAAAGCAAAGCAGCAAGGACGCGCGATCGGGGAACGGCGGCTCCCAGCAATGCAAAAGAGGTTGCTTTCTCACCGAGCGCAGTCGGGAAGGTGGTCTGCTCAACATTTACTCCAATGCCAATGACTGTAGCAGTACACTGATTCCCTGCAAAAGTATGCTCAATGAGAATGCCAGCAAGTTTCTTCCAGTGCCGCTGCACGCGCGCATACAGATCATTGGGATACTTCAGCAAGAGAGGACAATGCGGCAGCAAATACTCGGCAACGGCTTTCAGACTCAGCGCAGCAAGGAAGAGAAAGGCAAAAGTCTGGCCAGGCGTTATGGGCGGGCGATGCCGAAAACCCAGGGAACAATACAGATTCCCTTCCGGCGGGCTTTCCCAGCGGCGTCCTCGTTGCCCCCTGCCTGCCGTCTGCTGGTCAGCGGTAACAACAATAGCATCTTCTGTGTCAAGCAACGCTTTGCAGAGATCATTTGTTGAAGAAACCGTTGCTACGTGAATATGCCGCATTCAGGGTTTTACAGCCGTTTCATAATGCCAATGACACGTCCTAAAAGGGCAATATGTGGATCGCCGGTGGTAAACTTAATCGGAGGGAATCCTTTCATCGATGCTCGCAGTTCAATACGGTCATCCGACTGAACCAGATAGTGGCGAACAAACAGGGTTGTATGGAGCAAGCCAATTACCAGGGAACGATGGGGAAAAAGCGTTGTTTGCTCCACCACGACCAGGTCACCAGCGGTAATCCCATCGCGCGCCAGCGCATCATCTGGCACAACAGCAGCGAAGAGGGGCTGTTCGGAAGCGTAAAAAGCAGGGTCAATCACAATTTGTCCCCGGGGATTTAAGAACACAGAAAGCGGATTATCTGCCGATCCCTCTCCAATGATCGTAATCTGTTTGCCATTTCCCGTATGCTGAGCAGAAGAGGGTGCATCTTCATCCACCAACTGGATCGATCGAGCACAATGCTTTCGAGTTCGGATAATGTACCCTTTCCGCTCCAGCGCACGAAGAACGGAGCTGGCAGCGTTGGATGAGGAAAAACCAAAATGTTGCTGGATTTCCTGAATCGTTGGGGGAAAACCGTTTTGCTGAATGTACTCACGCAAAAAGTGCAGGACTTCACTCTGCCGCTTTGTCAACCCCAACCGCATCGTCCATTTATGCTGTCGAACGTGGTTTCCGCAATGTCTGCGGCGCTGCTAACTGCGGACGATAGGTAAAGCGGGGTCTGGCAACTGGAAAGTGCTTGAGCTCCTGCAACACCACAGCAATGGCTTTATCCAGTTGCGGATCTTTTCCCTGCGCCCAATCCTGTGGTGTGATTTCCACTTCAATATCTGGCTCAGTCCCGTGGTTCTCAATCTGCCATTCCACATCCGTAAACCAGAAAGAAAATTCCGGCTGGGTAGTCAGCGTCCCATCGACCAGCCGATAGCGCGGCGAAATGCCAACGACACCGCCCCACGTTCGCTTCCCGATCAATTTGCCCAGCCGCAGCATCTTAAAGCTATGGCTAAAAATATCGCCGTCGGATCCAGCGTACTCATTGGTAATGGCAACGATCGGCCCACTGAGTGCATACGAAGGATATGGCTCCGGACTTCCCCAGCGGCGGAATATAAAAGCCAGTGGACGACGCAGCAGTTTTTCCAGGATCAGTTGCGATACATGCCCCCCACCGTTATACCGCACATCCACAATCAACGCTTCTGCAGCAGATTCCTGCAAAAAGTACCGGTGAAATTCTGCAAATCCGTGCGGTCCCATATCCGGAATGTGCACATAGCCCACACGTCCCTTCGTTTTCGCTCGCACATAAGCACGATTATGCTCGACCCAATCACGATAGCGAGCCAGTCGCTCAGACCGCAGGGTTCGAATGACAAACGTGCGTTTTTTGTGCCGCTTCGACCGGGCAACGGTAATAGCGATCTCGTCGTGAGCGTGATTGATCAATGCTTCACACGGTGGATGCTGCTTGCTCAACTTTCGCCCGTTGATTGCTAATAACAAGTCCCCTTCTCGAATCTGGGATCCAAAGCGTGCCAGTGGCGAGCTGCTGTCTTCCTTCCACGGATCCCCCTGATAAATCTTCGTGATCCGGTGCGCCTGCACCTTTGGGTCAAACTGGATGTCTGCTCCCAGAAAGCCCGGCAGATACTGCGGCGGCACCGGGTAATCACCACCAAATTCGTAAGCGTGCGAGGTCCCCAGCTCGCCCTGCAGTTCCCAGATCAGATCCGACAGCTCATCGCGGGTGGTAATCCGATCCAGCAAAGGCGCATAACGCTGATAAATTGCCTCCCAATCAATACCACCCATATCAGCGGTCCAGAAATGTTCGCGCTGCAAACGCCACACTTCTCGCAAAATTTGCCGATACTCAGCAGCAGGATCTACTTCAACCCGAATTCGTCCAAGGTTGATCCATCCCCCTTCTTCCGTATAGGCAGTGCTATCTGGGAGTTTTTCAGTATTGATCGCTGTGGCAACTTTGACAACCCGCAGTCGGTTATCTTTCGTTTGATACGTCAAATGCTGACGATCGGCTGAGAGACTAAACACCTGTACATCCTGTGCCAGCGTGACATAGCGCCGCTTTTGAAAATGGTACATTCCCAATTCACCCCCTGTTGCCTGCTGCTCCAGGCTGCCGGTTGGCGAAACGGAAAGCAGAAAGACTGCCTCAGCCGTCCCCTGAATACCCACATACCGGTTTTCCGGCACGGGAAATTGCCGAATGCGTTGTTCAATACCCTCAAAATCAATGTGCACCGACGGAACCGTATCCTGCTTTGCCGTATCCTTCGACTGCTTTCCCTTTGCCTTTGACGGAGGCTGCGGTCTGGCAGCCGTCACCAATCGCGGTTCTTTATCGAATGGCGAAGGTGCATCTTTTTGCAGCATAATCAAATAGGGACGTGCCCCTTTCGGAAATCCCAGGTCGAAGTAGAGGCTGTCATATACCGGGTTGAACTCCCGATACGAGAGGAAATACAAATACCGCCCTTGCGGATCAAAGGTCGGCTGGATATCACGAAAACGAGGCTGAGTAACCAGATGCTTTTTGCGAGTTTTGACATTATACAGTTTGATGGAAAACGTATGGGGCGTTTCAGCAATGCTGTAGGTCAGCCACTGCCCATCGGGGGACCAGTCGATCCCCTGCAACACCGCATACTCGCTCCGATCGATCACCTTCAAACGCCCGGTATCCAGATTGACCAGCAAAAGCTCATTTCGGTGATTGGTGATAGCAGCAAAATTACGCCGGGGTGAAATTGCCATTTCCAGCGGGTGACCAATATCCAGCTTTGGATATCGCTTTTTCGGCGTTGTTAAATCATCCAGATGATAAAGCTCCAGCACTTCCTCGCCAGTCTCATCGGATACCGTCAACAAATGCTGTTTGTCAGGCATCCAGCTACACAACCGGTAGCGTACTCCCTGCGTTTTTCCCAATTGCAGTACGGCTCCTTCCCAATTAGGAAAAAGAAAGGTTTTCCCACGAATCGTCACGCAGAGAGAATGTCCTTCAGGATGCAGCGTAAAGCGTTCAAAAAATTTCGCTGGGGAAACGAACTTTCGCTGGCGCGCTTCCCGGGGACTGCGAATCTCGACTGGCACCTGTTGCGTTGTATCCGTTTCAGGGTCAAAAACGTACAAATCGCCCCCGGCGTGATACACAATCCGGCGTCCATCGGTAGTCGCATTGCGGGCGTAAAATTCAGTATGGTGGGTGTGGCGCCGCAGATCGTCCCCCTGCGGTGTGCACGAATACAAATTCCCGATTCCTTCGTGATCGGAGAGAAAATAGATTCGGTTTCCAATCCACATTGGCGCGGTCAGATTACCCACCAGATCGGGTAACAAGCGAGTAAACTGTCCCGATCCTTTGCGATCGATCCACAGAACGCCAACTGTTCCTCCTCGATATCGTTTCCATCGAGCATAGTCTGTGGTATTGCGTCCGATCAGCACTCCTTTGCCTCCCGGCTCATACGCAATGCTAAATGCCAATCCGTAGGGTAACTCAACGGGATCGCCCCCCTCAAGTCCAATAGCATACAGTTTCACCATCTGGCGAAACGGCTGCCAGGCATTGCTGGCAAAAATCACCTGAGAACTATCCGGCGACCATCCCAAGAACACCCAGGCAGCACCCCAGAAGGTAAGTCGACGCGGCTCTCCTCCCTCTGCCGGCATTACGTAGACATCGGGAACACCTTCTTCCGTTGCGATGTACGCAATCCATTTGCCATCGGGTGAGAAGCGGGGATGGGCAATCTTGCCTTTACTTTTGGTGAGTCGCTGCGCTACCCCTGCTGCTGTGGTCGTGATCCAGAGATCATCTTCAGCAACAAAGGCAATTTTGTCCTTCCAGATGGTCGGGAATCGGTAATACCCGTTGTGTTGTTGCATTGTGCTCCGATCCACTTCTTTTGATCCTCTACCATTCTCACAAATGCCCGAAAAGTACAAATTTACGGAAGAAGCAAAGAAGGGCAATGTGAGAAAGTCGCAATGGCACCTCAAAGCTGTTTTCTCTGATTTTCAAACCGCCATCACGGCGGCAGCGACCGGTTACAACAAAATGCCATACAAAATCAGGTTGGCAACAGTGAAGTAGATGATAATCCCCGTTACGTCCACCAGGGTTGCAACGAAAGGAGCAGAAGAAGTGGCAGGATCCAGTCCCAGGCGGCGCAGCAGGAAGGGCAGCATCGAGCCAACGATTGTTCCCCAGAGCACAATGCCAACCAGCGCCAGAAACACGGTGAACCCAATAAGATGCCAGAAGCTATGGTATCGCGGATCTGTGGCAGCGGTAAAAGCTGCCCGCATAAAGCCCAGGATGCCCAGCATTGCGCCCAGCAGGAGTCCGGTCAGGAGTTCCCGGCGTAAAACTTTTTTCCAGTCTCCCAACTGCAACTCCCCCAATGCCATTGCCCGAATCACAAGGGTTGCGGTCTGTGAGCCAGAGTTGCCGCCGCTGGAAATCAGCAGGGGAATAAACAATGCTAAGATGACCGCCTGCGCAATTTGATGCTCGAAATATCCGAGGGCAGTGGCGGTAAACATTTCGCCGACAAAAAGAAGAATCAACCACATTCCTCGTTTCCGTACCATTTCCAGCAGTGGCGTTGCAGTATAGCTGGTTTCCAGCGCTTCCATTCCCCCAAACTTTTGAATATCCTCCGTGTCTTCTTCTTCCACCACATCCAGAATGTCATCAACGGTGACGATTCCCAGCAAATATCCACGGGTATCAATCACTGGCAAAGCCACGCGATCGTACTCTTTAAACACTTCAATTGCTTTCTCCTGGGGATCGGTGGCATACAGGAAGGGAAAATGTTCGTTCATAATGTCGAAGACATAGCTTTCCGGTTCTGCCAGCAGCAATTTCCGAATCGGCAACTCTCCAATCAGTTTCCCCTGGTCATCGGTAACATACAAAATGTTCAACGTCTCGCTATCCTTGCCATAAGTCCGGATATAGTCCAGCACTTTCTGCACGGTCCAGTGTGCCCGGACTGCCACAAAGTCCGTTGTCATTAAGCGTCCAACGCTTTCCTCCGGATAGGCAAGGAGCGCCTGAGCAATTTCCCGTTCCTCTGGAGACAACAAATTGAGCAGTTGTTGCACTACGTTGCCCGGCAATTCTTCCAGCAGTGCTGTTCGGTCATCCGGATCCATTTCATTGAGTATCGAAGCAATTTCCCGCTGCGCCAGGGTTTGCAACAACGCTTTCTGCTGCTCCAGTTCCAGATACTCAAAAACATCAGCAGCTAATTCCGTAGGCAGGATGCGGAACAGCAGTGCCTGTTCGTGCGGCTCCAGATGTTCAATCAACTCTGCAATTTCGACCGGATGCCATTCCTCCAGAACAGACCGAATGGTCATAAAGTCCCGCTGTTGCAAAAGTTCCCGTATTTCGGGCAAGACTGCTGCAACAATCATCATTCATCTACTCCCCGGTTGTTTTTCTGTGCCCGCCTTAGACGGCTGGCAGTCGTGCTCAGTGGAGAGTCAAGGTTGTTCGACCCTTTACTCCTTTCAGAGCAAACGTTTTTCCTTTTCTCAATGAAGTTTTTCGATCACCGTCTGCTGAATCTCAGTACAAAGTTGCAGAGGGAAAAAAGAGGGGCGGATGAAAGAATCGTGGAAGTATGCTTCGCGACAGTACCAGCCCGAAGATACGGTCGTGAGCATTGGATCGGTTTTTATTGGAAGCGGTGAGCCGGTTGTGATTGCTGGTCCCTGTGCGGTAGAAAGTGCGGAACAGATTGTGGAAACAGCGCTGGCAGTCAAAGAAGCCGGGGCGCATTTACTTCGGGGCGGCGCGTTCAAACCGCGCACCAGCCCGTATGATTTCCAGGGGCTGGGCGCAAAAGGATTGGAGCTTCTGGCACAGGCACGGGAAATGACGGGATTGGGCATTGTGACTGAAGTACTGGATCCTGCCGATGTACCGCTTGTTGCTGAGTATGCAGATATGCTCCAAATTGGCAGTCGGAATATGTACAACTACCCCCTGCTGCGAGCCGTCGGACGACAGGATAAACCTGTGCTGTTGAAACGCGGGATGTCTGCTACCCTCTATGAGTTTCTGATGAGTGCCGAGTACATCTTAGCAGAAGGAAATCCGAACGTTGTTCTGTGCGAGCGCGGCATTCGCGGTTTTTCGGACTTCACCCGAAATACTCTGGATCTCAGCATTGTGCCGGCGGTCAAACAATATTCCCATTTGCCCATCATTGTCGACCCCAGCCACGGAACTGGTCGACCGGAGTACATTGAGCCAATGAGCCTGGCAGCCTTAGCCGCAGGTGCCGACGGCATTATGGTAGAAGTACACCCGCGCCCCCATCGAGCACTCTCTGATGCAGATCAGGCACTGACTCTTACCCAATTTCAGGAAATGATGAAAAAAATTCGCTCATTCTTGGAGTGGCGCCGCAGCTATGGACATTCTTACCTTGAACATCCGTGATCGGGAGCTCAATCCCATACCATTTTTTATTGCACCCGCCCTACACGATCAGTGGCAGCGGTGGTTGCAGGTATACCCTTATCGGATTGACCAGATTTTCTGGATTGTGGATGCAACCGTTAACCAACTGCACTCAAAAATCCTGGAGTATTACCAGGAGAACACGGAAAAGACTGAACTGGTAGTCTTATTCCCGGCGGGAGAACCGTACAAATCGCGACGTTTTCGGGACATTCTGGAAGATGTTTTACTAAATGCCAGAATCAATCGGCATTCGCTCATCATTATTGTCGGTGGTGGAACGCTGGGCGATCTTGCCGGTTTCGTAGCAGCGACCATTCATCGGGGTATTCGTTATGTGTTCTTCCCCACCACGCTACTGGCGCAGGTGGATAGCTGTCTGGGTGGGAAGGTAGCTATCAACCATCCACAGGGTAAAAATCTGCTCGGCACATTTCATTATCCCACCGCTGTTTTTATCCGCACCCGTTTCCTCCGAACGCTGCCGTGGGCTGAGTGGGTCAATGGTTTAGCCGAGGTGATTAAGTATGCCCTCCTGTTCGACGTCCAGTTGTTAACCGTTTTGAAGAAATATTACCGGGAAATTCGAGCACGAGACTCTGTCTGGGTCCAGCGTATTATCCGTCGATCTTTGCACTGGAAGAAATGGGTCGTTGAACACGATCCTGATGAACGCTGGTACCGCGCCTCGCTGAATTTTGGGCACACTGTTGGGCACGCTCTGGAACGGTACTTCAACTACACAATCTCCCACGGAGCGGCGATCCTGATTGGAATGGCAGTGGAATTACTGCTGTCGCAACGACTCTGCTCCTGTCCAGGATACCTCTTAAAAGAATTACAAACACTTCTGGAACGCTACCCAGAACCCAGTGTACTCCAATTGCTGAATGCTGATCCAGACGAGCTGTGGCGATGGATGCAATATGACAAGAAATCAGATGACGAGGTGCGCTGTAGCCTCCTCCACACCATTGGCGATCCGTGTCTCTATGAGCCTGTTTCGCAATCACAGTTTCTCTATGCGTGGGAATCCCTTCAAAACCTGCCTCTCGTTCTGGATCAGTTCGATCCACAATCTGCCGACCTTAGCGGAGATTAGCCAGCCAGTAGATCTGGTGGAGCTCCGCGCAGATCGCTGGCGAACGCCCGACTGGCAGGCAGCCCGGCGGCAGATCCCTCAGCCAATCATTGCTACAATTCGACGCAGAGCAGAAGGTGGTGAATGGGAGGGATCAATGCACCAATGGGTGCAGCTCTATAAAGCAGCTATTGAAGCAGGCTGCCAGTGGATCGATGTGGACATTCAGGGCATTGCCGCCTTTGATCAGGATTTTCTCAACACGGTCTTCGCCCGCCGCGGCGTGCTTTCAGCCCATTTCACGGACGAACAGTCTGTCGATGCCACCGTACGTGCAATGGCAGCAATTCCGGCTGCGGTGTACAAATGCGTTCTCCCGGAAGAATTCGCCCGCTGTATGCGTACGGTCACTGCCCTCATTGATTTCTGGAAATCGCTGAACAAAAAATTTATCGTTCACTGCTCCGGCGAAAATGCGACCAGCACCCGCCTCTGGGCTGCGATCCTCGGAAATGCGTGGACATACATCGCTGCTGGAACTGAACGAACGGCAGCCGGGCAACCAACTATGGAGGAACTCCGATGGTATCGGCTGGATCAAAAAACGCCAGAGACCCGGCTGCTGGGACTTTTCGGCTATCCCCTGCACCAAAGCCGGGGATGGCAACTCCATAACGCCCTGCTGGCACTTTTCGGCTATGCAGATCGCTGGCTCTATCTCAATTTCCCCGATCCTGACTTTTCTGCTGCATTCGCTGCCTGGCAGCCGTGGCTGGATGGTGCCAGCATCACGATTCCACACAAACAAACAGCGGTGGCACTGTGCGAAGAACGGTCACCAGAAGTCCAGATAACCGGGGTTTGCAATACCATTCTCCGACGGGAAGACCACTGGGCAGCCTTCAATACCGATTTTCTGGCACTGCGCGAGCTGCTGCTCCCCTTCCAATCACAACTCCGCCGGGCACTGGTCGTTGGCACGGGCGCTACTGCCCGAACTGCCATCGGCGTACTTCAGCAAATGGGCGTTTCTCAGATCTGGGTGATGGGACGATCGGCGGCAAAGCGCAAGGCGCTGGCGACACACTTCCACTGCTCCTCCCTTCCGCTGGGTGCGCCACTCCCAGCACCGGTTGACATCCTCATTCACGCCACTCCTGTTGGGATGGTTCCCTATACGGAGCAGATGCTGCCATTGACCCCCTACCTTCATCCTCAAATGGTGCTGGTAGAAGTGGTGCACAACCCTGCCGAAACACTGCTGGTCCAGACTGCACGACAGCAGGGCGTTGCTGCGATTATCACCGGGATCGAGCTCTTTCTGCATCAGGCGCGCTATCAATTTCAGCTCTTCACAAACGTTTGCCCCTCTATCCAGCAAATGTGGCAGGTATGGAAACAGCTCCAATGATCAAACGGGGCACTATGTTCATCCGGACCGACCGGTTGATTCCCGGCTGGATAACCGCCAACCAAAAGCCTCAGCGCCAGATCACAGTGCAGGGAAGCAACACAAAGGAAAAACAAACGAAGGAAAAAGTATGCTGATGACCACACCAATCCGCATTCTGGTTCCTCCTTCCAAAAGCTTCACCCACCGGGCAATGGTCATTGGCGCATTAGCTGCTCCGGGAACGGTCATTCAATCACCGCTCTGGGCAGAAGATACCCAACTGACGGCGAAAGGATTGGAAGCGCTGGGGGTACAATGGGCATACGAATCAACCGGGTTGCGGGTTCAAAACGTCATTCCTCCATCCCGGCCGATCCGCCTGTTTGCTGGAAACTCCGGGACAACTGTCCGGTTTCTCACTGCCCTTGCCGCCCTCCTGAGCCCATACGAAGTCCAGCTTGATGGAACGCCACGGATGCGGCAGCGTCCGCTGCAACCGCTGCTCAGTGCGCTGGAACAAATGGGAGCACAAATCCGATCAACCAATGGGTTTCTGCCAATCTCTATCGTTGGCGGATCGCTTCGTCCCGGACGGGTCGTAATGCCGGGACATATTTCTTCGCAATTCCTCTCTGCTCTGCTGTTCGTCGCAGCCAGACTGTCCGGCACCACCCTCATCGAGCTGAGCACTCCGCTGGTATCCGCAGGATACCTCCGGATGACCCAGTGGTTCTTAGAACAATCCGGCGTCGAAGTCTCGTGGGAATCCGAACACGAGGTGATGATCACGAGTGATGGGGCACCACTCCCTGCGCAAACGTGGACAGTTGAACGCGACTGGTCTGCGGCTGCATTCTGGATTGTCGGCGCACTGATCGCTGAACGCCCCGTTATCCTGCCAGAACTCCAGCCAAACAGCTTACAGAGTGACTCTACCATCGTGGAGCTCCTGCAAAACGCTGGTGCTTCACTTCAGTGGAACGGAAACGAGCTTCTGATCGATGGTTCCTGTCAACAAGGAATCGACGTCTCACTCCGCAATATTCCTGATCTGTTCCCCGCACTGGCAGTCTATGCCGCCTGCGCCCATACGCCTTCGCGCTTTCGGGATTTCCAGCACCTCCGGTGGAAGGAATCGGATCGCATCAAGGCAGTCGTGGAAAATTTACAACGCATCGGCGCTCAGGTAACATCCCGAAAAAACGAAATCATCATCACGCCAGCAAATACCATCCATCCTGCCACCATTCGAACCTACAATGACCACCGCATTGCAATGGCGTTCGGACTGCTGAAACTCCGCAATCCGCATATCCAACTGGACGACTCTGCCTGTGTGCAAAAATCGTATCCGGCATTCTGGAAACACTGGGAACTGCTTACATCCTCAGTGAACACCTCAGAAGCATCAAGCTGATCTGCGAAAATTGCGTATTTTTGAGCGAAGGGAAACTGGCGAGATCTCTGAACAACCGGATGAAGTTACAGCGTTCCATCCTGCTCATTGGCTTCCGCTCCGTTGGCAAAACGACCGTTGCACCGCTACTCGCCCGACGCTGCGGAACGCCGTGGTCATCGCTGGATACCATCGTTGAACGGATGACCCGGCTATCGATACCAGAGATGGTAACCCTGTACGGCTGGGAATACTTCCGGGAGTGGGAAGGACAGATGATGCGGATGCTCTTGGCGCAACCACCGCACGTTATTGACACCGGTGCCGGTATTGTAGAGCACACAGACTTGTTCCCACTGATTGAACACTGCACCTGGCGCATCTGGCTGGACCTTCCGTGGGACCAGCTTCTGGAACGCTATGATCCACAGAACCGACCACCACTGACATCGCTGCCGCCGCAGGAAGAACTGCGGTTGCTCTGGGATCGCCGCCGCCCGCTGTATCAACAATGGGCAAATATTCGGATTGAGATAGCGGGTAAATCACCGCAACAGATAGCCGACCTGATCGCAGTCGCAGCAAAACAGGAAGGCATTCTCCGCGACACAGAGCGGTAATGCATCGCCGCCACAAGATCTTTCCCGGCTGCAACAATTTCCCGAAGCGATGAAAGCTCAATCGCATCAATTGACAACCAGAATAAACTTCGGACTGCTTCCCAGAGTTCAGCAAGCAGCTACAACACATCGAGCATAGAGAAAACCGGAAAACGGAGTGGACCGGTATCCTACAGCCGTACGGATAGCTCTCAGGTTGCGCCCAGCAGCAACGCGAAGCTCTCCACCTCAAAGAGAAAATGAGCGGCGATCTTCCCCGAGAACGGATTATCAAATGCCATTCGCTCCGGATGCCACTGAACACCCAGCAGGAAGCTACTGCCATAAAGCGATTCCCATTCCACCGCTTCTGCAATATTGTCCGGACTATATGCTGTGACGGTCAGGCCACGGCCCGGCTGATGAATTGCCTGATGGTGAGCGCTGTTTACAATCCCCTCCACTTCCCCGGTTATTTTGAACAGCAACGACCCACCAACAACAGCGATAGGATGCTCCGAATCCCGCTGATTCTGCTTCCGGTGTTCGATGGACGTTCGCAGATCCGTGGGAATATCCACATACAGTGAACCACCCAGGGCAACGTTGATCAACTGGCAACCTCGGCAGATGCCCAGAATCGGCTTTTTCGCCTTTTGCGCAGCATCAAACACAGCAAACTCCAGCGCATCACGCTGCGGCTCCAGCCGGCACTCCGCTGCCCGATGTTCAAGCCCATATCGCTGTGGATGAATGTCTTTGCCACCGGTCAGCAGCAGTCCGGAACAGCGATCCATCTGTTCCACCGCTTCCGAAACAGGCATCGCCGGAGTCAGCACCACCAGCTCCAGCGAAGCAACCGAAGCAACCGAAGCCGCTCGGTGTAACCACTGCTGGTATGGCAGTGCCTTCTCTTCCGACGCAGCCGCAACGGCTATGCGAATCGGTTGGGTATGGATCGGCTCAGACATTGTTCCAGAAGATTTTTCAACTGCTCTGCTGCTGAATCACTCAGTTCCACCCACATCGGAAGCACGTACACCGCAATGCCAGATTGTTCAATCTGCTGTCGGTACGGCAGAAGACGAACCGCATCCTTTTCCGTCGTGACCAGCGCGGCTGCTTTTTGCTGACGCAGAAGACGCTGCAACGTACGAAGATCTTCCAGCGTATACCAGTGATGATCTGGAAAAGCCAGTGTTTGCACGACCGGAACGCCATCACGAAGCAGTTGTTGAAAGAATTGCTGAGGATTGGCAATGCCAGCAAAAGCAACGAAATGTTCTGGTGGTAATCCATTGCCCAGAAACAGTTGCAATTCGCCAAACGCCACGGTAAAGGGAAGGCACGGGCGCTCTGGCACTACCGAACGCAGCACATCACACGACAGCGGTGCACGTGCCAGCAACAGATCTGCGCGGTGCAAAGCGTCGAGGGGCTCGCGCAATTTCCCTGCTGGCAGCAAAGAATGCTCCTCAAGCGTTTCCGAGGTTACAATCACCAGATCACAGTGGCGGTGACACTGCCAGTGCTGGAAAGCGTCATCGAAAATCAAAGTATCAACCGCAAAGGAGCGGGCAACATACGCAGCGGCTCGAGACCGATTGCTATCGACCACAACCGGTACCGAGGGAAGTTTCCACGCATACCAGTAGGGTTCATCGCCGGCTGCCGTCACCGAAGCCGTTATTTGCTGCCCATCCGAAACAACGAGAAGTCCCGAAGACCGACGTCGGTAGCCACGGGAAAGAATCGCTGGTCTTCTGCCCTGCTGGAGCAGGTAACGAGCAAGCCAGTACACAAAAGGTGTTTTGCCGGTACCGCCAACCAGCAGATTACCAACGCTGATTGTGGGCAGCGGTGGATAAACGGGTTTTCGAAGTCCTGTGCGATAGAGCCATTGCCGGCAGCGAAGGACCCCTCCATAGAGCCAGCTTCCAGCTTTCAAGAAGTGGCGCATTCGGGCAAACGTTCTGGTGGAAGATTCAACCACTGTTCACACTGCTGGATCCATCGATCAATTTCATCTGGCGATGCGTCCTGCGGAACACGAATCGGCGGTGAAAAGAAAAGCTCGATGTGGGCAAAGGGATAGGGGAGCAGGAAACGATCCCAACTGCGGGAGAATCGAATCCCCCGAGCTCGAATTCTGCATAACAACAGCGGTCGCTGGGTACGATGCGCCAGCACGACGGCTCCGGGTTTAAACCGATGACGCGGTCCCCTTGATCCATCAGGCGTTATCAACACCGTGTACTGCCGGGCTAAAGCAGCCAACCGATGAAGTGCTTCCTTCCCTCCTCGATGACGCGATCCCCGAACAACGGTATACCGCCAGCGCCGCAGCAGTCGCGCCAGCCATTCTCCATCCCGACTGTAGCTAATCAACGCTGCAGCAGTGACGGAGGCAAAAAACCGCCATACCGGCAACATCTCATCGTGCCACATCGCCACAACGGCAGGGTGAGGAAGAGAACCGGAAACATAGGAGCGAAGACGCCACGATCGGCACCACCAATCCAATACGTACAATGCAGGGTTCATTGTGCAAGCCGCCCGAGAATCACATCCGCAACTGTTTCCGTTGCTCCAGCGCCACCCAGCGTCGCACGGAGCTGCTGGAATTGGGACAGGAATAACGAACGGTATTCTGAATTCGTGAGAATGGACAGCACGGATTCTGCAATTGCCTTCGGCTGAGCTTCATCCTGGATGAACTCTGGGACAACCGCCTGTTGTAACAAAATGTTGACCAGCGTAATATGCGGGACGTTGACCAGCCATTTGCCAATTCGGTAGGAGAGTGCAGAGGTTTTGTACACCGTAACAAAAGGAGTGAGGAGCACAGCCGCTTCCAGGGTTGAAGTGCCAGCTTTGATAATTGCCGCTTTCGCCCATTGCAGTGCCTGCGATGCCGTAGAAGCAAACTCCAACTCCAGATGCTCGTAAGAGCGGAAATAGGGCATGTAACTTTCCAAAGGAAGCGTTTCAGGCTTGACAATCGTAAAACTCAACTCTGGCAAATAGGATGCCAGAATAGCGGCTGTTTGTAACATCAGGGGTAAATGATGCGCAAGCTCCTGAGGTCGACTACCGGGCATTAACACAATCGTATCATCCCGGTACTCAAATCGGCGTGGCAGCGCTGCAAACTGTGGATCATCCAGCAAAGGATGTCCGACATACAGGGCTGGGACACCCAGTTGCGTAAAAAAAGCTTCTTCGAATGGAAAAACCACCAGGAGCAAATCAACACTGTTTGCCAGCGTCTGCGCCCGCTGCTTACCCCACGCCCACAATTGTGGAGCGATATAGTAAATCGTCGGAATCCGAAGTTTTCTGGCAAACGTGGCAAGGCGCAGGTTGAAACCAGGAAAATCAATGGGAAGGAACAGATCCGGCCGCTGCTCCTGAAGCACTTTTTTACAACGCCGCAATACGCTCCGGAAAAATGCGTATTTTTTCACAACCTCCCAGAATCCCACGACACTGAGGGATTCAAAGGGAACGAGCGACTGCAATCCCTGCGCCTGCATTGCCGGTCCTCCCAGCCCGATAAACTCAAGATCCGGACGCCGCGCTTTGAGCACTCGCATTAAACGGGCGGCGTGGGCATCTGCTGAAGGATCACCAACAGAAATGAAAATTTTTGCCATATTGTTCCATTGACCGCTATTGCTCTTTGTTGCTGCTGTGGTGACGCACCATCACCCTTAGTGTTTTGGCAGGAAACTGCCCATAGCAAGCTATGCTGCGGAAGCACAGTCCAGAAGCATCGGTTTACAACAGGAAATGCCCCTGCGATATCCATCCCGGTAATGGATACGGATACCAGAATTCCTTACGAAGTCGCCGGACTTTCAGAACTGTCTTCAACCCCGCACACATTTGTCAGCGTCGTTACCAGAATGGTCATCCCGTATTCCGCAGCCGCATTGAATGCAGCCTGTAAAGCTTCAAAAACCACCGCTGCTTCCCCTTCAATTTCCGTATGCATTGGCTGGACATCGACGGTAAGGGGAAACGATCGGAGAACTTCAATTGCTCGATTGATCGCTCGAAAATCCTGCTGTCCCAGCGGATACACTGCCACCGTTGCAGCAATTCGCATCAGTGCTTCTCCCACATTATGAGACTGAATCCCGGAACATTGCCAGCACGCTGTCCAGCGCGATCTGCTTCATCGTACGGCGGATGAGCATACGGTGCAAGCCACAAAGCCGAGCGTTTCTCCTGCGCTGGCTGTCCAACCATCGTCTCCAGTTGCTGCTGATCGTAGAAACGGGCGACCTGCCACGGCAGTTCGCCCCGGTCAGCCCGATGGCGATAAACCGCAACCCAACTGCTTTCGACTTCTAAAAATCCGATGATCAGGTGACCGCCGGGCTGTAAAACTCGCAGCGCTTCACCGATCGCCCGCCGGGGATTGTTCACAAATTCCAGGGTTGCAAAAAACAGCACGCAGGCAAAAGCCTCATCTGGAAAAGGCAGGTTTTCCGCAACTGCCGTGATCCAGCGCACTGCCGGGAGCTTCTGCCGACCAATGGCTTGCATTGCCTCTGAGGGTTCCACCGCCGTCACATCCCATCCAGCGTCAAGCAAAATCCGGGTCGCAAATCCAGTACCCGCTCCAATATCCAGTGCCGTTTCCGGGTGCAACCGGTTCAACAACTGCCGCAATCGCCGCGTTTCCTGCTCCGCCACATACTGTCCCAGCGGTGTTGTGAACCATTGATCATACGCAGAGGCTATAGACTGGAACGCTGCCACACCGTTCATTTCCATTTCTCTTTTTTGTCCTTACGCTGCAACTTTTGGCTTTCGATGAGCAGTAACGATCCAGTACGAAGTAATTTTGGACAGAAACTGCCGCGCCGGGTATTCCAGACGTCCGCGATGGCGCAACACCCTTCGGGAGGGCCACGGATCCCGGACGACAACAGTAAGCGCACGGGGAGGATGTCCCGGAAGCTGCTCAATTTGCAGCGCCGTTGCCACAACAGCGTGACCGGCTAACCGGGGAAAGGTGCGGCTGATGTAGGATAGCAGGACAGGACGCTGCGCGGACAATTCCCGGATCAAGGTTTCCAGCGGTGGTGGTCCCCAGTGAAACGAAGCTCGAACGACAAAAAATTGCCCTTTGAAATCGATCCCCCAATCATTCAGATTTTTTGCCATCGCTTCGTATGTTGCCTCCCGATTCGGCGGCTGCCCCCGCCAATCCAGACCATAAGCACGGTACACAATGGCTTCCTGTGAGATCTCGATCCCATAGTACCGCAGAATCATTTCAATAGCGGCTGCCCAGCACCATTGCGTATTCCGCTGCGCGGCATAGACCGTATTCATCCGACCGGTTGGAATGCCGATGTAGAAACGCCGGGACATTGCTCCGTCTGCTTATTGCTTCTGCACTGCTGCACATTTTCTAGTAGACGTTCAACGCTTTTGAACCCTGCACCACTCTGCACCTTTGATCCCGGCAACGGACAGCTTACGGTTGAAACCGCCAGGTGTTGATTCCCGGCTGTACCTGAAATGCCGACGCCTGTACCTTCTTGTAGTCTGAACCCGTACACGGGAGAACGTCTGAGTGAGGAATGGTAAAGGCGTTGACACGATGAACGCAGAAACGATAAGGCAGGTTGGAGTCATACCAGAAATACTGATGCTGACTGTCCTCAGCGTACAGATAGACAGTGCCCTTGTACCATCCCAGGGAAAGCTGGATAGACTGATGTGGATCCAGTTTGTACCACCCTCTCGACACCCACCCTTCTGACGAAGAAAACGAAATCACGCAGGCATAGAGCAGCCAATCGGTGTCATTGGCTAATTGCAGGATCGTTTCAGCAGGAGCCGAAGGAAATCGGGGAAAGAAGGACGAGGGCGGCGTTCCATACTGAATGTACCCGCCGCTTCGCTGCGTCGAGTGCTGGGGTAGTTGTGTTGGATCCAGATCCACCAAAGTACCGTCAATCCAGCATTTCCATCCCCAATCTCGAAAAAGGATGCACCTATCCCCAACCCAAGACCTCCGAATCCACCCTCTCCGTAGGGTCCACGCCGAACCATCGCTCAGTACCAAGATTTCCGTTCCATTATCATCAATTACGTCCGCTACTCTCAACTTTTTTGCCCCGATCAGTTGCTCCACCTCAACCCCCTGATCCTCATTACACCCTTCAACCCACATTTTCCCATTTCGGAGAATAACGCGGGGGTTAAATTCGTAGCAGTAGTCATAGGTATACTCACGCTGGATCCAGAAGGTGCCATCGGAGAGCTCAACAACGGTGTTGCCTTGCCACCCTTCAAAGTCACCAACGATTTGCAACGAAGATGGAGCGAACGGATCCTGCTGCTGCGATGCGTTCCAATTCCAGTTCCAGTTTCCCCACTGCTGGGCACCCAGCGGCAGGCTCAGCCACAGTGCAAAGAAGAAAGCGTACCATTGCTTCATCGGTCAACTCCTCTGGATGTACAAACTGATTACGGCAACAGACTCTTTTGCCCTTTTTCCAGTGGCAAATGCAGCATTTTGAGAAGGTTCCTGTTGCTCCAGACAATAATCGAACACCGGGTTTTACAGTTCCAAAGTTGCCAATCGAGAACCCTGTTTCAGCGCATATTTCTGGCAGTGCCCACTTGGACATACAAATTTTTGCCCCTACTATCGCTCCGTAGGAACAGGAATGTTTGCCGACGAAAGTCGGCGCTCCCACCGACTGGGAGCGCACCCTTTAGGGTGCATTCTCTGCCGACGAAAGTCGGCGCTCCCGGCAATTGCCAGCGAAAGCTAGCACTCCCAGTGGGTGCCGGCGAACGTCGTGCTTCTAGTCCACTGGGAGCGCATACTTTAGTGTGCATTTCTTGCCGGCTGAAGCCGGCGCTCCCAGTTCGGCGCAATCCGGCAGGTCGTCATCACCCGCACCCGTAGGGGCGACCGGCCGGTCGCCCCTACACATTCGCAACGTTGCCGACGAAAGTCGGCACTCCCAGTCGGCGTCTCCAGTTCACTGGAAGCGCACACTTCAGCATGCATTTACTGGGAACGCATCCTTTAGGATGCATTTACTGGAAACGCACACTTCATCGTGCATCGTTGACCCTTTGCCGACTGATCCCGGCGCTCCCAGTCGGCGCTTGCAGAGCGTTCGTAGATAGCAAATCATCCCGACACTTTGCGATCCCCATCCAACTCCAATACAACCCGGAGCTAACCGTAAGAGAGGCAACTAAAGAAATGGAGCAGCGACGATGAACAGACAGCGCAACATTCTGCTTTTTACTCCCGGTCCTACGGCTGTTCCACCGTTTGTCTACGAGGCAATGCAGCAGCCGTTGTACCACCGCAGTGACGCATTTCGCCAGCTCTGGCAACAATTGCACCAGCGGCTGCAATGGCTCTTTCAAACCGAGCAGCCGGTTCTTGCCCTTACCTGCTCGGCAACCGGAGCAGCCGAAGCGGTTATCCAGCAGTTGTTTGCCAGCACTGCTCCCCACTGCGTCGTTGTCAACGGGAAATTTGCAGAGCGCTGGGCGTTGATGCTGGAGCGTTTCGGTGCCCAGGTGCATCGATTGTCCGTCCCCTGGGGAGAAGCACCACTGCTGGAGGAAATCGAGTCAGTGGTACAATCAATGCCCAATCTTGTCTCCTTCTGGGTCGTACACAGCGAAACTTCAACCGGCGCCTTGAGCGATGTCAAAGCCATTGCCCGTATCGTCCGCACATACAGCGAGGCTCTGATCTGTGTCGATGCGGTCAGTTCCCTGGGCGTTCATCCGCTGTCGATGGATCAATGGGGACTGGACGTGGTGTTTACCGGCTCACAAAAATCCCTGATGCTCCCTCCAGGACTGGCTTTCGTTGCCCTGAGCCAGCGAGCGTGGGACAGCGTGCAGCGCCGCTCTGCGGTTAGCTGGTATTTCGACCTGCTGCAAGCACGTCGGTCGGCTGAGAAAGGACTAACCCCCTGGACACCGGCAATTCCTCTTCTCCAGGGAGCTGATGCCGTGTTGCAGTATTTCCAGAACGCAGGACTGGAAGCGATATGGCATCTTCATCAGCGCCGCGCCCACGCCTTCCGTGCTGCGCTGGAAGCGTTGCAACTGCGAGTTTTCGGACAGAGTTCTTCTCACGCGGTCACGCCTGTTTATCTCCCTCCCGGTGGAGAATCATTCCGCCAGCAACTCTACGAACAGTTCGGTATCGTAGTTGCCGGTGGGCAGGAGCAACTTAAAGGCAAAATTTTCCGGGTTTCCCATATGGGATGGTTACCGTACGAACGTCACCTGTACCTGATCAGTGCGATGGAACAATTGCTTCAGCAGCAACATTATCATTTTGAATTCGGTGCGGGCATTGCAACCTTTCAAAAGGTGTGGATGAGTGAAGGAGCAAATGGATGAGCGCTCCGTATCAACTGCTCATTGCTTCCAATAATCCGCACAAGATTGAGGAAGTTCAGCACATCCTTGATGAGCTACTTCACGGTGCCGTTCAGATCCTTTCACCTGCTTCCCTGGGGCTTCACGTCGAGGTAAAAGAAACAGGCGCGACACTGGAAGAGAACGCCTACCTGAAAGCCATCGCCTTCCACCGCGCCAGTGGACTCCCTGTTATTGCGGACGATACCGGACTGGAAGTCGAAGCGCTCAACGGTGCGCCGGGCATTCACACCGCACGGTATGCAGGTGAAGATCAAGATGATCGGAAAAATCGGCAAAAGTTACTCAAAGAGCTCTCAATGGTTGCACCAGAAAAGCGTAACGCTCGATTTCGCACCGTCATCTGCTTCGTCGATTCCCTCCGCATTTTCTTTGCAGAAGGAATGTGTCCGGGCAGGATTGTCGAGCAGGAACGCGGAACAGGCGGTTTCGGTTACGATCCGATTTTCATTCCGGAAGGGCATCACCGCACGTTCGCAGAACTACCTGCAGCGATCAAAAATCGCATCAGCCATCGCCGGCGCGCGCTGGAAGCATTCGCTCAAAAGTTTGCTGCTTACTACGATATTCCACTGGCAACCCAACACCGATAACAACATTCCTTCCTTCTGCATTCTGCTTACTGAGGAGCGACATTTCACGAAACCAGCCCGGAAAACGTCTTGCTGCCTTTTCCAGGGGAAGAACTGGCTGCAACTGGCAAGAAGGAACAGAAAGGGGACGGAAATGCGATTTTCGGAAATTCCTTATAAGCGTCCGGATCAGCAGGAATTGCTACAACAGATTCAGCGTCTGGAGCAACAGGCTCGATCCGCAGACAGTGCTGATGCATTGCTGAGCATTCTCAAGGAAATGGATCAACTGCAACGGCACATTCGTACTCTTCAGGCGCTTGTTCATATTCGTTTCACGCAGGATGTCCGCAGTGAATTCTGGAAAAACGAAAAAATTTTCTGGGAACAACTCCTTCCCGAATTAGCCGAAAAACAGCGGCAACTGCTTGCTGCATTGGTCGAACATCCACAGCGATCAGCAGTAGAGCAACAGGTGGGAGAACGGTTATTTCAGGGCTACGAAATCAGTCTACAAACGTTCGATCCTTCAATTAAGCCCCTCTTGCTGCAGATCGTGGCGCTGGAGCGGCGTTACACGGAACTAACGGGATCGCTGCTCATCACGTTTCGGGGCAATCAGTACACGATGTCTCAAATCCAGCCATTTCTGCAGGATCCGGACCGGGAAACCCGGAAAGCGGCTGCTGAAGCGTTGTGGAATGCACTGGGCAATCTGTCAGCAGAGCTGGACACTATTTATGACCAACTGGTCAAACTGCGGCATCAGAAAGCCCGGAAGCTGGGATTTGATAGTTACATCCAGCTCCGCTACCTGGAACTATTCCGCACCGACTACACGCCGGAAGATGTCGCCCAACTTCGGAAGGTCATCCGGGAAACGGTGGTTCCAATCGTGCAGCAATTGCGTCAAGAACAGCAACAATGGTTGAATCTGGATCATCTGCGGATTTACGACGAAGCACTGCTTTTCCCTTCCGGCAATCCACAGCCAAAAGGCGATCCTGAATGGATACTGCAGCAGGCAAAAACGATGTACACCCGGCTTTCCGATGAGACAGCCCGGTTGATGACGCATCTGGTTGAAGATGAATTTCTGGACGTCCTCAGTCGTCCCGGTAAAGCCAGCGGCGGATACTGCGCCTATCTTCCTGACTACCAATCTCCCTTCATCTTTGCTAACTTTAATGGGACCATCGATGACGTCCGTGTGCTCACGCACGAATTTGGCCACGCTTTCCAGCAGGACCAGAGCAGTACCCAGCCTTTCTTAGCATATATGTCCCCAACCTTAGAAACCGCCGAAATCCACTCGATGGGGATGGAATTCCTCACCTATCCGTGGATGGATCTGTTCTTTGGAGACGAGGTCGAAAAATTTTACACCCAGCATCTCTTTGCAGCAGTCAGCTTTCTGTGCTATGCTGCCGCCGTGGATGAGTTCCAGCACCGCATTTATGAGCAACCAGAAATGTCGCCGCAACAGCGGTTAGCTGTATGGCAGGAAATGGAAAAGCAATACTTGCCGTGGCGAGATAATGCCGGCATTGCGGCGCTGGAGCAGGGGCGATTCTGGCAGCGACAACTTCACATCTATCGCGCACCGTTTTACTACATCGATTACGCCCTGGCACAGCTCTGTGCCTTCCAGATCTGGCTGCAATCCCGTCGATCGTATGCAGAAACCTTCCAGCAGTATCGAACGCTGTGTCAGTTGGGCGGACGATACTCCTTTGTGCAAACCCTGCAAACCGTGGGGCTCTCCTCTCCCTTCGATCCCCGGGTTGTTCGGCAAACCATTACTGAGGTGGTGGCTCTACTTCGAACGCTGATAGAGCAGGTTATCCTTTCGGCGTCGACTGTCGCTTAGCGCCGATAGCCGCAGGGACAGTTCTGCCTGTCCCTGCCCTCTACCCACGCTGTGAGGCATTTTTCTTCTGGACATCTTGCGTATTTGCAGAGAAATTTGTATCTTTGCGATTGGAGATAGAAGTCGGGAAGGAAAGATCTGAAAAATTGATCTTTGAAATCCGACCCGTCTCGCTATTCTCTTCCTCTTTATGCTGCATGCCTTACCATCAAGCCCCCCCGATGGTAAGGCATTTTTTTATTCCCTTGACCACGTCACACTCCGCTTCCCGGAAGGCTCGAACCAATGAAGCTGTGCAGCCGGATGCAAACCGATGGAAATAGTCGTTTGTGGAGTGAGCAACTGCTGAGAACGGAAGCAGTAAGAACTGTCAGCCAGTGAAAAGTAAGCGATAGCCTCGTGTCCAATGTTTTCCACAAATTCCACAACAGCGGCAAACAATTCAGGGGTCGCCATTGGCTGTAAATGTTCGGGACGAATTCCCAGAACACCTTCCTGCGACTGTGGCTGTCCGTCCGGGCGCCAGCCCTGCAACGAAATGTGAAAACCAGCAGTTGCTACAAACCGCAGCTCGGTATGGTGCGTCTCCAGTTTTCCCGAAAAAAAATTCATCGGTGGGGAACCAATGAAGCCAGCAACGAACTGATTGGCAGGACGGTGATAAATTTCCTGTGGGGTGCCAATTTGCTGCAATTGTCCATCATACAGCAGAGCGATTCGATCCCCCATTGTCATCGCTTCGGTCTGATCGTGTGTGACATACAGCGTGGTGGTCCGAAAAAGCTCCTTTTGCAGGCGCACCAGTTCCTTGCGCATCTGCTGTCGCAGTTGCGCATCCAGATTGGAGAGCGGTTCGTCCAGCAGGAACACGCGGGGCTGCCGAATCAACGCTCTACCCAGAGCAACCCGTTGTTGCTGACCGCCAGAGAGTGCGCGAGGTTTGCGGTCGAGAAGCGATTCTAACTGCAACAGCGCGGCAATACGGCGCACCTGCTGATCAATGATGTGCCGGGCTTCCTTCCGAATCAACAGAGGAAAAGCCAGGTTTTCCCACACCGTTAAGTGAGGATACAACGCATAGTTTTGGAAAACCATCCCAACGTCTCGCTCAGCCGGCGCAAGCGGGAGAATCGAATGTCCATCAAAGCAAATGTCGCCACTTTTCGGTGTGTCCAGACCAGCGATCAATCGGAGCAAAGTTGACTTGCCACTCCCCGATGGTCCCAGAATAACCAGAAACTCTCCGGGATGCACGGTAAAGGAAAGACGGTCCAGAATGCGATGTTCTGGTTGGAAAAAGTGGGTCAACGCCACAAATTCCACAGTGGTCATTGACTGGAAGAATCCGTTTTGTGCACAATGGTTGTTGTTGCCTGATCAGTAGGCAGCACCAGAACATCAGCGATGGTAACGTGTGGCGGTCGCTGGACGCAAAAGAGCACCACTTCGGCAACATCTCGCGGCGAAAGCGGCGTATAACCTTCATACACCTTTTTTGCCCGCTCTGCATCGCCACGGAATCGCACCAGGGAAAATTCGGTTTCTACCAGTCCCGGATCAACATTGCACACTCGAATGTTTTTCCCATTGGTATCGATACGAATTGCCTGCGACAGTGCTCGAACGGCGTGTTTGGTTGCACAATACACATTCCCCTGCGGATAGACTTCCCGTCCAGCAATAGAACCGATGTTGACAATGGTGCCCCGCTGCCGCTGAATCATTCCGGGGAGCACCTGGCGGGTTACATACAGCAACCCCTTCACATTGGTGTCGATCATCTCTTCCCAATCCTGGATATTGCCCTGGTCGATTGGATTCAATCCCCGGGCAAGTCCCGCATTGTTGATCAGCACATCAATTGCCTGCCATTCTGCTGGCAAGGTTTCAAAAACCCGGCGAACCTGATCCAGCGATCGCACATCGCACTGGAGAGGAAGTACTTCAATATGATGCTGCGACCGGAGTGACGCAGCAAGTTTCTCCAGTCGGTCCTGACGACGTGCCAGCAGTAGCAGGCGAGCGCCAGCCTCAGCAAAAAGCTCGGCGCACGCAGCACCAATACCTGCTGATGCCCCGGTGATCAACACGATTTTTCCATTCAGCGACTGCGCCATCATTCCGTTGCGGTTGTTTGACAGATGGTCTCACAGATTCTGGCAATAATAGCGGTTGTCGACTTCCCTTCGATGTAAGGAAGCAGGACAACAGAACCTCCATAACTCGTGACAAAGGATGCACCGGCAATTTGATGGGGGCGATAGTCTCCCCCTTTGACCAGGATATCTGGTCGAATTTCCCGGATCAGTTGCTCCGGCGTATCTTCATCGAAGAGCACGACGTAATCCACAAACCGGAGCGAATCCAGCAACAGTGCCCGGTCTTGCTGCGGCAGGACCGGACGGGTTGGTCCTTTAATCCGCTGCACCGATCGGTCAGAATTCAGTCCAACGATCAGGCAATCTCCCAGGGAACGCGCCGCCTGAAGATACAACAGGTGTCCTGAGTGGACCAGATCGAAGCAGCCATTGGTGAATACAATCCGCTCACCGCGCTGGCGATGCGGCGCAAGAGCCGAAGGAATCTGTTCACGTGGAAGAATCATAAAGCTCTTCAGCTTGCTGTATCGCACGTTCCAGCATTGCCATTGTAATGGGGATAATGCCGGGTTCCTCGCACACGGCGCCCGCAGCAATGTTCGACAGCGCTGCTGCTTCACCCGGCGTTGCTCCTCCCAGAGATGCGGCGACAAAGGTCGCAATGACCGTATCTCCAGCACCGGAAACATCCGCTACGTGACGCGCTCGCGTGGAAATATGGATTGCTGTATCACTCGAATCGAACAACACCATCCCGTCTGCACCCAGGGTAATCAACACCAGATCGGCACTGAGGCGGTGGCGAAGCTGATTTCCCGCTTTTTCAACATCCTCGAACGTCTGCAACGGCAAATGCAGCGCATCCTGCGTCTCTTTCTTGTTCGGCTTGAAAAAGGTCACATCGGTGTAGTGAAAGAAATTGCGGTACTTGGGATCAACAAAAATGGGAAGATCGAAGCGATGAGCGATCTGTTTGACAGTCTCAATGAGCTGGGGTGTAATGACACCTTTGTCATAATCCTGGAAAATAACCGCATCCAGTTGCGAGGCAAAACTTTCGATCAATCCTACCAGTTGTGCCGTAAGTTGTGGCGACAGCACGGCACGGTTCTCACGATCCAATCGTGCGATGTGTTGATTGTTACCAATGATCCGGGTTTTCACCGTTGTCGGTCGCTGCTCATCCACAATGATGCCAGCAGACTCCATTCCGTTTTGCTCTAACAATTCCCGCAGTGTCCTCCCCGCCTCGTCATTGCCTACAACACCGAAAATGACGGGATGCAATCCCAGGCAGGCAAGGTTATTCGCCACATTGGAAGCACCACCAAGGTGAAAACTTTCTTCCTGCAAATCGACAATTGGAACAGGCGCTTCAGGCGACAACCGGTTTACCACGCCCCAGTAGTAATGATCCAGCATCACATCGCCAATGACAGCAACCGACTTTGCACTCCACTGCTTCCGGAGTTGCTGGAATCGCTCCCATTCGATTCCATCCATTCGATTTGCCTTTGTCGTTGAACCTCTTTTTTGTGTAAAATGCGTAGATTGCTTTTCGTAAAGACAGTTTCGGAAACAAAGCCCGACAAACAATGGCACAACAACGAACGATAATGGCGTTTTGTGTGCTGGCGTTTCTCAGTATCGCAAGCGCTCAGCCTCTGTCAAAGCACCTGGAACGATTTGATCGATTAATGGATCGCGGAAAAATTCAGGCAGCCAAGCAGTTCATCGATTCTTTGCTGCCTCTTCACCCGAATTCCTATCCACTGCTGTGGCGGGCTGCCCGTGCCTGGATTGTCTATGGGGAAACGCTCCCAACGGAAGAGCAGCAGGAGCGCGCTTACAATCAGGCAAAGCGTTATGCAGATCAGGCAATCCGGCGCAATCCGAAGGGAATGGAAGGATACATCTACCGGGCAGCAGCAAACGGTAAAATCGCTCTTTTTCGGGGTGTTTTTTCTGTCGGCGATGTCGTTGCAGCCGTACGGGACGATACAGAAAAAGCGACTGCTTTAAATAACAGCTCCCCCTTTATGCTGGCGCTTGCCCATTACATTCTGGGGCGAACACATTTGAAGTTAGCCGAAAAACCAAAACTCCTGCGCCTCCCCCTGGGTCTGGGATGGGGAAATATCGATGACGCTTTATCCCATCTCCGAACGGCTGTGCAACTGGATAGCACATACATCCGATTTCGCCTCGATTACGCCCGCGCCCTTCTGGAAGATGATCAGGAAGAAGCAGCACGCAAACAGTTACAACGTATTCTCCAGCTCCCCAGCCGAATGCCTGAAGATTCCCGCTACAAACGCGAAGCCCGGCAATTGCTGCAAGAGCTGGAATGATACTCTACCAGCACCCAGAACTGGCAACAACTGTAGTAGCGGGCGAATCGGCAGCAATACGTTTCTGTTTTTTCCTGCGTAAGAAATCTGATTTCTGATGCTTCAGCGGGCAAATAGTGCTCTATCTGTTCTCTGCTTATTCACCCGTGGCTTTTGGCATTTTGACATTGCAGAAGACTGAAGGAGTGTCCGAGTATGAATGGGAAAAGCGGTTGAACTGTGCTGAACAAGAATGCTCAGGATGTGGGAGTGCGCTTACATCGCTGTTCCCCTAAAAAAGTGCTGAGTGTCTTCATTCAGCCGCCTATCAACTGTTCGCCCCGAAATTTGGATATTTGTATTTTCCTAAGGCGTTGGTCTTCGTTGTTGTACAGTCAGGGGATCCTCAAATGAAATCGCTGGAACAATTGGAGCAAGAACTGTCGCAGCTTGGGTTGAAGCATCTGGGAGAGATTTTTTACAATCTGACTCCGGCAGAACTGTATGAGCACGCTGTACAGATGGAAGAAGGGTTGCTGTCAGCAGATGGCGCTCTGGTCGTAGACACTACCCCTTTGACTGGACGGTCCGCAAAGGATAAGTTCATTGTCGAAGAGCCTTCCAGCAAAGACAAAGTGTGGTGGGGAGATGTCAATCGACCTTTCCCGCAGGACAAATTCAACAAACTCAAGGAAAAAGTGTTTGCTTATTTGCAGGGGCAATCGGTATACGTGCAGGATTGCTATGCCGGCGCCGATCCCCAGTATCGCTTAGGGGTTCGGGTAATTACCCAGTATGCGTGGCATAACCTGTTTGCGTACAATATGTTCATCAATCTGGAACCAGCAGAAACGGAAGATTTTCAGCCGGAGTTTACGATTGTCCACGTCCCGGACTTCAAAGCCAATCCTGAATGGGACGGAACTCGATCTGAAGTGTTCATTATCCTGGACTTTTCCCAGCGACTGATTTTGATTGGCGGCACCCACTACGGCGGCGAAATTAAAAAATCCATTTTTACCGTGACGAACTATCTGCTTCCTTTGCAAAATGTTTTTTCAATGCACTGCTCTGCCAATGTGGGACAGGCAGGAGACGTTGCCCTCTTCTTTGGACTTTCAGGCACAGGTAAAACCACGCTCTCGACTGATCCAGAGCGCCCCCTGATCGGTGATGACGAGCACGGCTGGAGTGAAAACGGCGTATTCAACATCGAAGGTGGCTGCTACGCCAAGGTTATCAATCTCTCACCGGATGCAGAGCCGATCATTTACAAGATGACAAAAACGTTCGGTACGATTCTGGAAAATGTTGTGCTGGATCCCATCACCCGAACGGTCGACTATGCGGACGCCTCAAAAACTGAAAACACTCGCGCCAGCTACTCACGGGAGCGTATGGATAACATTGTGCCGGAGAATCGGGCAGGGCATCCAAAGAATATTTTTTTCCTTACCGCTGACGCTTTTGGCGTTCTTCCTCCAATTGCCCGGCTTACGCCGGAACAGGCAATGTTCCATTTTCTTTCCGGCTATACTGCCAAAGTGGCAGGAACAGAGGTTGGTATTGTCGAACCGGTAGCAACTTTCAGCACCTGCTTTGGCGCACCTTTTATGGTCCACCACCCCAGTGTCTATGCAAATCTGCTCCGACAGAAGATGCTGGAACACAACGCTCGAGTGTGGTTAGTGAATACTGGCTGGACTGGTGGTCCCTATGGGGTCGGACACCGCATTAGCATTGCTCATACGCGAGCACTCCTGCGTGCCGCTCTCAGTGGAGCGCTGGATACCGTTTCCTTCCAGACGGAGCCATACTTCCAACTGGCGATTCCGACCGAGTGTCCGGGCGTCCCTGCTGAGATTTTGAATCCGAAAAACACCTGGGACGATCCTGAGGCTTATGATCACCAGGCAAAGAAACTGGCAATGATGTTTCGGGAAAACTTCAAGCAATACGAGGATCACGTCGATCCGGCTGTAGCAGCATCTTTACAGACTCCAGCAGTCGTGGAATAAAGAGATATTCAGCAGTGAAGCAAGACATCGCTGGCAGTGCTGGAATTATGCAATGCCAGCTGCTGCATACACAGAGATCCTTCAAATTGCGGGGCATACCAATTGCTTCAGGATGCAAGAGACCCACTGATTGATCGTTAAACTGCAACAACGCAAAATATTGAATCTCGAGGCGCAAAAACAAAAACCAGGGGAAAATGCAGGGGAACACGACCATTGTGAAGTATACCATTTTTGGTGTTGCATTTGGACTCACTTTTCCACTGCTTGCCGTCCTGCTTCGATACTTAGAGGGAAACTGGACTTTTGTCGCCCGGAGTTTTGCCAATGATCCGCTGTTGTGGATCATTTGCACGGCTCCTGTAGTTTTAGGAATCGTTTTCGCCATTGTAGGGAAAAAACAGCAGGTCGTTGAAAACACCGTTGCCCATCTGGAAGAAACGAACCGGCGACTGGAGGCGATGCAGCGTGAGATTGAAGAGGCATTGGAATCAGCACGGAAGCTGATGGAAATATTTGGGGAAATGCTGCAGACCTTGGGAAAAGGACGTTTCCGTCGGGCAATGGAATTATATCACCAGCTTCAAGGAGCAGTCGGGCGAAAATACGGTGACGAAGAAGTCTTCCTTCAAAAATCCATCCAGCAGATGCTGGAATTCTGGACTCACTTCGTATCGACGCTAGATGAAGTCAAGCGATCCGTAGGAGAAACGTATGCAGCGGTTGACAGCAAAGTGCGCGAACTGCTCCAGACATTTGAAAGCCTTCAACAGCAAATCCACCAGATTCTGCAAGCCAACGATGGTGTCCGGCAGTCTTTGCAACACTCGGCAGAAAATGCGGAGGTAGGCAGTGCAACCGTAGACGAGATGCATCAGCAGTGTACACACTTTGTCCAGCAGTTTTCAAAATTTCAGCAGGAAGTTGAAAATATCGTCACGGAAGGCGGCAATATCAGTGCGCAGGTGCAGCAACTGGGCGTTCAGATGGCAGAGGTTCGTAAAGTTGCTTTGATTATTCGGGACATCGCAGAACACATCAATCTCCTTTCCCTCAACGCTGCCATTGAAGCTGCCCGGGCAGGAGAAGCCGGACGAGGTTTCGCCGTAGTTGCCGAGCAGGTGCAGAGCTTAGCAGAACGAACCCGACAATCAACGGAACAGATTACCCAGGTCATCGATCAATTGCAACAGTTAACGCAACAGCTTGGCGAAGGCGTCTCTGCATTCTATACTGTTTTGCAGCAGGTGGGTCAACGGCATCAGGACATTCAGCAGTTGTTAGCAGCATTTTCCCAGGCTTTGCAACGGATCCAGCAGCAAGCTCAAAACAATAGAGAACTGGCTCAGCAATCCTTCCGGTATTTCCATCAGATGGAAGAACAGTTGCGCCAGATTGTGGACCTAATCGATCAGGAAACCCAGGAATTCCAGATGCTACAAAAAGAAAATCAACAACTCCATTCTATGATTCAGCGTCTGGAGTACGTCACTCAAAGCATTGAACTTCCCTCGACGCAATCACTTACACCTCATACTGATGCAAGTCTGCTCCAGCGAAGCTAATCGATGCAATCATTGGTCGTTGATCCGTCCAATTGTTGGAAACTCGATGGAGTAAACATCCACATTCAACAGGCCCAACACCCACTGACGGGCACTATCGTGCCAAATACCTTACTCCTCTGCCGCCGACATTGATGTGGCAGTTTGGCGTGTCTTATACTGCGCAGCAACTGGAAGCTCGCAATGATCTCCACAGCAGGTCCACGTCCGCGCCCGCGCTTTTTCAAAACACTCCTGTCCCTCGCGGAAAGAGAAGAACGCCAATCCGACAAGTCCCAGGGGGTCCAGCCACCCGATGTGGAACAGCTCGTATAGTCCGCTGCTGGCAAACAGCACAACAGACATCCACAGGCAGGTCAGCGTACAGCGAGCATCCGCAATTATCGGCTCTGATTGGAGCTTTTTCCCGACCGATAGCTTTGCCCAGATGAGAAAGCCCATTGTGATCAGCGAAAGCGCGGAAATCACGATACCCCAGAAAGTGGTATTCGGACGGTGATCGGTAGCGATCGAAACTCCGGCAGAGAGAATCAATCCAGCCGTCAGCAGGTAAAAAGCCGTTCCAGTAATGCGCAGCGCCGTTTGCTCAAAGCGATCCAACTGTTCGGTACCAAATCGCCCGATTCGCCACACCATATGGGCAATGCCAATGCCGGACAGAACTTCGATAAAACTATCAATGCCAAATCCCATCAGAGTCAGCGTTTCATCCTGATAGCCCAGAAAGATGGACAGCACCCCCTCCAGAACATTGTAGCCAATCGTGACAAGACTGAGCCAATACGCACGCCGATAGAGCCGCTGCTCCTGTGTTGTGAGCGTTCCCATATCCCTTGACCCAATTGTTCCGTATTTTTGCTGTTCCGCAACAAACGATTGGTGAAGCGAAATATGGGATCAAGAGAGAAGTTTGTCCTGCTGGATGGAATGTCCTTAGTGTTTCGCGCCTATCACGCTCTTTCCCGTGCCAACCTCCAATCGCCGGTAACGGGAGAGCCAACATACGCTGTTTTTGGGTTTGCCAATATGCTGGCAACTTTGCTGGAAAAAATTCAGCCTCATTACATCGTCGCCGCCTTCGACACTGCAGAACCAACGGTGCGGCACGAACAATACGAAGCCTATAAAGCCAATCGCCCGGAGTTCCCTGAGGATCTGGTGCCACAGCTTTTGCGAATCAAAGAGCTGCTGACAGCGTTACGGATCCCAATCCTCGAAATGCCCGGCTACGAGGCGGACGACATTATCGGTAGTCTGGCGAAAAAAGCAGCAGCGCAAGGGCTGGATGTCTATTGCGTCACTTCTGACAAAGACTTCTTCCAGCTTGTGAATGCCCACATCAAAATCTTTCGTCCCGGCATCCGCTCCGGAGAGTATGAAATCATCGATGGTGCCAAGGTACGGCAACGATACGGTATTGAACCCTCCCAGTTTGTGGATTTCTTAGCCCTGGTCGGTGATCCTGTTGACAACGTTCCAGGGGTCAAAGGCATTGGTGAAAAAACGGCACGAACATTGATTGCGACTTACGGTTCCTTAGAGGCAGTCTATCAGCATTTAGAGGAACTCTCCCCTTCCATTCGCAAAAAACTGGAGCAGTACCGGGATGAAGCATTTTTATCTCGCGAGCTGGTAACGATCCACACCAACCTGGATATTCCTCTGGATCTGGAGCGATTTCGTCTCCAGAAACCCGACTATGCGCAACTTCATACTCTCTTTGATCAACTGGGATTCCACCGATTGCGAGAACGATTTGGCTTGCCGGACGCCGAAGCAGTAACGCAAAAAACGGATTTCCAGACGATTGCTGATCGTCCCCACCAATACACCTTGGTGAACTCTTTCTCCCTGCTGCAAGCAATGCTGACAGAATTGCAACAGGCGGAATGGTTAGCAGTCGACACAGAGACTTCTTCGCTGGAACCAATGCGGACGCAACTGGTTGGTATTTCCCTGAGCAACAAAGTGGGGCGAGCGTGGTACATTCCCATTTTCGGCGCTGAAGACCATTTCGTAGATGACCGATGGCGAATGAAAGGAGAACGACAGGGACATCTCTTTGCAGACACCGGGGGAGCAACGAATGGGTCGATCCAGCGCACGATTCTCCAACAATTGCAGCCCATTCTGGAAAATGCACACATCCTGAAAACGGGACAAAACATCAAGTTTGATCTGCTGGTGCTCCGCCGCTATGGCATCCAGGTACAACCGGTCAAATTTGATACAATGGTCGCAAGCTACGTATTAAATCCAGATGCCTCCCATAACTTAGAAGCACTGGCAGAACGATGGTTGCATTACAAGCCGATTTCGATTGCAACACTGATCGGAGAACGACGCAAAGGGCAAATTTCGATGACAGAAGTTTCTGTCAGCGACGTGTATCCATACGCCTGCGAAGACGCAGACATCACGCTGCAGCTTACCTATCGTCTTCGTGAAGAGCTCGAAAAGGAAAATTTACTACACCTGGCAGAAACGATCGAGTTTCCTCTGATCGAAGTCCTGACCACGATGGAATACAATGGCATTGCGATCGACCGGCAGGTGCTGCAGGAAATTTCTGTTGTACTGGAACAACGGATTCAGGAACTCAAGAAGAAAATCTTTGAGGAAGCCGGGATGAGCTTCAACATTGATTCGCCCAAACAATTAGCACACGTCCTTTTTGAAAAGCTGATGATCCCACCAATCAAAAAAACGAAAACTGGCTACAGCACCGATGCTTCGGTGCTGGAAGAATTAGCTCGATCCTATCCCATCGCGCAATACATTCTGGAGTATCGGCAGCTTACCAAGTTGAAATCAACGTACGTCGATGCGTTGCCGCGCTACATCCATCCCGAAACTGGCTGCATTCACACCACGTTCAATCAGACAGTTACCAGCACAGGGCGGCTGTCATCCAGCAATCAGAATTTACAGAACATCCCGGCGCGTGGGGAGCTTGGAATGGAAATCCGACAGGCATTCGTACCCCGATCGCCCGATCGGTGGTTGCTTTCCGCCGATTATTCTCAGATCGAGCTGCGACTGATGGCGTATTTCAGCGGCGATGAGCATTTGATTGCCGCCTTTCGTGAGGGATTGGACATTCACACGGCAACGGCAGCCCGGCTGTTCGGCGTGCCGATGGATCAGGTAACGCCCGATATGCGGCGAAAGGCAAAGACGGTGAATTTCGGCATTATGTATGGACTGGGACCGTACGGGCTGGCGCAACAGCTCCGAATATCCCGGACGGAAGCCCGGCAGATCATTGAACAGTACTTCCAGACGTATCCCGGCATTCGTCAATATATCGAAGAGACCCTGGAAAAAGTCCGCAAGCTGGGATACGCAGAAACGCTCTTCGGTCGGCGGCGCTATTTTCCCAACATCAACAGCCACAATGCGACCGTCCGGAAAGCCGAGGAACGGGCAGCAATCAATATGCCGCTGCAGGGAACGGCAGCCGATATGATCAAACTTGCAATGATCCGGGTCCATCATCGCCTGCAGGAACAATACCCCAACTCCCTGCTGTGCCTCCAGGTTCACGATGAGTTAGTACTGGACATTTCCGATGCAGATCGCCACCATTTGCCCGATGAAGTGAAAAACATTATGGAAAGCGTTGTATCGCTGGGCGAAGTACCAATTGTTGTCGACATCGGCATTGGGAAAAACTGGGCAGAAGCCCATGGGTAAACACAATGCCACCATCCACCTTGTTTTTTATCACGATGTCCTGTGCCCCTGGTGTCTCCCAATGTCTCGCCGCCTCCACCGGCTCCAGCAGGAACTGGGAGATCAGTTAGTTGTCGAACATCGATGCTATGCGCTGGTTCCCGAACCAGAAGACCTGCGGCATCTCTTCGGAAGCTTTGCTGCGGCAAAACGGGAGTTTCTGGCAATGTGGCGGGAAATTGCCCAACTACCGGAGGGTGCCGATGTTCGCCCGGATCGGATGGCACGCCGATCGTTCCGCTTCCCCCATTCATCGCCAGCTCTGTGGAGCTGCAAAATTGCAGAGTGGCAGAAAGGAGCTGATGGTCACTGGCAAATGTTCGACCTTCTCCAGGAAGCACTGTTTGTCCACGCTGAAAACATCGCCTCCCTGCGGGTGTTGCGAAAATATGCTCGACGATGCGGACTGGACATCCGAGCGTGGGAACACGCAATGAACAGCCGAGCTGTGCGTGAAGCTGTGCTCCAGGATCAGCAGGAAGCTCATCGCTGGGGCATCTTCGGTGTGCCAGCGCTGGTAATCAACCATCAATTCCTCCTCCAGGGGGAATTGCCGTATCAGGTCCTGCGATCTGAAATCCTGACGGCAACTCAATGACCTTCTTTATCCCGCCAGCACTTCCTGGAAAAACTGCACAATGTGTTCTCCAATCGCCAGCGATGCTGTTGCCGCCGGCGATGGAGCATTCAAAACGTGGAGCATTCGCCGGCGATGCTTGAAGAAAAAGTCGTGATACAATTGCCCGTTGGGTAACAGAAGCTGCGCCCGGACACCACTCCCATTGCGCTGGAGATCTTCCGGGGCTATCTCGCGAAGCAGCCGTGCAACCGAGCGATAGAACCACCGCTTCGACAGGGAGCGCACAACTTCCGCAACGCCTGTTCTCCAGTATCGCCGAATCAAATGTATCGTACCGCTATAGCGGAGCGTTTGCCAGAGCTCTGAAGGGCGAACAACACTCCACCGGTAGCCTTCGCGGGCAAATGCCAGAACAGCATTGGGTCCACAATGGACTTCTCCGTCAATGCCGCGGGTAATATGCACCCCCAGAAAGGGAAATCGGGGATCAGGAACAGGATAGATCAATCCGCGACACAAATACTGCTTGTCGGGAACAAGAGTGTAGTACTCACCACGAAAAGGGACAATGCGGGCAGGGACCGCAATCCCCGAACGCTGAGCGACAACATCGGCGTACAAACCAGCGCAGGCAATGAAACCATCTACGACCATTTCTCCCTGAGAAGTGGCAATCTCTACCGCGTCGGGATACTCCTTTGCACGAAGGAACGTGGTACTGGTTAGAATCTGGTGTCCACGATCCAGCAGCCATTGCTGGAGGGCGCGTGCCACGCGGTGAAAGTCCACCACGCCAGCTTCGGGCACCCACAGTGCCCGGATTCCCCGGCAATACGGCTCTTGCTCGTGAAATTGATCAGGCTCCCACAGTTCACACTGCAACCCATTTTGTTTCCCCTGAGCATACAGTTTCTCCAGTTGCGGCAATTCCGAGGCATCCTGCGCAACGATCAATTTGCCACTGAGCCGATAGGGAATCTGCTGCTGATCGCAGAATTCCAGCAACAAACGATATCCTCGCCGGGTAAGCTGCGCTTTCAGGGAGTTGGGAGGGTAGTAAACGCCGGAGTGCAGAACTCCCGAATTGTGCCCACTCTGATGCTGAGCAACCGATGCTTCTTTTTCAATGACGGTGATGCGGCTGTCGGGAAAGGTTTGCGCCAGGGCACGAGCGGTTGCCAGACCAACAATCCCGGCTCCAACAATGCAGAAATGTTGTTTCATTGCGTTTGGGTGTCATCCTCCGCCGTATCAGCCAGTGAAGTACGCACCTGTAAAGGATGCAGGGGATCGAAGATGAGCATTTCAAACCCGTTCTGAATCGGTTCTCCTGCTTGTTGCTGCAATGCCAACCGCTCCTGCTCCAGATACTCCCGCACGGCCGGCTTGATGTAAACACCGTCCAGCGGAAAGCTGCTTAAGGCTTGTGCCAGGAGGGAAATTTTGCTTTCGACCGGCAGGGAACGATTGATAACGATCAGCCGCTGCTGCTCCAGAATACACGAGCCACCCCGAAAATTCCCCTGTTCAAATCGTACGGTAATGTTCAATGTTGCCGCTAAGGACTTGAGTTCTTCCAGTAACTGCTTTGGCTTCATCCGCACGCGTCTTTTCTGGTACTTCTCTTCCTCTTTATGCGCACTGCAAATTTAGAGAATTTGCCAGCGACGACCAAAGATGCCAATCACCCTTGCAGAAGCGCCAAAAACGGCATATTCTCCATCCAATATCGCTGCAAAACTCAGCGTTCGACAGCTAACATCCGCTCATACTGCTGCATATATTCCTTGATAGCGTTCACAATGCCCCGCGCTATTTTCTGCTGTCCCTGCTTCGACGCCAGGAATTTTTCATCACGAGGATTGGACAAAAAGCCAGCTTCAAACAGAACATTGGGCATTGAGGCGCCAACCAACACCAGAAATCCCGCTTGATGAACGCCTCGATCTGACAGACCGGTGGCCTGCGAAACATGCTTCTGGAGCAGCGAAGCAAACAATTCGCTGAATTTCACAAAAGCCCGCTGCGCCATTGTGGCAATAATCAACTGCTCCTCTGTCAGCTTTACATACCGCTGCTGATCTGCTTCCAGCCGAATAACGGCATTTTCCCGCCGGGCTACTTCCAGCGCATCAGCGTTCCGCCCCGGTCGAAGAATGTAGGTTTCGCACCCACGGGCAGGATCAGGTTTACGCGGTTTGGAATTACAATGAATGCTGACAAACAACTTCCCACCGCTTTGATTGGCAATTTGCCCTCGCCGATAGAGCTCAACAAACCGGTCCGTTGTTCGGGTATATACGACTTTAATCTGCGGGAACTCCTTTTTAAGCAGTCGTCCAACTTCCAGCGCAATTGCCAGCGTAATATCTTTTTCCCGAACTCCTGTTACCCCAATCGCCCCCGCATCCTTGCCACCATGTCCCGGATCTAACACAATCACATCCAGTTTCCACTTCTGCTGTTCCTTCTGCAGCTTCTCGGCAACGCTTTCCACCTGCTGCTTGAAATAAATCCGAAACTTCAGCGCCGTGCTGTTTGCAATGCGGCGATAGTCCACGTCTGCAATCTCCGTAGGGAACTGGAACGTATACCGGAGAATGTTCCGGATCTTTTCTACTTTGATGCGACACCGATGCTGCTTCCCCAGCGCCGACAGAGAGCCTGCCCGATGGAGTGCATCCGGGATGCGAATAATGAGGGTATTGCCGAAAAATTCTGGCTTCTGATAAGCGCCAATGGAACGATTCGCATACAGGTAGAGCTCGTAGGTATCACCGGAAGGCACCAGCCGCACTTTCTGGATCAGCAACGGTGGTCTGCTGCGCTCTGGTGGTGCTAACCACTCCAGCGGCATAAGCGAGGCTAAAAGTGGCGATGGCCGCAGTGGCACACCAAGCTGGAAGGACTGTGTCTTGCGAGGTGGTAGCTGCGGTAATGGTCGCCGCAATCCGGGCGGAATCTGGTAAAACAGCGGAGGGAGAAATAGCGGTTTGGCTTTGTACCGGGGAAGCTTCCGTTGCCCAGCAACTTCCAGTTGCCACTTCCGACTTTCCCCCAGATACCGTGGCAAACCGGTTTCCGCAATCCAGCTTAAGCGCTGACGCACCGCCTCCACCCCTTCTTCCAGCGGCGGCATTGCACCGGTCACCACGACAGGCTGGGTGGTGCGTTTCGGTTTAGCAACAAAAGGCAACAGCTCTGCCAGTGTTTCCTGAAATTGAAGGCGCAGCTTCTTTCCCCGGTGTTCGTAGCGAAGAACGCCCAGCGATCGAAGGGCTTCCAGATAGCCGAACAGCGGTAGAAACGGTTTATCCTCCCATTGAATCACCGGATAAGGCATCTGGTATTCGTAGCGATTTTCACCTTTCTCCAGATACAAAATCAGGCTCAACGGCGCAAAGCGGAGACGGAACTGGAGCCGATCGCTCCAGATCCAGTGATGGCGCCACTGTCCCCCCGGAAGAATCCGGGCAGCATCTGCGGGTGAAATATACCGGTGCGGGCCCAGTTGAAGAACCGTTATTCGCACCGGTTTGTATCCCGATCGCACCACCGTAGAGCGGTGAAACTGCTGTGCTGTCAGAAACACCGGTGCAAGGAGCAGCAAGCTGGCAAATAGCAGCACACTCCGTTTCTTGTTCATTGCTCTACTCTGACCATCGTTTGTAATTCCGGATACTGCTCACTTCGCAGCACGCCTGCTAATCGGTAATATTGCATCGCCGTCGGACGCCACTTAATGCGCATCCGTTGCATAAATTCTTCAACGGGAATGCCGGATTCTGCCAGTAAGATTCCTGCGGTGTGCCGAATGGAAAAGGGCGTTATCAGACGCTTGCGATCCTGCTTGATGCCGCTTTGCCGCAACCGCTCGGAAATTGCCTCGCGAATCCCACGAATCGTCATTCGCTGCCGCTGCGATCGATTGCTGTAGCTCACAAACATTGGTGAATCCTCGTCCAGCTCTTCGTACTGCCGCCGTTTCTCCAGATACCGTTGCACTGCTTCCACTGCCGCTGGTGGCACAGGCACAACCTCATCTTTCACCGTTCGCCCCTTCCCCTGCACATAGAGGATCCACTTCCGACCCCGGCGTTGCAAATCCCCAATGTTGGCATACATTATTTCTCGCTCTGAACAGGCGCATCCCAACATCAACTGAATAATCGCTCGATCCCGCAGTCCGATCTCGGTCGTCTGATCAATGGACTCCAGCAACTGCTGAATCTCCGATAATTGCAGATACATTCGATGATGGTGTTGCGGACGCCGACCGCCAGCCACTCGAGCCGCCGGATTTTTCTCTAACACTCCTTCAGCGACCAGAAACTGGCAGAATCGTCGCAGAGCAGTCAGATACGTAGCAACCGTTGCTTCTTTGAGCTTCCGCTGCGTTTTGAGAAATTCTCGATACCGTTCAACATCGCGCACCCGGAAGAAAAAGTGGCGGTCCTGGACAAAAAAGTTGACAAAAGCTTTCAGGGAACGCTCATACGTTCCTCGCGTTTCCGGTGACCGCTCCTGCAACGTCTCCAGAAACGCCGCTATGTACCGCTTGAGCTCTGTGAGCTTGAGCTTGACCGGTTTAAAAGTATCCTTGATCATTCCTCTGCTGCCTTGCCCCAAAGATTTTTTAAAATTACAACTTTCTGACGAAATGGGAAGCGAAAACGGTAGGAACGGATGCGGATGCGCAATGTCCCGCAAGGGTACAATGTTCCATACCGGTACGGACAATTGCTGCTTTGAACGATTCGTAGAAAGTTGATCGGCGCAAAGAAACTGCCGGGAAACAGGTGTCAGGCTACCTGCCGATTTTCCCTGCATTCTGTGTTAGGCAGCGGTGAAAGCATATTGCTGATGCAGAAACAGTACGCTGTCCGGAAGCCATCAATCGCTGTTGCTCGCCATACACGATTCCGCATTTCCAGCCGTTCTTTGCTTAAGGAACAAGGAAAAAGTCAAAAAAATTTTTAGAAATGATCCGCGAAAGTGCTGAGAAAGTCATCGGACAATATGAACACATTCAGGAGCAACTGCAAGATCCAGAAGTTGTGGCGGATCTGGAGCGATATAAACAGTTAGCGCAGGAAGAGAAACGACTAGCTCCCATTGTTGCAGTTGCACGCCGGTATTTGCAGTTGCTGCGAGAGCATCAGGAACTGGAGGAATTACTGGACAGCGCTGAGGACAAAGAATTAGCAGAGATTGCAAAAGAAGAACTTCGCACACTGGAAGAAACACTTCCGGCTATCGAGGAAGAGCTGCAAGGGCTGCTGTTACCGGAAGATCCGAAAGATCAGCGGAACTGTATCGTTGAGATTCGGGCAGGCACTGGCGGTGAAGAAGCTGCCCTGTTTGCCGCCGACCTGTTTAAAATGTACCAGCGATACGCTGACCGCAAAGGATGGCAAATTGAAGTACTGGACTTCCACGAAAGTGACAAAGGAGGCTTCAAAGAGATCATTTTTTTAGTCAAAGGAGAACGGGCATACGGAACGTTGAAGTATGAAAGTGGGGTCCACCGCGTTCAGCGGGTACCGGAAACGGAGTCGCAGGGGCGAATTCATACTTCCGCCGCCTCGGTTGTGGTGTTACCGGAACTGGAGGATATTGAGGTGGAAATCAGCGACGAGGATCTCCGCATCGATGTCTATCGTGCCAGTGGGAAGGGAGGACAGCACGTGAACAAAGTTGAAACCGCTGTCCGGATCGTTCACATTCCGACGGGGATCACTGTCCAATGTCAGGACGAGCGATCCCAGCATCGTAACAAGGAGAAGGCAATGAAAATCCTTCGGGCACGGCTGTATGAACTCCAGCAACAGCAGCAGCAGGCAGAAATATCCTCTCAGCGTCGATCGATGATCCGCAGCGGCGATCGATCGGAAAAAATTCGGACGTATAACTTTCCGCAGAACCGGGTTACCGACCATCGACTTCAGGGAGAGGTAAAAAATTACCCTCTTAAGGAAATTCTGGCTGGCAATTTAGACCCACTGATTACCCAGCTTCAGTTGCTGGATCGCCAGGAACGACTGGCAGAAGCGAAGCGTACGGCTTCATAACACTGTTATCGTTCCCCAGTTTGTGGGGCTCCTGCATAAACACCTGAGATCACTTTGCCACGAAAGCAGCAACAACAAACACCAGGCTTTCCGGGAGCGCCGGCTTTCGCTGGCAAACACTGGAAACATCCCACTGGGAGCGCCGGCTTCAGCCGGCATCTTTGCACACTAAGGTGTGCGTTCCCAGTAAACGCACGCTGAAGCAAGCGCCCCCAGTAATCGGGAACGCCAGCGCTAACAAGCACCGACTGGGAGCGCCGACTTTAGTCGGCAAAGAAAGTGCACCCTAAAGGGTGCGGTCCCAGTGAATGCACGCTGAAGCGTGCGCTCCCCAGTGTAGGGGGCGCAGCGGCGCTTGCCTATGCGGGCGACCAGCCAGTCGCCCCTACCAGTGCAAAAATTCCCTCTCCCTCCGGGAAAGGGTAAGGGCAATGCACGCTGAAGCGTGCGCTCCCGGTTGCCAGAAGCGCCAGCTTTCCCGGCAAAGGATGGATACTGGAAGGTGCACTTCCTGATAAAATGGATGCTCATTACCCCGCACTGAATACTGCCATCTGTCCAGTAAAAGTCTGTTTTTTCGTAATTTTCGGGTTTTAAAAACGGGGTTTCACAAGGAAAAGGGAATGGATGGCACGGGTGCGTGAAGCGTGGGCAACCCGCATTGGTTTGATTTTAGCGGTAGCAGGTAATGCTGTTGGACTGGGCAATTTTCTCCGATTTCCTGTGCAAGCTGCCAGCAACGGTGGTGGGGCGTTTATGATTCCTTACTTCATCTCCTTCATTCTGCTGGGTATCCCTTTGATGTGGATGGAGTGGACGATTGGTCGCTATGGCGGTCGATATGGCCACCACAGCGCCCCCGGAATGTTCGCGGTTATCTGGCGACATCCGATCGCAAAGTATCTGGGCGCTCTCGGGTTGTTCATCTCACTCACCATTATGGTGTACTACACCTACATCGAATCCTGGACGCTGGGCTATAGCATCTTCTCTCTCCTCGGACTGTATTTTGATAACACAACCTTTGAGAGTGCAAAGGAATTTCTCCTGAGTTACCAGGGACTCAAACCGGACGGTCCTTTTTCCTCTGTGCTGGTCGCTTACCTTTTCCTGCTGGTGACCCTGGGTATTAACTTCTATGTGCTGAGTAAGGGAATTTCCGGTGGGATTGAAAAACTGGCACGGATTGCAATGCCAACCCTTTTTGTCTTTGCGGTTCTGTTAGCAATCCGGGTTCTGACCATCCAGACAGACCCGGCAATTCACAAAGCAACAGTATGGGAAGGGCTCGGATTTCTCTGGAATCCAGATCTCTCTGCTCTGTCGGATCCAAAGGTCTGGCTGGCGGCTGCCGGACAAATTTTCTTTACGCTCAGCCTGGGAATGGGAACAATCCACGCTTATGCCAGCTACCTCCGACCAAAAGATGACATCGCTCTTTCGGGACTGACTACCGCATCGATTAACGAATTCGCAGAGGTTGTGCTCGGTAGTTCCATTGCCATTCCGATCGCTGTTGTATTCTTTGGGGTTCAGGCAACGCAGGAAATTGCTCAGGGAGGAGCTTTCAATCTGGGCTTCGTATCAATGTCGGTGATCTTCAGTCAGATTCCCTTTGGCGAATTCTTCGGGTTTCTGTGGTTCGGCTTACTCTTCTTTGCCGGCATCACCTCTTCGGTTGCAATGGCACAACCGGTTATTAGCTTTCTGGAAGATGAGTTTCGCTTTTCCCGTGGCAAAGCGGTGGCGATTATCGCTGTTTTAACGTTCATCTGCATCCAGCCAGTGGTCTTCCTGCTGGGACACGGATTTCTGGATGAGCTGGACTACTGGGGCGGTACCTTTATGCTGGTCGTCTTTGCCCTGATTGAAACTATCCTGTTCGCCTTCGTGCTGGGCGTGGACAAAGGATACCAGGAGTTAATGCGCGGAGCAGATATTCACATTCCCGAATGGTTCAAGTTCGTGTTCAAGTACATCACACCGCTGTTTCTTATCATCATTCTGGGCTACTGGGCAATAACGGATGCCTGGCGCGTCCTGCTGCTGGAAGGAGTATCCCCTGATGCCATTCCGTATCGCTGGGCTGCCAGAGGGTTGATGGTGCTGTTTACAATTGGTATCTGCTGGATGGTCTATCGCGCCTGGCAATATCGCAAGCAAATGGGATTGCGGGATGATGTCATCGAAGTACCAATTGACTGAACTACTACAATGATCCTTAAACGCCATATCGGACTCTACACCGATTTCTACGAACTCACGATGGCGCAGGGGTATTTCTTTCAGGGGATGGCGGAAAAGCCAGCGGCTTTTGACTACTTTTTTCGGAAAAATCCCTTCGACGGCGGCTTTGTGATCTTTGCAGGACTGGGCGATCTGCTGCCGATGCTGGAACAACTCCGGTTTGAAACCGATGACCTGGAATACCTCCGTAGTCAGGGTTTCCGGGATGAATTTTTAACCTTCCTCCGGGATTTTCGCTTCCAGGGAACGGTATACGCACCCCCAGAGGGCGAAGTGGTATTTCCCTACGAACCAGTGGTGCGCATTGAAGGGCGGATGTTCGAGGTGCAGCTCATCGAAACCTTAGTGCTTAACTTCCTCAACTTTCAATCGCTCATTGCAACCAAAGCTGCCCGGATTCGCCGGGTCGCTGGCGATCGAATCTTCCTGGACTTCGGGTTGCGCCGCGCTCAGGGTCTGGGAGGAATGCAGGCAACTCGAGCGGCAATTATTGGTGGCGCCAACGGGACTTCCAACGTGTTGGCTGGATGGGAGTATGACATCCCGGTTTCCGGTACACAAGCCCATTCGTGGATCCAGAGTTTCCCCGATGAACTCACCGCTTTCCGCGCCTTTGCGCAATTGTATCCAGATCGCTGCATCCTGCTGGTGGATACGTACGATACGCTCAAAAGTGGCGTTCCAAATGCCATTACCGTCGCAAAAGAACTGGAAGCACAAGGGCACCGTCTTCTGGGTATTCGGCTGGACAGCGGCGATTTAGCCTATCTGAGCAAGCAGGCTCGCAAAATGCTGGATGCAGCAGGACTGCATTACGTAAAAATTTTTGCCTCGAACCAACTGGATGAATACGCAATCCGGAGTCTGAACGAACAGAATGCACCGATCGACGGCTTTGGAGTGGGAACTCGACTGGCGGTAGGACGCCCCTCTGCTGCGCTGGATGGAGTTTACAAACTCTGCTGGTTCGATGGAACGCCCCGGCTCAAAATTTCTGAAGACATCACGAAAGTGTCGCTCCCTGATCGGAAACAGGTGTGGCGCTACTGGAACAGCAATGGATACTTTTACGCTGATGGTATTGCACTGGCGGCGGAATCAGCCCCAACAACCCTTTTCCATCCCTTCTTTCCCCATCAGCACGTCAACGTTGCACACTTCGACAAAGAACCGCTTCTGAAACCAGTAATGGTCAATGGCAAGATCGTTAGCCCTCTCCCTTCGGTGCAGGAAAGTGCTGCTTATGCACAGCAGCGGCTTGCTCATCTGGAGCCAGAATACCAGCGATTTGAAGAGCCTTATGTCTATAAAGTCGGCATCAGCAAAGCACTGATGGAGCTTCGCGATTCCCTAGTTTTCGCCCATCATCGATCGCCATATCGAGCGGAAAAATCTTCGGATCGTCCATTGCAATAAGCAAAAGCATTGTCCTTCCTTTGTTGCCAGTTTCAACAAATGTGAATGTGTGGATGATTTACTTCATCTCTGACCTGCACCTGGGCTTAGGAGATGCCGGTGATATGCGGCGAGAACAGCTTTTCCGGCAGTGGCTCAAGCTTATCGCCCGGGATGCAACAGCGCTGTACATCGTTGGTGATCTGTTTGATTACTGGTTTGAATACCGCACGGTTATCCCTGCCCCGTTTTATCGCGTCTTAGCAGCTTTTGCTGATTTAGTCGAAAGCGGCGTTCACATTCACTATATCATTGGCAACCACGATTTTGGTCACTGGCGATTCTTCCAGCACGAAATTGGTGCCGTATTGCATTGGGAGGATGTGCAAACAGAGATTCACGGGAAAAAGTTTTATATTGCCCACGGGGATGGGAAACTCGATGGCGATCGAGGCTATTTGCTACTGCGAAAAATTCTTCGCAACCCGCTGGCGCAACGCCTTTATCGCTGGATCCATCCTGACATTGGCATCTGGTTAGCCTCCCTTTCATCCCGCGCCAGCCGGAAACATACAGAACAGAACAACCCTCGCCGAACCGACTATCTGTTCCACTTTGCCAAACAAAAAATCGAAGAAGGATTCGATTTCGTCATCTTAGGACACCAGCACCTGCCGCAAAAAAAGGTGTACCAGCAGGGTGTGTATATCAATCTGGGTGATTGGCTGGAACACGATTCCTTTGCCCGCTTCGATGGCGAAACCGTGGAACTGCTACAACTCCGCCATTTCCTTAATCCATCGGTTTCACAATTGAGCACGGTGCCTGTATGAGCACTGTGACAGCCAGCGTTTCTTGGCGAGTGTGGTGGCAGGCAGCACGTCCCAAAACCTTAGTGGCTGCATTTGCTCCTGTGTTTTTAGGCTCTGCATTAGCGTGGTACAAAGGCGCTTTTGATCCGCTTGTCTTTGCCCTTACCCTTGTTGCAGCCGTAGCAATTCAAATTGCAACGAATTTTTTCAATGAGGTTTATGATTACTGGAAGGGAGCTGATACGGGCGAGCGCTTGGGTCCGCCCCGGCTGGTCGCTCAGGGCGTTATTGCGCCGCAAGCGATGATGCGTGCTGCGCTGTTGCCGTCTGCCTTAGCGCTTCTTGCTGGCATCCCCCTGATTCTGCGTGGTGGTCTACCGATCGTATTGATTGGAGGAGTTTCCCTGCTTTTAGCCTGGGCGTATACCGGTGGTCCCTTTCCGTTAGCCTATCGGGGACTCGGAGAAGTTTTTGTCTTTGTATTCTTCGGTATTGTGGCTGTTGGTGGCACGTTCTATCTGCACACCCTTTCTTATTCACTTGATGCACTACTGCTCTCTTTCATTCCCGGTGCTCTTTCTACCGCGCTGCTCCTGGTCAACAACATCCGCGATATTCCAACCGACCGGGCTTCGCAGAAGCGAACGCTCAGTGTGCGGCTGGGACGCCGGAAATCGGAAAAACTCTACCAGTTGCTGCTGTTCTTTCCTTTGCCAACGACGTTGCTCTTGATCGGGCTGGGGCTTCCGTGGACGCTGCTGCTGGATCTCTTTACCCTGCCGACCACCGTTCGCCTTGCCCGCCTTGTCCGGCAATTGCAGGGGCGAGCGCTGAATCAACTTCTGGAGAAAACCGCTATCCTGCTGTGGCTGCATACCATTCTCCTTGTTGCCGGTCTCATAGTGGGGAAGCAGTTCTGATGTTCTGGATCGGCGTCTTCGGCAGTGGGACAGTAACACCGGAAGATCCACTCTATGAACAGGCGGAACTCCTGGGAAAAGCCATTGCAGAGGCAGGATGGGTTGTGCTGAACGGCGGCTATGGCGGCATTATGGAAGCGGCGAGTAAAGGGGCAACAGCCGCCGGCGGCACAGTCATTGGCATAACGACACCGTGGCTGAAGAAACGACAACCGAATCCGTACCTCTCACGGGAAATTACTGCTCCCACCTATCTGCAACGGCTGGAGCGATTGGTTCTCTCCGCCGATGCGGCTGTCGTCTTCCCCGGCGGAAGTGGAACGATGCTGGAAATTGCGGCACTGCTTACTCTGATGGAACGCCGTTTTCTGGATGAGGAGCGTCCCATCGTATTTTTCTCTGATTTCTGGCGTCCCTGGCTGCAACTTTTGCAGGATCAGGGAATCATCGCCACCGTGCCGCCACGAATGCAATTTGCAAACACCATTGATTCCATCATTCCCTTTCTGCAACAAAGTTTCCAGACCCACCATTCAAGTTGATACCCCCTGTTCTCTGCGTCTGCCTTGACAGTGTCAGGATTTCCTGACACCGACGTGCAGGAAGAGGTGTGAAAATGTCCGGAAAGGACACACTTCCATCGATATTTTCCTTCTGGCACGGTTTTTTCAGTATAGGAATTTTACGCAAAATAAAGAACACAGATAGTCGTAGCACGAAAAAAGTCTGTAAAACAAAAAGAGGGCATATATGGAACATTTCCGTGGTTGAATCTCTTTCTGAGGCAAGTGGGTATGTCGAACAAATCAGCGGAGGAAATCATTTTCTTTTCGTTTCTTGTATCGGAAATCGTTCGTTGTTGTTTAACAACAAAAAGGGACAGAGTATGCAAAACACTCCTCTTTCTCTGAATGCCCACGACTCTTCCTTCCGCGCAATTATGCAAGCCTTAGAACAGCTCATTCAGCAATTGCAGTCCAGCCACACGCTTTCTCAGGAAACATTCGAACGTGTTCTCGAAGCACGATATGCTATGTATCGTGCCCTTTGGAAGGTCATCCAAGAGCTGGAAAGCACAAAACGTTCGGCACAAGACCGCAAGGAGCTCCGTTCTCTGGAGGCATTGCTTCGGAATCTGGTGGAACGGTGGGGTAACAGGGATGGTCTTAATGAGTCGGTAGTAGATCCTGACCTACGGCGGATAGATCCTGAGGAACGGATAGGAACGGTGCCGAAGGCAAGCTGGGACCTATATGGATACACTCCGGGAGCCCCTGAGGTATGGACGGAAGAGGCACCGATCGAACGCCCCAGCCTTATGAAAAGCCGCCGGCGGCAAGATCTCAAATCCTCGTCTCATCATATTCAAAAGCACAAATTACCGCTTTACATTTCCGAAACAAATCGTAAGATTTCTGCTCTTGCTGAAAGCAACTTTGTTACACTCCCACTCAAGCCATTAAACGCAGCGCTGTATACCCTGATTCTGAGCTATGCTCCGGATCCGGTACGGCTGGGGAAAGAAACGCTTCCAGAACATTGGAACCTGTTCAAGGATCTGTATGCATATTTTTCTCAGCGCAGTGCTCGCTACAAGAATTTTGTCTTGTCCGTCGAGTCCAGGAAATCACATCCTGCGTGCTGGTTCGACCTGAGCAATAAGATTTACAAACTGGTCTCGGAAATCAACGCTGCCATTCGACGCTCTGAGGAACTTCCAGAAAAGATAAAAGAAAAGCTGTACATTCACAAAACGGGGGCATATCGCACCAAACGCTACTACATACAATTGCCTCCGGAGCAGCATCGTCTGCCAGTAGAGTTAAGAGAAATCCTGAAAAGGTATTTAGGCTAACGCTGAGACGTTGGTCTGAGCCTTAGAAAATCCCTCCTCCTTTTTTGATCGCACCGTAGGGGCAGCCACAAAGCGGCTGTCCCTTTTTTGTTCTTTGCTGTTTCTTTCTGGTCCTGAGAGTTGTATTCGGTATTTGCCACACTTTTCGTAACTTTGTAGTCTTTTAATTGCAGTACAAAGAAGAAACTGGGGGCAATCGATGGAGAATCGGCAGCACGTAAACGAAGGCTATATTGTCCAGGTCATTGGTCCCGTTGTCGACGTCGAATTCCCAAACGGCAATCTACCGAACATTTTGAATGAGTTGCAAATTCCACGGAAGTTACCGGAAACGGGCGAAGAAAACATTCTGGTTTGTGAGGTTCAGCAGCACATTGGGGAGTCCAGGGTTCGTAGCATTGCGATGGACAGCACCGATGGACTGGTTCGGGGAATGAAGGTGTACGATATGGGTGAACCTATTACCGTCCCGGTTGGTCCAGAGGTGTTAGGTCGCTTGATAGAAGTTACTGGACGGCCTATTGATGGAAAAGGAGAAATTCATGCAAAGAAGCGGTATCCTATCCATCGACCGGCGCCCGCTTTCGTAGACTTTACCACGAAAAAAGAGATGTTTGAAACCGGCATCAAGGTGATCGACCTGATCGAGCCGTTTACCAAAGGGGGAAAAACGGGACTGTTTGGCGGTGCCGGCGTTGGCAAAACCGTTATTATTCAGGAACTGATTCACAACATTGCAAAGCAGCACGGTGGATATTCGGTTTTTGCTGGCGTTGGCGAGCGTACCCGGGAAGGGAACGATCTGCTGCTGGAAATGACCGAATCTGGCGTCATTGACAAAACTGTTTTGGTCTTTGGTCAGATGAACGAGCCGCCGGGCGCACGGGCACGTGTTGCTTTGACGGCGCTGAGCGTTGCAGAGTACTTCCGGGATGAAGAAGGGCGTGATGTGCTCCTGTTTATCGATAATATCTTCCGTTTCGTTCAGGCAGGATCGGAGGTTTCCGCTCTCTTAGGGCGAATCCCATCTGCCGTGGGGTATCAGCCAACCCTGGGGACTGAAATGGGAGCATTGCAGGAACGGATTGCTTCGACGGTCCGCGGGTCCATCACCTCTGTTCAGGCAGTCTACGTGCCAGCGGACGACTTAACGGACCCGGCACCGGCAACGACCTTTGCTCACCTGGATGCTACGACCGTGCTGTCGCGCCGCATCGCTGAGCTGGGTCTCTATCCTGCAGTTGATCCGCTGGAGTCTACTTCACGCATTATGGACCCGAACGTCATCGGGGAAGAACACTATCGCGTTGCCACCGAAGTGAAGCGGATTCTGCAAACCTACAAGGAATTGCAGGACATCATCAATATTCTGGGGATGGAAGAGTTGTCTGACGAAGACAAGCTCATTGTGCACCGGGCTCGGCGTATCGAGCGCTTCTTTTCCCAGCCGTTCCACGTTGCCGAGCAGTTTACCGGATTACCGGGACGGTATGTAAAAATTGAAGACACTATTGCAGGATTCAAAGCAATTATCGAAGGCGAGGTCGACGATTTGCCGGAAGCCGCCTTCGCTTATGTGGGGACCATCGATGAAGCGATTGACAAAGCAAAGAAGATGAAAGCACCCAAAGAAGAAATGTTAGCATAAGAGTGTAGAAAACGGCAATGTTAACGGGTAAACCTTTTGCACTGGAAATCGTCACGCCGGAAGGAATCGCATTTGAAGGAATGGTGGAAATGGTGCAGGTTCCCGGCACCTTAGGTCCTTTTCAGGTACTGTACGGACACGCACCGATTATTTCCGAGCTGGACATTGGTATTACCCGGTTCAATGATTCCGAGGACAATGAATCGATTTGGGCAACCAGCAGTGGATTTGCACAATTTTTTCACAACAAAATGACGCTGGTTGTTGAAACGGCAGAGGATGCCACGACAATCGACATTCAACGGGCGTTAGCAGCGAAGCGGCGCGCTGAGGCATTGTTGGCAAAGAAAGAAGCGATCGACTTCCACCGTGCCCAAATTTCACTCCTGAAAGCACTCAACCGTCTCAAAGCCGCTCAGTTGGTAGGACGTTACCATGGCTAAATGCCAGTAAACGCAGATTGTCGTAGCACAAGCGGAACTCCGGGTGAGTTTCGCTTTTTTATATAGCCATCACACAAACAACTGAAAGCGATGGACGCAAAAATCATCGGTGAAGGCTTAACATTTGACGACGTGCTGTTAGTCCCCCGCTACTCCACCATTCTGCCCCGGCAGGCAGATCTGCGGACGCGGTTGACCCGTACCATTACGCTGAATATTCCCATCGTCAGCGCAGCGATGGATACGGTTACCGAAGCAGCGATGGCGATCGCCGTTGCCCGAGAAGGCGGCATCGGGATCATTCACAAGAATATGTCCATTGAGGAACAAGCGCGGCAGGTGGATCGGGTGAAACGCTCGGAAAGTGGAATGATCACCAATCCCATCACCCTCACCCCCGATCGACCGGTACGGGAAGCCCTGGAGTTGATGGCACAATACCGGATCTCTGGCATTCCGATCGTGGATGAAAGTGGCAAACTAATAGGCATTATCACCAATCGTGACCTGCGTTTTCAGCCAAGGCTTGATGCGCCAGTTTCGGAGTTTATGACAAAGGATCATCTGATCACGGCTCCGGAGGGAACAGATCTGGAGGAAGCGGAAAAAATTCTCCAGCAATACCGCATTGAGAAACTTCCCGTCGTGGACCAGCACGGGTATTTGAAAGGACTGATTACGTACAAAGACATCCAGAAAAAAAAGCAATATCCTAACGCCTGTAAAGATGCTCAGGGACGACTGCGCGTTGGAGCGGCGGTAGGAATCACCCCGGACACGCTGGAGCGGGTAGCAGCTCTGGTTCGTGCCGCCGTTGATGTTGTTGTCGTCGATACGGCGCACGGACATTCCAGAGGGGTGATCGAGATGATCCGTTCTATCAAACGTCAATTTCCCGATCTCCCCCTCATTGCCGGGAATATTGCCACGGGCGAAGCAGCGGAGGCACTCATTGACGCCGGTGCTGATGCTGTCAAAGTAGGGATTGGTCCGGGCTCTATCTGCACAACCCGCGTCATTGCGGGCGTCGGTGTCCCGCAAATTACGGCGATTATGAATGTTGCTGCTATCGCTCACCGCCACGGAGTCCCGGTCATCGCTGATGGCGGTATTCGGCAGACCGGCGACATTGCGAAAGCGCTGGCTGCTGGCGCTGATTCTGTGATGCTGGGCAATTTGTTAGCCGGACACGAAGAAAGTCCGGGCGAAAAAATCCTGCTGGAAGGACGGGCATATAAAGTGTACCGCGGGATGGGGTCACTGTCGGCAATGCGGCAGGGTGCAGCAGATCGATATTTTCAGGATCTGGAGGAAGAAATTGCCAAATACGTCCCCGAAGGCGTTGAAGCACGCATCCCTTTCAAAGGACACGTGAGCGATACGTTGTACCAGATCACCGGTGGTCTCCGCGCCGCGATGGGATACTGCGGCTGTGCGACCATCGAGGAATTGCAAACACAAACACAGTTTATCCGGATGACCTTAGCCGGACTACGGGAATCCCATCCGCACGATGTGATCGTTACCCAGGAATCTCCAAACTACTTTACGTACAAAAAGTAACGGATTTCGAATGCAACACCGAATTCAACAACTCCAGCGCTTTATCCGCTCAGAAAAGCTGGGAGGTTTCCTTGTCAGCTTTGTCCCTCATATCCGCTACCTTACAGGATTTTCGGGTTCCAGCGCCTCGCTGCTGGTACTTCCTCGATCGCTTCACTTCTTCACCGACGGTCGCTATGCAACGCAGGTTCAGAATGAAGTGGGACACATTCCCAGACTCAAGATTCACATTACCCGGAATGTCGTCCAGTTTTTCCAGCAACATCGCAAACTGTTCGCATCGGGACGACCGCTGGGCTTTGAATCGTCTTATGTCTCTTACGCTTTCTACGAACACCTCCAGCAGGCGCTTCCGAAGGTTCCGCTGAAAGGTTACACGAATGTGCTGGAACCCCTGATCGCTGCAAAAACAGAGACGGAACTGCGCTCGATTCGGAAAGCAGCACACATTGCCGAGCGAGTGTATCAGGACATCCTAACGTTTATCCAGCCCGGTATGCGAGAAATTGAAGTTGCTGCTGAAATTTCCTACCGAGCGCGCCAGTACGGCTCCGAAGGTGATGCTTTCGATATCATCGTTGCTTCCGGAAAGCGGAGCGCTCTACCGCACGGTCGGGCGACGCGCAAAAAAATCCGATCGGGGGAAATCATCACCTTAGATTTCGGATGTATTGTCAATGGCTTTTGCTCTGACATCACCCGGACATTTGCGCTGGGCAAAGCGTCGAAGAAAGCGCGTGAAATCTATGCCCTGATCCACACCGCTTACACAGCAGCAATCGAGCAATTGCAAAGCGGTAAAACAGGAGCCGAAATCGACGCAGTAGCACGCTCGATTATCGACAAAGCAGGCTATGGACCCTTTTTCAACCACAGCTTAGGACACGGTGTCGGCATCTCTGTCCACGAATATCCAACGCTCTCTCCACAGGGAAAGACTGCCACGATCCCGGAAAATGCGGTGGTTACCATTGAACCGGGAATTTACTTGCCGAATCAATTCGGCATACGAATCGAAGATGACGTCTGGGTACGTAGTAACACTGCGAAACCTTTTACCCGGGCTGCTCACGAACTCCTGATTGTGTAAAATCAGTGCTTCACGCGTACCCTATGCACAGCAGCGTTGAAACCGTGCTGGTTATTGCTTACTACTTTCCGCCAATGGGACTCAGCGGCGTTCAGCGCATCACAAAATTTGTCAAGTATCTGCCTCAATTCGGCTGGCGTCCCATTGTGTTAACTCCAGGTGCGGCTTCTTATTATGCCTATGATCCCTCGCTGCTGGCAGAAGTACAGCAATTGGAAATTCAGGTGATTCGAACGGACCATCCGCTGGAATCCTCCAGAGTTGCCAAAAGCGCCTCGTACTACCCTCCCCGACTGCTCCAGCGGCTCTATCATTTTATTGCCAGTTTCTATGCAATCCCTGACACGAAATATCGGTGGAAGAAACGTGCCCTAAAAGCAGCTCGCTCTTTGCTCCGCCATACGCCGGTCGATGTCATTTTTGCTACCGCTCCTCCTTTTACCAATTTTTTAATCGGTGCGACCCTGGCTGAAGAGTTCAATCTTCCGCTCGTGTTAGACTACCGGGATCCGTGGGTCGACAACTCCTTCCATATCTACCCCACCCCATACCATCGATTCCGCAATCGCCAACTGGAAGAACAGGTACTCCGTCGTGCCAGTGCTGTGATCGTACTTACCCGTTCAATGAAAGAGCATCTGTTGCAGCAATATCGATTTCTGGCACACAGTGACATAGCAATCATTCCACACGGCTACGATCCAGAGGATTTTATTCTCTATGGACAGAGTTCCTCGCCGTCGGAAAAGTTTATCCTCACCTACAGTGGCCTTTTCCAGGACAACCGAACGCCGCGATACCTCCTGGCTGCCGTTGCACATCTATGCAAACAGGAGCCGGCATTGAAAGAGCAATTAGAACTCCGCTTCGTGGGTTTGCTTCGCAAACGCGATGAGCGACTGATTGACAAATACCGACTTCGGGATCTTGTCCGCATTACGGGCTATGTTCCACACGCTGAGCTGATCCAACACCTGGCAGAATCCACGGTCCTCTGGCTGATGCTTCGGGACCAGACCCGAACACCGGAAAAACTCTTTGAATACTTTGGTGCCCGCAAACCCATTTTAGCAATGCTTGATCACCCCGCCCTCCAGGAACTCCTGCAACAGTACGAAGCAGCACGGCTGGTACCTCCTACCGATGTGCCAGCAATTGCAACGGCGTTGAAAGAATTGATCCAGCAATGGCAGAAGCGAGCCCTCCCATCACCCAACGAAGCATTTGTCAAGCAATTCGATCGTCGGCTTCAGACAGAAACCTTAGCAAAGCTTCTCCGCCACGTTATTCCGATCGACAAATAACCCTGATTATTCCGAGCGCTGCCCGTAAAGCTCCAGCCACCGGGCAACATATTTCCCGATGATATCAAACTCCAGGTTCACTTCCGATCCCTCTCTGTAGGTGGGAAAAATGGTGTGGTGGAAGGTATGGGGAATAATAGCAACCTTAAATCGATGATCCTGCAAATCGGCAATAGTTAGACTGACGCCATCCACGGCGATAGAACCGTGTGGAACAAGCATCGCCTGCCACGCTTCAGGAAAACGAATCCAGTACTCTCGCGCCGATTGCAGGGAAATCGACTCCACAATTCCAATGGTATCGACGTGTCCCTGGACGAAATGTCCGCCCAACCGGTCGGTCACCTGTAATGCCCGCTCCAGATTCACCGGTGACCCGACAGTGAGATGCTTCAGCGTTGTTTTTGTCAGGGTTTCCGGAACCACTTCAACGCGCAATCGAGGCGGCTTAATTGCAACAACGGTCAGACAGACGCCATTGACCGCAAGCGATTCGCCTTCTTTCAGAGCAGAAGTCAGCGATGGTGCTGCAATATCCAGTTGCCGCGCAGCAGCACGGTGCTCGACTGCCGCTACCTGTCCAACCGCTTCAACTAATCCCGTAAACATTCCGCATCCTGCTTCTGCTTTGATCGCAAACTTGATGCATCAACCGGACTTTGCACTTGCTTTGCAATAACAATCCAAAAAGCTACTGCGTACCCAACCCAAACAAACAAAAACTGCCGTGCCAGTGGATAAACCACCGGAACACGGCAGCATTGCTTGCTCGACGCTGAGAAAATGGCCGTTTGCTCTTTACTTCACCACATTCACTTTGAGCGTTTTCGTAAACCGTCCACTGCTCATCCGTACATAATACAACCCACTGCTCATCTCCGTCGCCGGTACCTCAACCTGATACCACCCCGCCTTCCGATACCCCTTCACAAGATCCCTTACCTTCGTCCCAACCGCATCATACACCCCAATCTGCACTTCCCCATCAAATCCTATCCCGTACCGTATCACCAACCGCTCCCGCACCGGCTGCTCCCCTACAACCTCCATCCCATAACGCTCCCCGATCACTATGTCCCGCGCCTGCCGCAGGCAAAACTCCGATAACGGTACCCGCCCTTTTACCCCACTCGGCTCTACACAAATTGCCCGATCCTCTCCAATCCCGATCTCTACAGGAACAATCCCTGCTTCATTGCTATCACTTTCCAGATACACCTCAAACACCAATTGACACACTTCCTCCCCGCCCGGCAACGGCTGCTGCCCCTGCCCGCTGATCTGCGCTATCCCCGGCTTTAACTCTACTCCCGTCCATTCCCATCCATCTATCAGCGATTCCACTCCCTTCAACCCCAACGCCTTCCCGTTGTACCGTATCTCCAGCACCACCTGCTCCAACCCCGCTTCCCCGCTCATATCCTCATACCGCACCGGGACCATCACCGTATCCCCCGGCAACACTGGATCCTCTACGTCCTCTATCACAAACACCACCGGCACCGAATACCGCTCCCCTCTTACCACCACCGTCGTGTCTCCACTCCCACTTTCCACCAGCACCTCTACCTCATACTGCCCCGCTTCGCCCGGCAACAACCGTACGCCTACCTGCCGCTCCCCGCCTGCCGGTACCACAAACTGCCGCGGTCCTACGACCTCAAACTCTCCAACATCCCCGCCAGCGATCCGCACATCCGTCACATCCACTGCCGCACTCCCCGTGTTCCGCACCACAATCGTCCCTTCTCCGCCATCACATCCCAATACCGGTCCAATCACCGTCCCTTCTGCTTCCAGCCCCACCACATACGCACAGCCTCGCACCATTACCCCACTTTCTACCTGCGGCTCTTCCTCCGGTCCCGCTGCCGCATCACTCACAATCCGTACCCGCACACTGTCTCGGGGATACGTCCGCGCCCGAAACCGTACTGCAAGCTTCAGCGTATCTCCCACATCCAGTGTCACTGGAAATTGGGGCCAATTCTCTGCCCAGAACGCCTGCGGATCACTCATTACTCCATTGTCAAATTCTACGTTCCAGATCTGCAATTGCCACACCGCATCGGCATTCCAGATCTTCACTACCCCCTGCTCCGCCGATTCCGTCCCCAGCTCCACACATTCAAACTCATACCCTTCCGCTCCAATCTTCGGTAAATACGCCTGTCCACGTAACTCTCCTTCTACGGCTTCAGCATCAATAAACTCCGCCTGAATCCCTACCTTCAGCGTATCTCCCACTGCCGTCTCCACCTGCGGCTCATACTCCACAAACACCAACAGCTTCTGCTTCGGATTCAGTGTTACCCCCTGCGGATCACTCAACGGTGTCCCTTCAAACTCATAGCCAGTAATCCGGAAATGCGGCGTTGGCGCTGTGAGATACACCGTATCAATCGTTACCGCATTATTCCCCCCGTTGCCAACTTCCACCTGCCCGCTGTGCACCGTCTGCAACCGCTGCCACCCCCAGTCGTAACTGGTGATGTACGGTGCCCCCTGAATCCCTTCTCCCTTCCATCGCGAAATGTTGTCATCTCCCGGCGGTGCATCGCACACAAACTCCACGTCAATCTGATACTTTTGCACTGCCGTCGGCGTGAAACACGCCCCCTTGAAGTAAATGGTCTCTCCCGGTTGCACTTTGATCGGCAATGTGTAGGTACTTTGATCCAGCGAAAACGGGGCAGTCACATTCCGAATCTCGGTGATCGTCAGCACCGTGCTGCCCGGATTGCGAATCTCCACGGTCCGCTGAAAATCCTGGATGTTCTCACTATTACACCGGGTCAGCCCAACCGGCACTGGTCCCGCATCCCAGTCGCCCACCACGATATGCGGCAACACGCCCTGTCCCCGCAACTCTGCCAGGGGAAAGTCCACGCACGGTGTTGTTGCAAACAACGAATCAATGTCCCAATCCTCCGGATCGCTCCGCTCATCCTTCGGCGTGTACCGCAATTCCACCCACAGGGTATCGCCCGCTGCCAGACTTGTCGGTATATCGGGCGTGATCGACACAATTTCAAACTCGTCGGCTATCTTGAGCTTCACCTCCTCCACGAGCACCACAGAATCACTTTCGTTGACCACTGCCAGCAGCAACGTCCGGCTCTTGCCGACCCGCACGGTATCGAAAAACACCAGGGTGTCTGACGGCATTAACTTCGGTGCTTCGTAAAACACGCTGTCATATGCTTCATTGCCCGCCCGGTCGACCACAACGAAATAGGCTTGTGCGTCCTTTGTCTTATCGATCACCTCCAGGCGGAACCTGGCAGGCGAAATCTTCTCACCGGTGTTTTCCAGCTTTGGCGGATCGACCAGTATCAGTCGATAGTTGAAACTTTTTTCCGGAATCAGCTCGATCTTGCTGACGCCCTGATCAATCTGACGGGGATTATCGTTGGGTTTGCCGTTGCGTTCCTCCCAGGCGGTAAAGTCATAATCGCCGCAATCTTCCACAAATTCCAGCACTGGCTCTAAGGTATCCAGCTCATCGATCTTATTGACGGCGGTGGCAGCGGGCCACCCATAGGATTCCCAGGTGGCGAAGCCATAGATATATCCTCCAAAAGGCGTTTTCCCTTCGATGCGGTGCGGTCCGGGATTCACATTCAGCACGGCATAATACACATTGGTTCCCGGAATCCGCTGGCTAAGAAACGAGGGCACCTTTTGCCACACGTACTGTCCGTCGAGCTTAATCGTTTTGAGTTTTTGCTGCTCTGGATCATCCGGATCGCCAATTGCCAGAATGTTGAAATAGTTTTTGGTAAATGCTCGATTGGAAGGCGTCTGGAAAACGGTTCCCTTCGTGTACTGCTCCACAGGGACAACCCAGTAGTAAAAAGGATCAAAATTCCGGGCGTTGTCCCAGGCAGCAGAATACGAATACTGACAAACCAGCACTGGCTTATCGGCTGTCCATACGGAAAATCCACGAATCGATTCCAGTTGTCCCGGTTGCCATGCGTTCATATATTCGAAAAACTCTCCTGCTTTCTTCAGCAGTCCCGACAACTGTCCAATGAGTTCCCCGGATTGCTTGTCGTACCACTTCACTTCCCACATCGTATTATCCTGTGAAGCGACAATCCGGAAGAAATCGCCGCGATTTTCGCGCAGTAGTTCTCCCGTGATATATTGTTTTCCCCACGCATGCACCGGTGGTGGCATTGTCAGCAGGTGATCCCGGCTGGTAATCCCCGCAGCAATGGGCATAATACTCCGAACGTGGTAAGAAATAATGCCGATTGGCTTGGTTGCCACGATCTCTGTTCCCGTAATATCAAACAATTGCTCCTGCGATTCGCCAGTGGTCTGGAAGACAAAGGCTTCACCTTCATTCAAAGTGATTGTGTAGGGCTTGTTCCAGTCTCGTGGAAATTGAATCTGCTGTTTGCCCCCCTGCCAGAAAATATATCCGTTATTCCGACCGCGAAGCTTGACCTGAATGACTGTCCCATCGTATTTTGCCAGAATCACAAATCCTGAACCGCGGGGGTAATTCCAGCTCAGGTCTTTATAATCGTAATGTCCCACGTGGATATACCGCTTGCCCCATACTTCTACAGGCAGTGCCAGATATCCTTCGGAGGTATACTGGTGAGCGGACATCACATAGACAGAAATCGGATCCTCAGCAGTAATGTGAATTGCTTTCAGTGACTTTCCACCTCCTTCATCCCGCATTTCTAAGGATTCATTCAGTGGACCACCCTGCGATGAAATTGTTGTGATCTTCATCGCTTCTACTTTGTAGGGAATGGGACCAATTCCCAATCCAGGGATATGGAGCATAAATTTCGTGTCGACGGAAGAGGTTACATAGATCTCCAGCAGGCGGAACGCACCATCTCCACCGGCTCCACGGTAATTCGTGTTTTCATTCTGTGGAAAGGCAATCCAGAATTCCCGTCCCTGTGTCCCATTATCCAGCAGCCATTGTGGAGAAATCACTTCGCGCTTCTGTGCAAAGGCACTGAGCCCTCCCAGAAAAAGAATAAAGAGCGTAAAAAACCATCGGCGCATCATTGTTCGCCTCGTTGTTTATTGGACTTACCTATCGGTTTCTCAACCATATCAAAACAAACTTACGAAAAATTCCGAAGATTTCCAATACCTCCGCTACCTCACCACCCAGAGGTATCCCTTTGCCATCTCCATTGGCGACCGCAGATCCCAGAGGTATACTCCACTGGGCAGCGTGCCCGGTAGTGGGATCGAATGTTGCCCCGCACTGACAGCGATGGTTTGTTGGGCAGCAAGTACCCCTGTGACACTGTAAACGGAGAGCTGAAGCTCTATCTGTCCTGAGGTATTGATCACAATCGCCGGCTGTGGTGCTGGATGTACAACTCGAACAACGCTGAATGTGGGAGCAAGCTGAATGGTCCGCAGATCCAGCAAGCAGATTTGCTGAAGTTTGAGCGTCCCATCGATAGTAGTAACGGCAAAACGATCAGGAGACTGAATCGTAACATCTGCAATCGTTAAGGGAGAAACGCTTGGATCAGACAACTGGACTATACCCCGCATCGTGATCAGGGTATCCTGATCAGACCCTGCGAACGATAAGATCGATTGTGCCAGCAGGAGAGAATCCAGGGCGACGATGGTTCGACCCAGATCGGAGGTAAATGGAACGGCAGCATACCCATTGCCCAGGAACACCTGCACCGGCACAAAGATGGTTGGCAGAAAGTCCACAGCAAATTCCATTCGCTCCATTTCTGCATCTTTCCCCTCCAGCCGTACCAGAACGGCGACATCAATCGTATCTCCCGGAACCGCTTCGTACGCTGGAATACTGAGCACCAGCGGATAGACTTTTTCAACTGCCATCACCGCCACTCCTGCGGTGCTTTGCCGATCACAGCGCGGACCAATCGTTGCGCGTAATGCGGTGCTGACCGTATCAGGAACTGGTGGCGCATAGCGAATCGAAACGGGCAATGAATCGGCTGCTGCTACTGTTATCGGGAGTGGGGGATGTGACAGCATCAGCGCTGCTGGCACAGGAGAATCCCACCGAATGTCCGTTACTTCGATCGGGAAATAAGCGGAGGGATTGACCAGATAGACCGTTGCAGTCGCCTGCTCCTTGCGAGCAAACACGGGACCAATCTGCACATTGGCTGGACGGAAAACCGCTCGTGGGTCTCGAATCGCCACGCTGAGTTCAACAGTATCCTGTCCCCCACACTGCCGCCAGGCAAGGACAACCGGAATGCGATACATTCCTTCCTCCAATGCTGCTGGATTCAACTGGACAGCAAAGGACCGTTGCTCATTGACTGACAGGGGGAATGAAAGCGGCGTTACGGAAGCAGCCGCTGCAAAAGCATCAGGAAGGTGCACATCCACCGTATCGGCAAAATTCCCGCTATTGCGTACCTCCCATTGCCACTGCTGCACTGGCTCACACCGGAACAGAGTATCCGGAAATGATGCTGGCGCCTTCACAATTTCCAGTTCCGGACGATACCATCCAAACGTCACCGGAATCGCAATGGTGTCAACAGAAGCAAAAATACGGAGTGTATCGATCGCAGCCCGGGGCGTAATCGGCGTCCAGCGAACGACAAAGGCAGCAGCAGCACCCGGATCCAGCACAAAGGGCAATCCACCATCAAATTGCCACTCCAACTCCGGCGCTGTCACCGCTGCTCCATAAATCGTCACACTCTGGCTGCCAGTATTGGTAATCCACACCGTATCCTCCACGGGCGTGGCAGAACAAACAAATTCTGGTAATGTTAGCATACCCGGCTGCACTGTAAGCAATTTGTTCTTTGCTGAAATATCGACATCGACACAAATGCTCCACGGACATTCAGCATCTCCCGAAGCGCATATTTTACCAACGTATACCGTATCGCTGGACGGAAACAGTTTGAGCTGTACAGTAAGTTCCTCGCCAGACTGCAATGTTTGCGGCAGCGCTGGTGCAACGATCATCCAATCAGATCGCTGGGGTGTCAGGAGGATCGTATCGATCACCGCAGCGGCGGTCCCTATGGATCGGAATCGGACAGGGACAACCGTAGTATCGCCGGGACTAATCGTCATCTGGATCTGCGCTGGTGTAGCAGCTACGTCCGTTGTGATCGCCTGTCCGTGCAACACAATGGCAAAGCGGAGATTGCACGGTTGTACCAGCACAATCAACGTATCCGTAAATTCACCTACCACCGTTGGAGCAAATCGCAGTTGCAGGTTGATTTGCTGATTCGGGGAAAGCTTCACTGGAGGATTTGCCGGGCTGATCAGTTGAAAAGCGGTTGCCGGCATAATGAAATCCAGCACTGATGATTGCGGCGAAAGATTCTGGATCGAGATAGCGGTATCTTTTGGGGTGTTGATGCAAACACTCCCGAAATCGACCTGCGTTGCGCTCAGTTCAAGCTCAGGTTGGAAACTGGAAATCTGGACAGCAACGATCTTTGGATTTGCATTTCCCCGTACCTGTGTCCGATCATTGTTAGCAAGCGCTATGCTGAAGTTGTAAGTCTGGTTCTGCTGCACCCGGATAACAAGCTGGAGGGTATCTGCTGCTTTTGGCGGGATAGCAACTGGAAGTGTTTGCCCTGAACGCCAGAACAGCGCCTGCACGATTGCAGTATCTGACCCCTGGAGTGTCACAGCAGAAATCCTCAACGTGTCGTTTCCACCATTACGGACAGGAACGGCTACCGTATCAACATCCCGGCAGGCAGCAATGTGCTGCACTCGCTGAGGAGCAACAATGATAGGCGATACTCCATACGCTCGAACGACGATCACCGTATCAAGCGAACATTGATTCACAAAGAGTCGGAATCGGGCTTCATACCATCCGGTGTCTGGCGGATTAATCTGGAACAGCAGATCCGTTCCCGGCTCCGTAATTTCTAAAGGCAACGGCGAAGCAATGCGGATGTGCGAGCTACCGGATATGCGCTTCACGGACTGCAAAGAAAACGCAGAAGTATCCACGGGCTGCAACGTAACCCCACCAGTGTTATTTTGTCCACAGAATGCAGGATTGATGATCAAGGTGTCGCGGCTGACCTGGTAATGGGTTGGCGGGAGCGCATAGCCTTCGATGTAGATAAGGAAGGATCGTCCCACCGTTGGCGTTGTGAAGCGCAACACAGCCGTATGTTTGCCAGCTCGTTTCGGTTCAAAGACAATGCGGGCATCCATCGAGTCACAGCCAGCAACGGTAAGCGTTGGGCGGAGATTGGTGGTAAAAGCAGAGGAACCTATCAATTCGGTATACGCAGGATAGTCTTTGCGCCAGTAATTTTTAATCCAGATCTTCTCAACCTGTTTGTCGCCTATGCAGACCGTATCAAACTGCACGGTATCCGGGTGGGGTTGGACGGGGGGCCAAACCATTCGGTATAGCCCGCCAGCACCGGCGATGAACGCTGTGGTATCGTTGACAAACCAGATGTCGTCCAGATTGATTCCTTCCACCCCACAGTTGAGCAATTCCCAGGCATACCCTCCATTTGTCGTGCGGATTGCTGTTCCACTATCGCCCACGCCCCAGCCAACCCGCGGCGTCAGCAAGAAGGAACCGAACATTCGCTTGCCCGTAGAGTATGCCACCCAGGTGTTTCCATTATCCAGTGAAAATCCCATTTCGCCGCCGGGACCATCTCCATTGCAGGTATTGCCTGCTGAAGGAAGCAGAAAAGAATTGCCATTCTTCGAGATCTCCTCCTGCCAGTGTTTCGGACCCGTGATGGCAAAAATGCTCCAGGTGCGTCCTCCATTGGTGGTCCGCCAGATACGACCACTGCTGATGGCATAGCCCAATCCGTTTGCTGAATAGAGAATCACATCGCTCAATCCTGACCCCGGCTCGTGGTATTGCTTCAGGGTCCAGGTATTCCCTCCATCAGTGGTACGATAAAAATTCTGTGGCGTTCCGCATCCCCCACCAACCAGCACTCCCACGGAATCATTGACGAAGTAACATCCCCATAGCTCGCCTGTAGGATTCGGCGTAATGTCCGTCCAGGTACGTCCCCCATCGGTCGTGCGATAAATCCGATCGGGATTCGTGCCCGAACACCATCCAACAAGTGGGGAAACAAAATGAATGCTTTCCATATGGTTTGCGGGAGCGGGCAATTGCGTTCCCTTCCAGGTTTTTCCACCATCGGTGGTGCGCACCACATAACCATTGAAACCACACGCCCATCCATATTGCGGATCAGAGGGAAGGAAGAAGACATCCAGAAAATATCCGTAACGATAGGGCGCCGGCAGTTCGATCCGCTGCCATTGTGCCACTGCTGGAAGTACAAGGACCACCAACATTCCGTAAAGCCACCGCCGCATCACTAATGCCTCCGTGGATTGTTTTTACTTCAGGTAAAGTTACAAAATCCCGGCGAAAGAAAGGGCAACCGAATAACCATTTTCGCCCATCCTGCCCAACCAGTGTTTCCAGAAGAGCGCAGACACCAGTCAAACCTGACGCGGCTTTTTACCCTGTTCCCAAATCCGGCTGCACAATAGGGAATGCAGGGCAACGTTTCCATTGCTGCAAATAGCAAGGATCATAGACATCAAGACAAAAATGCAAGAGCAATTTCCGCTCCTTTCCCGAATTCACGATCCCAATGATCTTCGCAAACTCCCCATCGATCAACTGCCACAACTGGCAACCGAAGTTCGACAATACCTTATCGACACGATCACCAAAGTTGGTGGACACTTCGGCTCAGGACTGGGAGTGGTGGAGTTGACCATCGCTCTTCACTACGTATTCCAGACCCCGAAAGACAAGCTGGTGTGGGACACTGGACACCAGGGGTATCCGCACAAGATCCTGACCGGACGAAAGCATCTACTGCCGACGATTCGGAAAAAAGGAGGCATCTCTGGCTTTCTGAAACGGAGCGAAAGCATTTACGACGTTTTTGGTGCCGGACACGCCTCAACCAGCATTTCGGCTGCGCTGGGTATTGCCACTGCCCGGGATTTAATGAAAAAAGATTTTCACGTTGTCGCCATCATTGGCGACGGGGCAATGACGGGCGGATTGGCGTATGAAGCAATGAACAACTGTGGGCTACAGCAGCGGAAATTGCTGGTCGTTCTGAATGACAATCAAATGTCGATAGCTCCCAATGTCTGGGCGTTAGCCAACTACTTCACAGAGTTAGACACCACTCGCATCGTTTTCAAGCTACGGCAAAATATCCAGCGGTTGAGCGAACAACTGGAGCCATTCGGTGATCGAATTCTGAAGCTGCTCCAGCGGATCGAAGGTGGCGTAAAATCGATCATCACTCCCGGAATGCTCTTCGAAGCCTTAGGCTTCAAGTACTACGGTCCGATCAATGGTCACCATTTGCCCCGGCTGATCAAGATTTTGCGCTTTATCCGGGACACCTACGATCGCCCGGTGCTACTCCACGTTACAACGCAAAAGGGAAAAGGGTACGAAGCGGCGGAGAAACATCCGGAGGCATTACACGCTATCGGAAAGTCAGCCCCACCGTCGCAGGATAAAATTGAAATCGGCTCTTCCCACCGCAAAGGGAAAAAATATCAGGATGTTTTCGCCGAGACGCTGATTGAATTGATGCGGCACAATGAGAAAATCGTCGCCATTACTGCTGCTATGCCGAGTGGAACTGGTCTGGATAAAGTTGCGGCGCACTTCCCTGATCGGGTTTTTGATGTTGGCATTGCTGAAGCGCACGCTGTCACGTATGCCGCTGGCTTAGCAACGGAAGGGATGATTCCTGTCTGTGCGATCTACTCCTCCTTCCTCCAGCGTGCTTTCGACCAGATCATCCACGACTGTGCCCTGCAAAATCTGCACGTTGTCTTTGCAATGGATCGTGCAGGTGTGGTTGGTGCAGATGGTCCTACGCACCACGGCGTTTTTGACCTGGCTGCACTTCGAGTGATTCCGAATATGGTGTTGATGGCACCCAAAGATGAGCGCGAGCTCCGGAATATGCTGTATACGGCAATTGTCGAACATCGCGGTGGCCCCATTGCCTTGCGATATCCCCGAGGACAGGGACCGGGCAGCTCGTGGGATCCGGGTGATTTTGAGTCTATTCCCATTGGAAGGGCAGAAATTCTGCGAACTGGTGGGGATGTCGCGCTGCTGGCAATTGGCAAACCGGTAGCAGAAGCCCTGCAAGCAGCAACGATCCTGGAGCAGCACGATATTTCGGCAGCGGTGATCAATGCGCGTTTTGCCAAACCGCTGGATACTGCTCTGTTAGATCAATTGTTCGACACCTATCCATTGATTGTTACCATTGAAGATGGGCAAAAAATTGGTGGATTTGGAAGCGGCGTTCTGGAATATTTTCACGCCCATCCCCGGTCTACCGCTCCCCATATCGTGGTTCACGGTATCGAAGACCGTTTTGTGAGCCACGGTACCCAGGAAGAACTGTACGAAGAATTGCAGCTTAATGCTGCCGGGATTGCTCGGCTGGTCCTGGAATCGCTGCATCTGGGCACTCAAATTCCCAGCTCTTCGTCTCTGGATTCTTGACTATTGACCCCGTAGCTCAGCAGGTAGAGCAACGGCCTTTTAAGCCGTGGGTCGCAGGTTCGATCCCTGCCGGGGTCACTTTTTATTCCTGCCGATCAACCGGATAGCGGTATGGCGAGCGATCTGCAAGTACTCCAGCAACTGGAACAGTACATCCGTTCCCATCGTGGGAAAATTACCATCAGTGACTTTGCCGCTGCTACCGGCTTTCCTCTGGAACAGGTCCAAAATGCCTTTTATACCCTCTTAGAACGCTACGAATGCAAAGTGACGATGGATCCGGAAAGCGGGAATGTCGTCTTTGCTTTCCAGTATCCCCTCCGCCCCCGGAATGCGAAAAGTTTCCGCGAAATCGCTCTGTCAGTAGCAACAACGGTGTGGAAAATCTTCGTCAAAGTATACAAAGCAGCTATTGGCGTTATTCTCATCATCTACACCGTAATCTTCGTGCTGCTCCTCCTCTTTGCCGCCGCTTCTGGCAGTAGCAGTGATTCTCGCAACCGCCGCTCCTCAGCGTCTATTGATCTTGGAGCTATCTTCCGGCTTCTGTGGGTCCTTGCTGAATGGAAATCGACCGAACGGCACATACAGTGGCAAACGGATGCTTCTGGTTTCCGATACCCAGTCTACCAAACGCCGCTAACAGATAGGACCCACTCAAAAAAGAAGAAAAAGCGCTTTCTGCAAGCCGTTTACGATTTTGTTTTTGGTCCTGAGTATCCGAAGTATTCACCTCTGGAAGATGCGAAAGAAGCCGCAGCATTCATCTACTTCAACGATGGAGCGCTTACCAGTGGACATATCGTTGGCTTAACCGGCAAATCGTATGAGCTAGCAGAATCCCGTCTGACAGAATACTTAGCCCGATTTCAGGGCGATGCGGAAATCTCCGAAGAAGGCATTGTCATCGGACATTTTCCGAAGTTGACCAGAGAAGCGATCAAAACCCCACCATCAAAGGAACTCATCATCCCTTACCCTGATGAGGCTGATCCACCAGTTGTTCACAATGGCAACACGACCGGGCAAAACATTGCGATCATTGCAATGAACGCTTTCAACCTGGGAATGTCGTGGGCAGTGATCAACTATTTCAGCCTTGCGGGAGTAAGTATAAGCACCGCTCAGTTGTTAGAGGTTGCTTTAGGTTATTTCCCCTTCATCGTCTCAGTTCTGTACTTCATCATTCCCATTCTGCGCATTCCGTACGTACTGTACCGCAGGCAGAAGCGAGAGCAGGAGATCGTGCGCAAAAAACTGTTCCGCTCCATTCTCTGGCTGCGCGGCGCTGCGGCAACGGAAGAAGATATTCTGCGTCGTGCGAATATCACCGACTCGGAAATGGCGATTGCTAAGTCAATCTTAGCAAAGCTGGTTCTTGAGCTTCAGGGCGAATTGAGCCTTACCGATGATGGTAAACCGCAGTACGAGTTCTCCCGCCTGCACCGAGAAATCATCGTTGGTTCGTGGTTCCGCCGCTATCTGGGCATTCCAGCGGATCGTTAACTTATGAAGTTGAGACAGAATTCAAAGCCATAGTGCAGGACCCCGAGCTATCAGCAGGTTCAATGCGCATATCTTCCTCGTTCCTTCTGGAAGAGAAACAGGACCTAAGGATAGCACAATAACATCCTCACCAGAAGCGTACCCCCTTAGCGTGCATAAATATATCGGTGCTTCCTCAAAAGTACTTCCGCCCTATGCCAGCGAAAGTGACACATCAAGGCCACCGAAAGCGCACGCTTCAAGGATGTATTCTTCTTTGGCTAACGTGTCAGCACTTCCAGTGATTGCCGGCTCAAGCCGGCGCTCCCAGTGGAGCGCACACTTCAGTGTGCATCCCTTGCCGGCTCAAGCTGGCGCTCCCCAGTCGGCACTCCCGGTCAGTGCTCCTGTGACCGGGAAACTGTGCTTGTTCTTACCGGATAAACGTAAAGGTCGTTGTTGCAACTGGTTCCCCATTGAACAGAAAGCGCAACAGGTACACATCGCTGCTTCCTGTAGGTTGCAGCGGGAACTGAAACTCACCTCTGCTGACCTGTTGCTCCAGTACCGTTTGCTGCAACTGCCCATCCAGCGTGTACAACTCCACTGTCAGCGTGCCAGGTTGCTGCACTCGCAAATGGACAGTTGCTTTCTCCAGTACCGGATTCGGGACGATTTTTTGCACTTGGATCGGGAGAGCAGCGACCCTGCCTGACCGCTCCGGTGTTGAATTCGGAATCTGGAAACCAACGATCTTGTAAATGGTTCCGGCAAAGTCAGAAAGCCAGAACGTTCCATCTCGCTGGTCATAGTCTGCGCCGCGGGCGTTGATGTTTCCAGAAGGTCCTACTAACTGTAAGCGAGCCTGCTCAACCTCATAATTGCCAGCGGGTATCTTGATCAAGTACGCCCCCTGCAAACTGCCACCGGTAAAATCAGTCGACACCTGATAGATGTTGCCCTGGGGATCCCGACACAGTCCCCGGGGACCGAAATCGCCGGTAAACGGATTATCAAATGTGCCCAGAACCCTTTGTTCCGAAAGATCGTACAGATACAGCTTTTCCAGATTCCGATCACCGACCAACAACGTATCATTTGCCAACCAGACCAGACCAATCGGGTATTGCGTTGCAGGTGATGGATAGGTCTTTTTGAGATTCCCATCAGCATCCAGGGCAATGATCAGTCCCTGTCCTCCGGAAAGCGATGCCATTTTATGAACGTAGATGGTCCCGTTATCCCGGTTGACCGTGATATCAGTAAACAAACTATCACCGACGGGCATCTGGAAAGAAGCAATCAGCTCTAAGGTTTCCGCATTGTATTTATACAACCGATTGCCATAGAAACTGGTTGCCCACAGATTGCCCTGTCCATCGTAAGCAATGCCATAGGGCACGTGCGAAACACCAGAAATCTTGAGGATCGAGCCCGGATGAATCGGCTGAATGCTAAACCGTGGGGTAACGGCAACCTGATCCGGATTGCTGAGCGAGGAGACCCGAATCCGCGCGGCAATCGTCGACGTAGCGGGCAGTTTCCACAATGTGGATTGAGCTGAAACACTCTCCACAATCAATTGCCAGGTCTGCCCATCATCCAGAGAGTACTCCACTTTCACTGGCAGATCAAACCCATACCAGGTAATCGGTTGCGTGGAAAGTGCGGAGAAATCTTCGCCGCCGGCTGGCCGAAGAATAGCAAAAGCCTCAACACCATCTTCAATGGGAACTTCCCACATAGAACGGCCGTGGGTTGCTGCCCGCAGTGCCAGTGATTCCTTATGGATCCGGAGATCCACTACGGGGACTTTGGGCAATCCAACGCCGTAAGGAAGCCACGTATTCCCCCCATCATAAGTTGCAAAAACGCCAATGTCCGTTCCCACAAAGATATTATTGTCATCTTCGGGATTGACCGCAACTGCGTTACACGGAATATCTGGCAGCATCGAGCTGATATTTTCCCAGCTATCTCCTGCATCCGTCGTGCGGAAGACGTGCGGCACTCCAAATCCGGAGAAAGTAATAAAAGCAGTGTGGGCATTCTGTTCCGAACACACAATATCCGTTACGTACCGATTCACCAGCCCATTTTCCGCAACGCTGGTCCAGGTCTCACCGGCATCCGTACTTCGATACACTTCTCCCCGGCTGGTGCCAATGTACAGGATGTCCGGATCGACCGGCGAAACGGCAATCGCAGCGATCGATCCGTTCAGCGAAGGAAAGTCTGGCGTAATAACTTCCCACGGTTGTTCTCCACCGAAGCTATTGATGTACAATCTTCTTCGTCCGTGATACAGAATCAGTGGATCGGCCGGATCCATAGCAATCGGTGCAGACCACAACGCAGGATCGTTTAGGTCAACGCCATCCATAATACTTTTAATCTCTCCTGTTTGCAAATTCCGCTTCCACAACCGGCCGTTGAAAAACTCACCGTAGATAATGTGAGGATTCTCATAATCTACAACCACAAAGAATCCATCGCCGCCAGCAACGCGAGACCAGCGGTCCTCCTGCTGGTAATTCCCCAGAGTTCCATTATCCTGCGTTCCACCGTAAGTTTTGTTATCCGCCGACTGATCAATGTCCATCGCATAAAACTGCGTGATTGCCAGATTGTTGTTGATATTCTTCCACGTCTTTCCCGCATCCGTGCTCAGATAGACTCCTCCATCATTGACAGCATACACAACGTCAGGATTACTGGGAGCAAAGGCAGCGTGGTGTTGATCAACGTGGACTCGATCGCCACCGTAAAGTGGACCACCGCCATAGCCGTTGGTGATGTTTTCCCACGTCTGTCCGCCATTTGTGGTGCGCCAGATATCAATACCACCTGCCAGGACCGTATCTGGGTGCGTCGGGTGGACAACGATGTATTGATCATACCATCCCTGTCCATTGAAAAAAGCATTAGAGCCTGCGTAAACATTCTGCCAGGAACTTCCCCGATCCGTGCTCTTGTAAATGGTTCCCACTCCCTGCACTTCCATCAGGGCATATAGAATGTCAGGGTCCGAGGGCGCCTGTTGTACGGACACCCGACCGATTCCAGAAATTGGAAGTCCCGAATTTCGTTCCTCCCACGTCTTTCCTCCGTCGCTGGAGTAATATATTCCTTTCCCCGTGACTCCAATAAACCACTCTTGCGGATCTGCAGGATTCATCGAGACATCACTGACAATGCCATTAAAGGTTTTTTCCCACGTCATTCCTCCATCTGTCGAACGATAAACCCCTGCTCCATTTTTTGTTGCTCCAGCGATAACAAGTGAAGGATTTTGTGGATGGATCCAGATCTTCGAAAAAGCGCCCACGGTTACCAATCCAACCTGTGTCCAGGTTTCGCCACCATCGGTCGAGCGAAACACGCCATCGCCCAGATAGGCATCAATGTTGGAGCTCATCTCGCCCGTTGCTGCCAGTAAGATGTCGGGATTGGTGAAATCAATTGCCAGAGAGCCCATTGCAATTGCCGTTTCATTGTCGAACACCGGCGTCCAGGTCTCCCCGTAATCGGTGGTTTTCCAGATCCCTCCGGCTGCTGCCCCAATCCACGCTGTTGCCGGATCTGTTGGATGGACAACCACTGTGCGCGCACGCCCACCGACATAAAACGGACCGATGGGATACCACTCAGGCTGCGTTGCCAGCACGTGTGCTGACGACCGCTTGCTCAACTGTGCCGCCTGATGTATTGCCTTTACCCGTGCCCGAAAGGGTATCCGATCGTACGGATATGCTCGCGCCTCATAGAAAAACCGTTCTCGTTCTTTCGGCTTTACATTCGGGAGCGACCGATAGTACTGTTCAACGGTCTGCGAAAAGACACCATACCACGACAGGAAAGCAATCAAATACACCACAATCCCTTTCATACCACGCTCTTTTCTTTGTGATACCAACTCGTTTTTTATTCGACACCATTGTTTAATCCTGTTCGACTACTGCCAGTTACAACCGCTTCATCCCCACGCACTGAACCTGGCATCGAATGCCGCTATACCCGAATCCATCCCTCACCGCTACAATGACCAGTGCTCCTGATCAATCCGCCGGCAAAGTTACAAAATCCTGATCTGATAACTGCTACCTTCTGCTGCTGAGCACACTAAAACGATTCGTAGCTCGAAATACTATGCACATGGCATAAAGACTGCGAATATGCCACTAAAAAAAATCAGCAGAATGGCGCAAGATGTAGAAATCCTGGCTGAGGAACTTTTGCAGGAAGCACGAACCTTTCTGGATTCTCAACCGATCTCCGGCATCGACTTAGCGGCTGAAGCCTTAGAATATGCCCGGCAATGCACCAATCATCAGTTGGAACAGCAGGCGCTGGAATTGCTGGCGGAGTTGAGTCTGAAAGCAGGAATGCCGGCACAGGCACAGCAGTTTCTGGAACAACTGCACCAGCTTCCCCTCCCCGATACGCAGCGAGCAAACATTTTGCACAAGCTCGGTCGCCTGCTTTTGGACCAGCAGCGATTCGCCGATGTTGAAAAACTTCTTGCGCACGCACTCCCACAATTGGATATCAGCGACAGCGATACACTTGTAGCTCTCTGGACCACCCTGGGTATCGCGCTCACGAAGCAGGGCAAAATACAGGAAGCTGCTCACGCTTATCGGCAGGGATTGAAAGTTGCCACTGAAGAAACGTCTCTCAAAAGAAAAGCGATTTTGTATCGCTGTCTTGGCGCCAATGCCTTTTCCCTGCGCCAGTATGAAGAAGCTTTCCAGTGGTTCCAGCAATCGCTCCAATTGCGGCAGCAAATTGGAGACAAGCGGGGATACGCTATCACCCTGGGAAACTTAGCCAATTACTACACCTTCAAAGGGGAATACTACCGGGCGCTGCAACTACTGCTGCAGGCGCTGGACATTTATCAAGAACTGAACGATCAGGTAATGCTGATCTCCGCCCATACAACCTTAGGGCTTTTGTTCAGCCAGTCCCGCCTCTTTCCGCAGGCATTGCAATACTTCCACACAGCACTCCATTTAGCAGAAAAACTCCGGTCTCTGGAAAGGATCGCCAAGATCCACAATAACATCGGGGAAGTGTACCGGAAGCAGGGCAATTATCGCCAGGCTCGTTACCACTTCGGGAAAGCCCTTGCCGCTTTTACAGCATTACAATTCACCGGTCCTGAGAAAGCTGCCGTCTTAGCCAATGTTGGACTTACTTTCAAAGCAGAGGGCAAACTCGATGTTGCAGAACGTGTGCTTCAACTGGCACTCTGTTTCTTTACCCCGCCGACACCAGAACTTCTGGTAGGGATCCATATCGCCTTAGCCGAAATTGCCCTCCAGCGCGGCGCCATTGACCGCGCTGCCGAATCGATTGATGCTATTGCCCCACTCATCGATAAGCCGGGACTGTGGGAATATGCAGCTTCGTACTACCGCATCGCAAGTCAGATCGCTGCTGCCCGCCATCAATTTGATAAAGCCTATCAACAGCTCCGGGTAGCAGCCGAGAAAGAACAGGCGTTTCAGCATCAACAGCAACAGCAGCTTTTTGCTGAGCTGCAATTCAAGCATCAATTAGAGCAGGAGCAGGTTCAAATTGCTGCCCTCCGCAATCAGAATCTGGAATTGCTCCAACTGGTCGAGCAACTCCATACTGCCAATGATCAGCTCCAGCAGCGTTCCCACCATATCAGCAATATGCTGCACCTGATCGCACACGACCTGAAAAACCCCTTATTGAGCATCCGCCTTCTGCTCTATCGCCTTCAGAAAGCGCTTGAGACAGGACAGGAAAATCCTCAAGCATTGCTCCAGCAAGCTGAGCAACTGGTAGCAACAATGCAGCACCTGATTGCAGAAACGCTTGAACAGGTTCGCGCAACGCCTGAAGCTGGACTGCCGAATTGCACAACGCTCCATTTAACACAAATGATTGAACCGCTGGTGAAGCAATATATGCCGATGGCAAAAGCAAAAAACGTTTCCTTAGTAGTCCACATCCACGATCCCCAACTGACTTTGTGTGTCATTCCGTTCTGGGTGAACCGAATTCTGGATAATCTGCTGTCGAATGCGCTCAAATATACCCGTGTTGGCACAACGGTCACGGTGCGGACCTTCGTTGCCAATGCTCAATGCGCCATTGCTATTACGGATCAGGGTCCCGGTATCGCTCCGGAAGAACAGCAACGTCTGTTCCAGCGATTTACCACCCTTTCAGCAAAACCCACAGGAGGGGAAAGCAGTTCTGGAGTCGGTCTCTATCTCTCTCAACAACTGGCAGCACTGATGCACGGGCGCATCACTGTCGACAGTACCGTTGGTGTTGGCTCCACCTTTACCCTCTGGCTCCCTCTTTAAATCTTCGGCGGCGGAAGCCACCAATCAGCATCCCACCAACAATCACCAGACTTCCATAAGCCACCCAATCTCCCCACCGCAGATACAGGGATGTTCCTGCTGATAATGCCACGCTCTGCACCAACACTCCCTGCTTCCCATCCGGTATCTGTGCTATAACCTCGCCACTGGGCGCAATGATACCAGAAATACCCGTGTTTGCACACCGGAGCACGACCCGCCGCGTTTCAATCGCCCGCATTCTGGCAATCTCAAAATGCTGTCGAGGACCGGGTGTTCCGGAAAACCAGCCGTCGTTGGTGATAATCACCAGCGCTTCTGCTCCTTTGCGAACAAATCCTGCAACAAACCGGGGAAAGATGGACTCAATGCAAATCACAGCTCCCAGCCGTAGGGTATCGTTATGGCGAGTTCGCAGCCATAGTATGTTCTGCCGACGCCCCTTTGCCCACGACGAAATCCCAACGCCCCACTGAACCCAATCTTGCAGAAAAGACAGCACTTCCGCGTATGGCACGTGTTCCGCAAAGGGGGTCAGGCGCATCTTATGATACGTCTGGTAATCTGCCGCTCCGGGCTGTAAGAGAAGTACCGCATTAAACGTTTCGTACCACAGATTACTGCCCTGCAACTTCCGGGCAACCGGCGTGGGCGGCGCTTGATAGAAGACCAGATCCGGGAAACCGGTCAGCACAGCAATACCAGTAGAATCCACCCAGCGCCGGAGCCGGAAAAATTCTGTTCGATACCGTTGCCACGTAATCCAGAACGGAATGGCCGTCTCGCTCCAGATCGTGAGATCCGGCTGGCATAAGGATGTCCGAAGTGCCGAATCCAGCAACTGGATATGCTGTTGAATGTTTTGCCAGGGTTTCAGCGTTTCCCACTTCCGCCACGGATTGATATTCGGCTGAACAATCGCAACTGTGAGCTGCTTGCCGGAGTGGTGGGCAAAAGTCTCCAGTCGATACGTCCCATAGGAAGCGGGTAACAAGATGGCAACGCCCCATCCCAGCAGAAACCAGCCGCTCCGACGCCACTGTCCCCGTATAGCTGCGGATACTCCTTTCCAGAGCAGCACATTCAGCAGCACGATCCATCCACTGACGAGCCAGACACCACCAATATCTGCCATTTGCACCCCGGCAAGCCACGGCAGCCACAGATTGCCGAGGGCAAGCCACGGATATCCCAGATCACCAAGACTGTGCAGCCATTCAAAAGCGATCCAGAGCAACGGCAAACTCCACAGTGCCAGCGACGTCCCCCAGCGACGGTGCAACACCCACCATCCCAGCCAGGGGAGGGTAAAAAACAGGGGATGGACCAGCCAGACCAGCACACCGGAGAGTCGGAGAAAGGGATCCGCCTCGACCTGCCAGCTTCCAATCCACCAGTTAGCAACGCCGTGGTAGAAAAAGAACGCCAAGTAACTCCATCGAAACACCTGCTGCCATCGTCGCGCTTTCTGGAACGCCCACAGTACAGGCAATAATGCCCCCAGGCTCAAGAACCATCCTTCAGGAAGCACGAATGCAATGCCCAATAGGCTACCGCTCAAGATGAGAGCATTGTAAACGCCAACCATACTCTGCGGTTGCTGCCATCGATCGCACCATCGCTTCATACTGCTTTCCCTCTGACTGACTGCTCCAATCGCACAGCAGTACGACGAACTGACCACCACGCCCGAATTGCTAAGGTGACAAGAATCATTGCACCACCTGCAACAGCGTATGGTCCGGGCACTTCCCCCACTGCCAGGTATGTCCAGATCGGATTCATCAATGGTTCCAGCATTGGAATGAGCACTGCTTCTAACGCCCTCACCGAGCGGATCGCGATACTGTACAGCACGTACGGAAGTCCCAACCGAAACACTCCCAGCAGAACCAGTGGAAGCCACGCATCCGATGGCGGTAGTGTCCACTGCACAAAGGGCAAACACAGCAGCACGGCTATGCCGTTTCCAATCACAATGGACTCCATCGGCGCCGCATCTTTTTGCTTGCGCAACAGCAGTGCGGTCAACCCAAAGCAGATGCCACTGGCAATCCCCAGTACGTTGCCCAGCAACTGCCCGGACTCCAGACGATCGAAGAAGAACAGCACCATTCCAGCACAAACGATGAGCACACTTACCCAGTCAAAAACTGTCGGCTTTTCACCAACGATCCACGCAGAAAGAATTGCCACGTACAACGGAGCGGAGTACTGCAAGACAATCGCATTCGCTGCCGTCGTCATCTTGGTTGCCAGCACAAAAAACACAACGGTGCCAGCGTACGCTCCAGCAGCCGCCAGTTGAAAAAGCGACCAGCGAAATCGAACCGTTCGGACCGCCAACCAGACGACGGGAAGGGCAATCAGACTCCGGGCTGCTGCGATGTTAATTGGTGACCAATGAATCAGCTTAACCAGAAAGCCGCTGGTACTCCACAGAGCAGCAGTGATAACCAACAGCAACACTGCCCGATGCGAAGAATCTCGCCCTGCTCGATTGCTGTACACGACGGTGATCGGTTATCGCAACTGTTTCCGGAGATCTGCTACGGTACTTTCCAGTTCCTTCAGAGTTCGGTCGATCCGGCTGCGGGTGTCTTCAATCAGAGTGTCGACTTTTTCCCGGCTTTCTTCCAGCAGCGACTCGATCCGCTTCTTCTGATCCCGGTAGAGTCGCTCCGACCGATCAGAGATTCGCTCCCAGAGTTCTTCCACTCCTTCCCGAATGTCTTCGCGTAGCTCATCGCCCGACTTGGGTGCCAATAACAGAGCGGTGATTGCACCTGCTAATCCTCCCAGAAAAACACCTGCGAACAATCCCTTTGCAAAATCCTGTTGTGCCATTGTTATGCTCCTTCTTTGTTTTGCGTTGCCTGTTCATCATTCTTTTGCTGAGCATCCTGGACAGTTTCTTCTTCAGGAGCTGCTGCTTCCGCCTGCACCTCCGATTGGAAGGTCTCCGCTGCTTTCTGTGCTGCCTCTTTGAGCGTGTCAATATTCTGTTGCAACTGCACCTCGGCTTCTTTTACCCGCTGCTGCGCTGCCTGCATCAATCGCTCTGCTTCAGCGATCAGCTTTTCCGCCTCTGCCTTTGCCGAACCAACAACCTCTTCAGATTTTTTTCGCCCCTCATTCATCAACACCTGAAAACTCCTTCGCTTCTCGCCGAACAGTTGCTGGGCTCGCTTTGTAACGTCTTCATAGAGTCGCTCCGAATGGTGAGCGATCTCACTTCGCAACTCCTCTCCTCGCTTTGGGGCTAACAACAACGCCGTGAGCGCCCCGGCAACGCCGCCAATAAGGGCGCCAAAAGCAAAACCTTTGTGGAAATCATTCCGTGCCATCATCGGTCTCCTGTTTTATGAAACGATCCGCTTCCATATGCGTATCCTCAACAACGGTAAAGTGTGGATAACGATCCTGCGCCACCAGAATGAGGTCACAAAATTCCCGCGCAGCGCCGTAGCCTGCGGCTGCCTCCGTGACGTAGTCGACACGTTCTTTCACAGCAGTAACCGCATCGGCGGGACAGGCAGACACCCCAACCGCTTCTATTGCTGGGATGTCGTTTACATCATCACCCATATACGCAACGGCATCGAGCGTCACTCCCGCTTTCTGCGCTATCCGCCGCACTTCCTGCAATTTATCGTGCACTGACAACACGACATAATCCACCTGAAGCTTCTCTGCCCGACGCAGGGCAATAGAGGAAGATTCCGCCGTCACAAATGCCGTTTGAATCCCTGCCTGGCGCAGCAGTGTAATGCCCATTCCATCTTTGACGGAGAACCGTTTCATCAGCTCACCGTCACTACCGTAATACATACCGCCATCCGTCAGCGTGCCATCGACGTCAAACACCACCAGCCGTACTTTTTCAAACTTTCGGCGCAAATTTGGCAAAATGTTTAACGTCATTGAGCATTTTCCGGCATCAATGGTACAAGTTATGTTTGCACGTTGTGGTAAAGGACAACTACTGATAGTGCTTATTGTAGCAACGCTGATTCGTTGCTCCCCTGAGCGATCTTTGCAGGAGGTTGCAACACGAGATACTGGACGTCCCAGTAACGCAGGTGCTGTCGTTCTTCCGTCTTTTTCTGGCGATTCCGCCTATTTCTGGATCCAGCAACAACTCCGATTTGGTCCAAGAGTGCCGGGGACAGAGGGACATCGCCAGTGTCGGGACTTTCTGGTGCAACAGCTCCGTCGGTGGGCGGATACGGTGTGGATCCAGCATTTTACGTGGGAACTCTATGGCACGACGTATGAATTGAGCAACATCATTGCCCGATTTCAGCCACATCATCCAAAGCGCATCTGGCTCACTGCCCACTGGGATACCCGCCCCTTTGCTGATGAAGACCCCAACCCAGCCAATCGAGCGAAACCGATTCCTGGCGCCAATGATGGTGGGAGTGGCGTTGCTGTTTTGCTGGAACTGGCTCGAATTTTTGCCCACCATCCGCCGGCTGTCGGCA
>JALWUI010000059.1 GCA_027082775.1 Candidatus Kapaibacterium sp.
TGCGCTGCCCGCCATTCGATCGGCGATGGTGGAGTTGCAGCGGGCAGTAGGCAAAGAAGGGGGCGTTGTGCTGGATGGGCGAGACATTGGGACGAATGTCTTTCCGGATGCTGATGTAAAAATTTTTCTCACCGCCTCTGTCGAAGCTCGGGCTCGTCGCCGGGCTGCTGAGCTGGAACGGAAGGGGATTCCGGTGGATATAGAGCAGTTGAAACAGGAAATTGCGGAACGGGATTATCTGGATTCCCATCGCCCCATTGCCCCGCTGCGGAAAGCGCCAGATGCCATTGTGATTGATACGACCAATCTGAGCTTTGAGGAACAGGTTGAGCAAATTTATCAGATTGTGCAGGAACATCTTCGTCGCCATTGCAAAACAACCGAATGAGCGGTTCGTTTCTCGCCTTTCGGAACGAGGAAGTGAGGAGCACGATGCAGGTAACCATTGATCCGTCCGCTGGCTTTTGCTGGGGCGTGGTTCGCACCATTGAGATTGCCGAATTTTATTTGCGCCAGGATCCCGGTAATGTCTACGTGCTGGGGGATATTATACACAATCCTGCGGAGATTGAGCGGTTGCGAAAGCTGGGCTTGAAAACCATCACCCATAGCGAGTTACCAAAGCTCAAAGGGACTGGAGCAAAAGTTTTGATCCGGGCGCACGGAGAACCGCCGTCGACCTACCGGATCGCTTATGAGTGTGGCATCGAACTGATCGACGCAACCTGTCCTATTGTGACCAAGTTGCAGGAGCGGGTGCGGAAATACTACAATCTGGGGTATCAGATTGTGCTGTACGGTAAGAAGAACCATCCGGAAGTTCGGGGCGTTTGTGGGGTGTGTAATGATGAATGTGTGGTGGTTCTAAGTGTTGACGAAGCGTTGCGGTTGGTCGATCGCACCCGTAAAACAGCGCTGTTTACGCAGACGACGATGGACCGGGCAACCTTTCATCAGATCGAGCAGGCACTTCGAGAGGCACTCACAGCAGAATTCGTCGTTGATCGAGATGGCGATGGACAACCGGGGTTTTCATTCTTTGAAGCGAAAGATACGATTTGTGGACAGGTTGCCGGTCGAGAATCAAAGTTAGCGCAATTTGCCCAGGCACAGGATGTGGTCATTTTTGTCGCCGGGAAAAATTCCTCAAATGGCAAAGTTCTGTATGCCACAGCAAAGGTGGCAAATCCCCGGACGTATTTTATCTCGGATGTGGATGAGCTCCGTCCAGAATGGCTTGTGGGGGCAGCGCGCGTGGGGATTTCCGGGGCGACGAGCACACCCCATTGGCTGATGGCAAAAGTCAAAGAATACATCGAGAAAAATTTTGCTTCGGAGCCTGCGACTGTAGAGCACAACAACGCCGAGCATCACTCGTTTTATAGTTCTTGATTTTTTCCCGTTGGCAACGTGGCCGAGTGGTTAGGCAGGGGTCTGCAAAACCTCGTACGGCGGTTCGAATCCGCCCGTTGCCTCTTTTTGTGCTTTGTGTGTTTAAGAGTATGAAGAGCGAATGGGAAGTGCTTCAGATCTGCGGGTGGGGGCTGTGATTCGGTACAACAACACGCCCTGCTTGATCCTTGCGTGCGAGCATCGGTTTATGGGTCGGGGCAGTGGGTTTTACCATGTCAAAATGCGGGATCTTAAGAGTGGACGGCTGTATGAGCATAAGTTTCGCTCCAACGATGACGTCGAGTTCATCCGGCTGGAACGTCGCCCCTACCAGTACCTTTACAACGACGGCGATTTGTTCTACTTTATGGATGTTGAAACGTACGAGCAAATTCCCGTTTCTAAAGAGCTGGTGGGTGATCAAATCAAATTTTTGAAGGAAAATCAGGTGGTCGATCTGGCTTTTGACGGTGAGGAGGTGATTGCCGTGGAACTTCCTCCGCACGTCAACCTCCGGGTTGTGAAAACGGAGCCAGGGGTTCGTGGGGATACCGTGACCAATGTCCAGAAGCCGGCGACCTTAGAAACGGGAGCAACGATTCAGGTGCCGATTTTTATCAACGAAGGAGACGTGGTGCGGGTCGACACCCGAACCGGGGAATACATTGAGCGGGTGAAAGAGTAGTGCCGAGATCCGGGCGTGCCTCAGTATCCCTGGTAGCAGTATCCAGTCAAATTTTCTTCTCTGCCAGCGCTCAAGAGATGTACAACGTCCCCATCAGCCGGATTGTCGTTGTGGTGTAGCAATTCAACCTGGACCCGGCACGCATAATTTTTCCCTTCCTCTTGCCGATCCAATTTTCTCTTGTGTGAAAATGCTGCTGGCGTTGAGCACAAAGCAATACTGCCCCCGTAAGAACAACAGGTCTTGATGTCCTTACGGGGTGCAGCGCTCAACCTTAGCGGGCGTAGAACTCAATGACCTGCGGTACTTCACAGATGACCGGTACTTCTTCGCGAGGTGGAATGTACAGGAACTTTGCTTTCAGTTCTGCTTTGGACAATTCAATGTACGGTGGCGGCGACGCAACTCGGATCGCTTCCTGGAAGCAGGGGAGCTTCCGACTTTTCTCTTTGACCTGTACTTCGTCGTTGACATTGAGCTGGTAGGAAGGAATATTGATTTTTTTGCCGTTGACCAGGATATGACCGTGGGTCACGTACTGGCGAGCTGCCCAGATGGAGCGAGCCAGCCCAGCGTGGAAAACGAAAGCGTCCAGACGGCGCTCCAGAAGCTGGATGAGATTGTCGGCAGTATTTCCTTCCATTCGGCTGGCTTTTTCGAAGTATCGACGCAACTGGCGGTCGCTGATATTGTACTGATACCGGAGCCGCTGCTTCTCCAGCAACTGTTTGCCGTAGTCAGAGAGTTTTGAGAAACGGCGATTTCGTCCGTGCTGCCCTGGTGGATAGGGCCGCTTCTGCATATACTTCCGCGCTTTGAGTGTTAAAGGAATCCCCAGCTTGCGGGATAGTTTGACTTTGGGTCCTGTGTAATTCATAACTGCATCCGTTTATCTGTTCAACGAACTTGCTTGCGGTACTAAGGGTTTGGGTTTGGAAGCAGGAAGATGACCAAATTTTTCCCGTGACTCGGCATTGACTTCCGTCATTGCACGCTCTGGTCCCAGCAGAATCATCTTGTCCAGAGCGCGGACAGCATCTTCCAGCATTTCCATTTTCGCTTCTTCCTCTTCGGGCGCAAAAGGGGAAAGAACATACTGAGCCATACCGCCGGGACCGAAATTTCGACCGATACCGCAGCGGAGGCGCCAGAATTCCGTTGTGCCCAGATGTTCAATAATCGAAGCGACACCGTTATGCCCTCCCGGACCGCCACCACGCCGCAAATGAATGCGTCCGACCGGGAAATTATACTCATCCACAATCACGACAATCCGGCTAATGGGGACATTGTACATTTCTTGCGCGCTGGCAACTGCTTCTCCGGAGTTGTTCATATAGAGCGTGGGCAGGATGACGGCAATGCGCTTGCCTTTAAAGGTGAAGAGGCACTCCATCCAGCCGTCGCGTTTCTGGAAGTCGAAGCAGTGATGCTGGAAAGCAAAGACCTTAGCAACGGACCATCCAATATTGTGTCGCGTGCCTTCGTATTCCGGACCGGGGTTGCCAAGACCAACAATCATCCAGTCTACCTTGGGTCCCCGTCGTCGCTGTTTTTGCTTTCCTTTCATAGACGGTTTTCAGCTTTGTTGTTGATCTCTATCAAGCCGAAGCTGTGGTTGTTCCTTCCTGCGTTTCGCTTTCGCTTTCCCCGGCGCCTGCAGCTTCCTTCGCAGGCGCAATAACGGTGACGATCACCTCTTCTGGATCGTTGAGGATTTCAATGTTTGGTAAGTTGAGATCAGCGACGCTGATACTGTCGCCAATCTTCAACTCTGAAATGTCGATCTCAATGTGATCGGGGATATTCGTCGGTAAACATTCGATTTCCAGCTTCGACACAGCCTGCTGAAGAATTCCCCCGACTTTCGTTCCTGGCGCTTCGCCCACTAAGGTCACTGGTACTTCAACCGTGATTTTATGTCCTTCCGTCAACAACTGAAAATCAAAATGCACAATTCGGTCAGTGATAGGATCGAGTTGAAAGTCTTTTAAGATGCAGGTTTGATCAGGCTTTCCATCAATTTTCAGCGTTACGGTATGGAAGTGCTGGGTGTGGACTAAGGGCCAGAGGGATTGTTCTCGAACAGCGATCGGAATTCCCTCTTTTCCCTCGCCGTAGACAATGCCAGGAACCATTCCTTTGCGCCGAAGAGCTTTAGCGTGCTGTTTTCCTGTACTTCGCTCAACCGCCTCGATTACCATATCGCTCATTACTTTCTCCCTTGTTGTGCTTTATTGGACTGTTGTTAAAAGTCGGTAATTTCAAAAAGCGAGCTAATGGAACGATTGTTATGCGTTCGGATTATAGCTTCGGCAAAAATTTTTGCAATGCTGCATACTTCGATTTTTTCTGAGTTGCGCTGGAGCGGGATCGTATCGGAGACGAACAGCTTTTCAATCGGGGCATTTTCGATCCGCTCAATAGCATTGCCGGAAAATACTGGATGCGTACAAATACCGTAAATTTGCTGTGCTCCTGCTTCCTTCAGTGCCGTAACACAGCTTACAAAGGTACCGCCGGTATCGATCAGGTCATCGACGATGATTACTGTTTTGCCAGCCGGATCTCCAATGATGTGAAGTACTTCCGCAACGTTCGGCTGTGGCCGCCGTTTGTCGATCAGCAGCAAATCCGCTTTGAGTCGTTTAGCATAAGCCCGTGCTAATTTAACTCCGCCGACATCGGGAGCTGCGATCGCTAAGGTAGATGGATCCAGTTCCAGCTCCAGCACCCGTCGCAGGAAGACCGTCGAGGCGTACAGGTGATCCAGTGGAATATCAAAGAAGCCCTGAAGCTGGGGGGCGTGAAGATCCATTGTGATGACCCGGTCAGCGCCAGCAGTCGTCAGCAGGTTAGCGACCAGTTTCGCTGAAATTGCAACCCTCGGTTGATCTTTCCGATCCTGCCGTGCATACCCAAAGTAGGGAATCACCGCCGTAATCCGACTGGCTGAGGCGCGGCGAGCAGCATCAATCAACAGCAGCAACTCCATCAAATTATCTGCCGGGGCAAAGGTGGATTGAACGATAAACAAATCCACACCGCGGATGTTCTCTTCGTATTTTACCCAGATTTCGCCGTCGCTGAAGTTTCGGATACTGACAGCCGCCAGTTCCATATCCAGATGGTGGGCGATTTTCTGCCCCAATGCTGGGTGGGAGCGCCCCGTTACAATCTTCAGCATACTTCCATAGACGGTTAACTATCCCCTTCGCCCAAAATAAAAAAAAGCTGGGGCGGCAGGATTCGAACCTGCGAATGGCGGATCCAAAGTCCGCTGCCTTGCCGCTTGGCTACGCCCCAACACTGCGGAAAGAACGGTAAGTTTCGAGTTAGAAAATGCCACTTTTCGTGTACAGCAAAGGCGTTAACGTGCAACCAGCAGCGTTATTGCAGGTTGTCGAAAAGTTCTTCGATGATCGGGCGAATGGTATCCCAGGTAAAGCCGCGGCGTTGCAGGAATTGAATCAGTAACTGCCGTTGTTTAGCAGCCGGTTTGTGTTGTAAAGCCCGGAGTTTGTGCAGCGCTGCTTCCCGCGCCAGATGGTGTTGGTGGATGTCATCTTCGAAAGGAGCAAGAGCAGCTTCAATCAGATGCTCGGCTATGCCGCGCCGGCGAAGTTCATATCGTACCCGGTAATAACCAGAAGGCTTCCGCTTGAGATAGCTGCGGGTGAATTCTCGCGCAAATTCCGCATCGTTCAGATAGCGGTACCGGTGCAAAAATGCAATGACCTGATCAATAATCGATGGATCGAATCCCTTTTTGCTCAGGTGTTGCCGTACCTGATATTCCGTGCGCGCTTTGTAGCCCACGTAGTGTAGCGCAGCTTCCTGAGCACGGTGGTATTCGGAGAGGTGGTGTAATGTCTCAACAGCTTCTTCGCCGATCTGTTTGCCGACCCACAGTTGCTGTTGTAAGATCACAGTTTTCGGCAACTCAATGACATCGCCATTACTCAAATAAACCTTTTGCCACTGTGGTTTGCCCTTTCGAGGACCAATCTCCTGTATAGAGAGCATTGCTGGTCGAGGCAGGGCGTTACTCCGAAGCAGTTGCTGGTTCTGGTGCAATACCCAACTTTTCCCGGACCCGCTGTTCAAGGCGTTCCAGCACTTCCGGCTGTTCATTGACCAGCGTTTTAAATCCGTCGCGTCCCTGGACGCGTTCCTCTTCAAAAGTGAACCACGAGCCACTGCGGGTGATAATGCCCAGCTCAATAGCTAAATCCACCAGATCCGAGATTTTCGAAATGCCCTCGTTGTAGTAGATGTCAAACTCCGCTTCTTTGAAGGGAGGTGCTACTTTGTTCTTCACAATCTTTGCCCTGACCCGATTTCCAATGATTTCTTTGTTCTCCCCTTTGATCGGTTCCCGGCGCCGGATATCAATGCGGACGGAAGCATAGAATTTCAGAGCATTCCCACCAGTCGTAACTTCGGGGTTCCCATACGTAATGCCAATTTTCGATCGCAACTGATTGGTAAAAATCACAGCAGTGCGGGAGCGACCAATGGCGGCGTTTAACTTCCGCATCGCCTGCGACATCAGCCGGGCGTGAGCACCCATTGTAGCATCACCCATCTCCCCTTCAATTTCTGCTCTTGGAGTTAAGGCGGCAACGGAGTCGATCACGATAACGTCAACGGCATTGCTCCGTACCAGCGTTTCCACAATCTCTAATGCCTGTTCGCCAAATTCTGGCTGTGAGAGCAGCAGGGAATTCAAATCCACCCCCAGTCGCTGCGCGTATCGGATGTCCAGCGCATGTTCTGTGTCGATAAACGCAGCATAGCCACCAGCTTTCTGCGCTTCAGCAATGACGTGAAGGCAAACGGTTGTTTTCCCGGAGGATTCCGGACCGAAAATCTCCGTGATACGACCGCGAGGAACACCGCCGATACCTATGGCATAGTCCAGCGAGAGGCAACCGGTAGAAATTGCTTCAACGGGTGCGAAAGCCTGATCCGTGAGGCGCATAATGGAGCCTTTGCCGTACTGCCGCTCGATTTGCTTGATTGCTTCTTGCAACGCCCGCTGGCGAGCTTGCTGTTCATTCGCCTGATTCGCTGCCGTCTCCTTTGCCATTGCAAAACTCCTATCAATGTGACTTGTTGCTGGTTATCCGCTACAACGATTATTCGCGCGCAAAAATTGCACCCCCGTACCCTGCACCTCCCTGGCTCGTTTTCGACGCGCTTCCTCAGCGAGATTGGACCCTGCTTTGGCATAAACCAGAGCGATACGCAAAGGGCAAATTTAACCCTCTTGCGATTCAGCCGGTGCCGCTTCGTTTTCTGCTGCCGGCGATGGCTGCGGCTTAGATTTCTGATATTTCTTTTGCTTCTTCTCCAGAATCCGCTGGACGCGTTGAGCAA
>JALWUI010000060.1 GCA_027082775.1 Candidatus Kapaibacterium sp.
GATATAAACGCCGGCATCTGTTTCACGAGCGATAGTGCTACCAACGACATTAACAATGCCCAGCGTTGTGGCGCCGCGGAGTTTAGCTTCCCGAATGGCTGCCAGTGTATCGGCCGTTTCTCCGCTCTGTGAGATGGCAATAACAATGTCGTCCTTGGACAGCACCGGATTGCGATATCGAAATTCAGAAGCATATTCTACTTCCACCGGGATGCGGGCAAGATCTTCGATAAGGTACTCTCCTACCAGTGCTGCGTGCCACGAGGTGCCGCAGGCGGTGAGGATCAGTCGCTGTGCACGCTGTAATTTGTCGGCAACGGGACGCAATCCTCCAAGGCGGACATTCCCATCTTCCAGAAGGATTCGTCCCCGGCAGGCGTCACGAAAGGTGGTGGGTTGCTCAAAAATTTCTTTGAGCATAAAGTGTTCGTACCCACCTTTTTCAATTTGCTCCAGATCATATTCGATTTTAAAAACCTCTGGAGCACTTGGCTGGTTGTCAATGGTGCGGATTTCATATTCACCCTGCTGAATGAAGCTTATCTCGTTATCCTGGAGAAAGATCACGTTGCGGGTGTATTGAATGACCGCCGCAGCATCTGAAGCAACAAAATTTTCATTGTTGCCTAAGCCAATTAGCAGGGGACTTCCCCGGCGAGCAGCAATCAGTAGATCGGGTTCTAAGGGCGAAACAATTGCAATGCCAAAAGTTCCTTCAACCTCTGCCAGTGCCAGACGAACAGCTTCCCGCAGGTCACCCACCTTGTCGTAGAAAGACCGGATGAAGACGGTCAGTACTTCCGTATCAGTTTCCGTCTTGAGCTGGTAGCCTTCCCGAAGCAACTGCGTTCGAATTGCCTGGTAGTTTTCAATGATACCGTTGTGGACTAAAGCCAATCGTCGATCCTGATCGGTGTGAGGATGGGCATTGGTGTCGTTGGGAACACCGTGCGTTGCCCACCGCGTATGTCCAATGCCGATGGTACTCGGAATTGGTAAGGATTCAACGGTCGTGGCTAAATCATTGACTTTTCCTGCTCGCTTGATCACGTGGAGCTGTTGCCGGTCATCGAGCACGGCAATACCCGCTGAATCATATCCACGGTATTCCAGGCGTTTGAGACCTTGAATTAAAATCGGAACAACCGGGCGATAGCCGATGTATCCCACAATACCACACATTGCGCACAGTCCTATTGGGTTAACAATCGGATGTTTTTCGGTCCGAATAGTCGAACAAGTTTGTCAATTGTTTGAAGGTCTGCTGAAAGCAAGTGCCGCTGCGCTTCGTATCGCTCCACCGTTCCATTTTTGTGGATGCTGAAGTAAAGCTTGCAGTTGCCTGTCGCCTGCTGGGCTAAGGCTTGAAGTTGTTCCACCATCAGATCGGTGAGTTGATTAGCAGCAATGCGAATGTGAATTCCCTTAATGAAACGCCGGATAGCGTCCTGTAATTCCCAGATCTGATCTACCCGGATTCGAGGGGTGCCGTTGTTCAGCTCTAAGGTTCCCTGAATCACGACAAAGTTGTTTTCCTGTAGCAGAAACGCTGCGCGTTCGTAGGCATCGCTCCAGAAAGCGCATTCATATTTGTGGTGGAAATCGTCCAGGGTGCAAAAAGCGATTTTCTTTTCTCTGCGATCCCGTTTTTCCTGAATGTTGGAAATGACACCGCACACTTTGATGGTCTGTCCTTTGAGCCGCTGCATCGCTTCCGGTTTGGGTGAGAAAGTGCGGAAAGATTGAATGAAGGGATAAAAGCGCTGGAGCTGATGAGCGGAAAGAAAAATTTTCAGATACTCTTTCTCCCGCTGCATTTGTTCCAGCAGCGACCACGGCTCTACGGATGGTAGTGACGGTTCTTTGATCATCGCACTCAGATCTTGATTGCCAAAGAGCGTATTGGTCTGGTTCGCTTGTGCCTGTTGGTAAGCGTGGGCATATTCCAGAGCACTGTCGATAGCGGCGAATAATTGTGCGCGTTTTCCAGGATGAATGGTATCAAAAGCTCCAGCACATACCAGCGCTTCCAGTACCCGTTTGTTGATCAATCGGGTATCCAGACGGCGGACAAAATCGAAAAGGGATTGATAGGGACCGTGGTCGTGGCGTTCCTGAACGATCAGTTGCGCGGCTGCAACCCCGGTGTTTTTGATCCCTGCCAACCCAAATCGGATCGTATTGTCCTGTGCAGTGAAAAACACATCAGAGGAATTGACATCGGGCGGAAGAATTTCGATGCCGAAGGAACGCGCATCTTCAATCAGCATTCCCACCGTGTCCAGATTGTTGAATTCCGCCGACATATTCGCGGCTAAGAATTCTGCGGGATAGTGAGCTTTCAGCCAGGCGGTCTGGTAAGCCAGATACGCGTAGGCGGCAGAGTGGGATTTATTGAACCCATACTGGGCGAAGCGCTCAATCAATTCAAAAATTTCTTCTGCCAGCTTCCGATCAAAGCCATTTTTAATCGCCCCTTCAATGAACGCAGAGCGCTGCTTTTCCATCAGTGCAGCATCTTTTTTCCCCATTGCGCGCCGCATCAAATCCGCCTGGGCTAAAGAAAAGCCGGCGATGTCGCGCGCTAATTGCATCACCTGTTCCTGGTAGATGATGATGCCGTATGTTTCCTTGAGTGTTTTTTCCATCACCGGATGGAGATACGTAACCGGGCTTTTGCCGTGTTTGCGCGCAATGTATTCGGGAATATTTGCCATTGGGCCCGGCCGATTCAAAGCGTTCATTGCAATGAGATCGTAAATCGAAGTTGGCTTGAGCTCGCGAAGCGCTTTCTGCATAGCAGGAGCTTCAAATTGGAAAATCGCTGTGGTTTTCCCTTCGCCTAAGAGCTGGTACGTTTTTGCATCTTCTAAGTCTACGTGGTCAATGTCGATCTGAACATCGTAGTTCTGCTGGATAAGGTCTAAGGTGCGGTCGATAATGGACAGGGTGCGGAGTCCCAAGAAGTCCATTTTCAGAAGACCAACCGCTTCCAGATCTTTCATATTGTACTGCGTTGCCACTTCCGTTTGCGGGGATTTGTAAAGGGGAACGTAATCAATCAACTTCCCCGGCGCGATCACAACGCCAGCAGCGTGGAGCGAGACATTGCGGCACAGACCTTCCAGAATGAGAGAATATTCCACTAACTGCTGCATTTTCGGATCATCGGTGTCTTTGAGCCACCGGAGTTCTGGAAGCTCCAGCGCTTCCTTTAAGGGCGTTACTTTGCCAAACACAACTGGAATGTGTTTGGTAATGTTATTGATCGTTGTGTGCGGAATGCCCAGGACTCGACCGACATCTTTGAGCACAGCGCGAGCGGAGAGTGTTCCAAAGGTAATAATCTGCGCTACGGCGTCGCTTCCATATCGCTGTCGCACGTATTCGATCACCTGATCCCGCTTGTCATCACTGAAATCGACGTCGATATCAGGCATTGTGACCCGTTCCGGATTCAGAAAGCGTTCGAAAAGCAGGTTGTATTTGAGCGGATCAATATCGGTGATACCGATTGCGTAAGAAACCAGGCTGCCAGCAGCAGATCCGCGTCCCGGTCCCACGCGGATGCCCATCTGGCGAGCTGCGTTGATAAAGTCCTGAACGATGAGGAAGTAGCCGGCGTATCCCATCTGCTGGATAATACGCAATTCAAAATCTGCACGCTCTTGAATTTCGGACGTGATTTCCCCATAGCGGTGGCGAAGTCCTTCGTACGTAAGGAATTGCAGATACTCATCCAGCGATTTATCTGCATGCTCCGGTGGAGGCTCAAATTTGGGGAGTAATGGTTCCTTGTTCAGCGTGACGTTGCATTTCTCAGCAATTTCTAAGGTGGTTTCAATTGCTTCTGGATAGTCCCGGAAGAGTTCGATCATTTCCTCGGTCGATTTCACGTACATTTCGGGCACGCGATAGCGCAGTTTCTTCAGATCAACTTTGTGGCTGGAGCTGGCATCCCGAATGTGGAGAAACACGTTGTGAGCCTGGGCGTGTTCTTTTCGGATATAGTGGCAATCATTTGTTGCTACCAGCTTTGCACCTAATTTTCTGGCTAATTTGGGCGCATATTCCAGGATGATTTCGTCTTCCGGGAGTCCGTGGTTCTGGATTTCGATATAGAAATCATCGCCGAACAGGTCTTTGTAGAAAACAGCAGCCCGGTAAGCACCGTCAAAATCGCCTTTGAGCAAATAGGAGTTAATTTCGCTGGCTAAACAGCCGGAGGTTGCAATCAACCCTTCGTGATATTTCTCCAGCAGTTCTTTATCGATGCGGGGTTTGTAGTAGAACCCTTCCAGGTGAGCGTAAGAAGTGAGTTTCACAAGGTTGTGGTATCCAGTTTCGTTCTTTGCCAGCAGGAGCAGATGATAATAGTTGCGCTGCTTTTTCTGGCGGTTTGTAGCAATCTTCTCAAATCGGCTGCCGGTTGCCAGGTAAACTTCGCACCCTAAGATCGGTTTGATTCCCGCAGCGTGCGCTTTTCGATAGAATTCAACGATGCCGAACATTACGCCGTGGTCAGTCAAAGCGATCGCCGGTTGGTTGTATTCTCCAGCCGCAGCGACCAGATCGGCTGGGGTGCAGGCAGCGTCCAAAATAGAATAGTGCGAATGGTTGTGCAGGTGTACAAACTGCGGCATAAGTTGTTAGATATCGATTGTCCGACTCTGTTTTCCGAAACTTCAAAATTATGAAAAATTTCACAGCAAAGAATCCTGCCATAGCAAAACAAGGTGTGCGGTGCAGGGATGGAGCAGTAGGATTCCGGAGCCTTTTACGCAAAAAAGTTGCGGAGTAGATGTTAGCTGCATCTGCGTAAAAGAGAAATGGAAACAGTAACTTTATGGGAGGACGAAGTGTGTTCTTTCGCTGTTCGCAAATTGTTTGTTAAATTTCGGAATTCTTAAAAGGCGAAGTGCAGGCAGAAGCAGGATGCGGATCGTTGCGATTGTGATAGGAATCAGCGTTGGAGCGGTGGTAGCTTGCTATGGGCAGTTCCGGCAGGCAACGCCGCTGCTGCCGGGAGCCACCGTTAGCCATTCCGTCATTGGTGAGATAGGAATCGGGGGACTTCGGCAGGTGGGAATGTTTCAGACAGCGTGCCGTTGCCAGTTCGATAACGGTGTTGGGAAGCAATACGAAGTTCAGATAGGATATGCTGTTCGATACGGTCGGTGGTGGGGCGCTGCCGTTACAGTCGGGATGACCTTGTGGCGCTGGCATGCGGCGTATCGGGAATACGAGTACATTCCCTTTCGGAATCCTGCAACGCAGCAATCGGAAGTTGTGAACGTACTGGTTCGAAATGATGCCTGGGCGAGTTTGCAGGGGATGATTCTCTCTGTTCGGGGAACGATTTATCCTTTTAAGCCGGTCTTCTTCCAGATTGGACCGCAGTTGCAATGGTGGCTGCGAACGAATCGGCGACACCAACAGACCCTGGAAACAACGCTTGCGCGAACGGCTGCTGGACAGGAAGTATGGGTGACCTGGGAAAATGGAACAAAAGTGCAGATTGTGGAAGATGGACAATTTGAATCGGTGCCGCCGGTGACCCTGGGGCTGACGGCGGCGCTGGGTATAGAAATACCGGTGACGCGGCAATGGTATTTTCGAGCTGCGATTGTGGCTGGTTATGTGCTTACGGCATTGGATGCACAACAATTGCGCCTGGTGTCGGTGGTGGGAATGATCGGTGGGCAATACCTGTTTTAGGAAGTAGGTAAGTGTTCGGATGAGCGCTTGTGCTTTTCTGCTTTCAGAACACGAGAGAGCGTAAAGATGGTGAGCGCAGTGACAGTTGTCCAGCTTATGAGCCAGAGTAATAAACCGCCGGTTGTCATTGTGTTCCGTCCCGTTGTTTGCTCGATCAAGTGCAAAAATACAAAATGGCAGGAATAAACAAACAAGACAGGAGAGTGAAGCGATGCAGCAAATGCGAATCTTTTTCTTCGGGACGCTAATTCTGGGCGTTCTTCTGGTAGTAGGTAATACCGTTGTGGAAGCAAAAAAGCGGCAGCCTGAGTCCGTGTCACAGGATAAGCAGGCGCCCGCTTTCTACTTGTATGCTGCGGAAATTGTGACTCCTCCCGAGCAGGAGGAAGATGAAGATCAGCAGCCGATCAGCAAGAAGATTCGCATTATCAATCTGGGACCGATTGTAAATTCGCCATATCTGGAGTACGCACCTGCTATCAGTGTAGATGGTAAGACGTTGTATTTTGTTTCCAATCGTCCCGGCAGCATTCCAAATCCGGATGGAGAGCCGTCGCACGATTTCTGGGCGGCGACCAAAGAAAATCGATACGATACGGTTTTCCATAAACCTTTTAACATCGATCCGGACTCACCTTACGGAGAGTTTGGCTTGAACACGTGGCGCAATGAGGGGGTAATGGCGATTACGGCAGATCAGCAGATGATCTTTTTTACCGCCTGCGATCGCCCTGATGGTCTGGGATCCTGTGATATTTACGTGGCGGAAATTCAGGGGGATAAATGGGGGAAGCCGAAGAATTTAGGACCTAATGTGAATACGAAATACTGGGAATCGCAGCCAACGATCACCAGCGATAAAAGCCGCCTGTATTTTGCATCGAATCGTCCCGGTGGTCAGGGTGGCATTGATATCTGGTACTCGGATTACGATTTTGAGTTCGATGAATGGAAACCGGCGAAAAATCTGGGACCGGTGATTAACACCCCGGGGATGGATTGGTCTCCGTTTATCGCCGCCGATGATCGGACGTTATTTTTCTCTTCAAATGGGCACGAACCAAACCTGGGCGGTCTGGACTTCTATTATTCTCGCCTGGATGATCAGGGAAATTGGTCAAAACCGGTCAATCTGGGACCACCGATCAACACGGAGGAAGATGAGGCATTTATTTCTTTACCAGGGTCGGGCGATATTATCTACTTTGCCTCGAAACGAGAAGATTTGCCGGGGTTCCAGGGAGATTTTGACATCTTTATGGCGTTTGTTCCGACGTACTTCCGCACGGTCAATTTAGTCGTACAGGTCAAAGATGAATGTACAGGAGCGGATATTCCGGCAAAGGTATCCATTTTTAATCCGGTAACGAACCGGACCGTTGAGGATAGCGTCGATGGAGAGCGGCGAAAGCAGGTGGAACTGGTAATTCGGGATCAGGATTTTGGTCCTCGAGAGGATTCCGTTCAGCGGATTGGGTTAGTGATTACGGCTTTTAACCCGCGGTATGGTAAAACAGTTGATACCGTCTACGTCGATCGCCCCAAGGCAGTGCAGGATGAGGAGAAAGCAAAACAGGCGATTGATTTGCCCCCCGCTGTTCTGTATCTTGGACAGCGACCCAATCTGGAAGCAGAAATGGATTTTGCCGATTACATTAAGCGGACAGGCGGAACCTTTAAAGGGTTGGTGATGGAAGAGGTCGTTGTGCGATCACTCCATCC
>JALWUI010000061.1 GCA_027082775.1 Candidatus Kapaibacterium sp.
CCCTGACGCTGCCCCAGAAGTCGCTGGATCAAACGTCGTTGATAGCCCTGACTCGCACCGTCCCGATCGGTGTCCGGGCAACGGTAGCTGCCAGCGCAATGCCTGTGCAGTATGCTGCACCGGGATCATCACCCCACCGATGGAGTTTTTCCTTACCCCTTACATCGCCGACCTTTCCCTCTACGCAGCGCTGGCGTCCACTGAGGGATTTACTGCATCTGCTTCAGCGCTACCAGGCAACGAACATAGAAGTTTTATTTGTGAATCCGGTCTCTCAGCGCACAATTCTCGTGCAGGCACCATCGGTGTCGCAGATTGCGCAAATCCTCCAATCGCTTCCGTCTACCGCTGATCCAGCGTCATTTTTGCCGACATTACGGTCAGCATCGCCAGCTTTCCGACTTTACCGATCGCTGCAAACAAACTTTGCAGGATCACCTCACACTCCCATTGTTCCTCAATCTCCTGCCATACTCCAGCATCCTGCCGCCTACTTTTCAGCAATATCCAGTTTTCACACTGCGTTCCGCCATCGGCTCGCCCTTTCCCCGCGGCAGTCACTTATGTTACGCTTCCTCCAGCGACATCCTATAGGAGCTTCCGGAACACCACGCGAACGGACTTTACCAACAAAAAGACTCGTTCAGCAGCAGCAACCAGCATTTTTCTCCACCGTACCAGCACGGCAACGACCGATTATTCAGGCTGCATACAGGGAAAACCTTAGTCGACGACATTCTTTGCAGCGTTTGGAGAGCACCTTCTCGCAACGACTCAGCAATCGAATACCTCGTTTCCACTTCCGGGCACCCCTATTCCCAGAACCCCGGCGCGCAAACTATATCCAGACATCAGAAGAATCCCGACAGCGTTCTTCCTCGCAATTTTCCATTCTTCAGCCTCAACCTTCCCCATCCCCTGCGGCGTCCCGAAAGTTATCAACAGCAAAGCGCTTGGCTCGACGGCGGAGCACATCAGGATTACCCACGGTTCGCACTCCTGCTACCCCGTCTCCCAGCCACAATCATCGTTTGTTCAGCATACGGAAAGCGTTCCGCAACCACGCTCGCACCGAGCTATACTTCCGCCATAAAAACCCCGAAGCCTTGCGTTCTTTTCCACGCCCTGCGCCGCAGCATTATTGGACGCACCGGGATCCGGCTCCACTATTACCACTGTTCCAGTCAGAACAGCCTTCTTCTGTTCTGGCAGCATCGGCAATGCCCACACTGCATCTGGAAACGCGCCAGCAGGATCATCTTCCGCTTCCTTCTGTATCCAACACACTCTCCAGACATCCTCGTTTCTCCTACAGATCAACCGACTCCCGTCACAGAGTCCCAAAGCTTCAACCATCTATAGCACGGAACACGGAGCCACCCCGCGTACACCAGCGGCAGGAACAACAGAATACCAGCTCAGCTCAGCCTCTCACAGGCTCTTTCCATCCTCCAGGCGCTGTCCGCCAGCAACCACCCGCTAAGCAGTTTTCTCTTCGCCACCTTCTGATAACCTCACAGCTTCCATCCACGGGTAGCCCAGCACGCCACTATGGAACAAAAGATGTTCCGGTAATTTCTCGACACTCTTCATCCACTGCCCCCGCTATCCAGCAACGGGCACAGCGGCAGGATCCCCAAACTCGCGCTGCGCATCGCCCGCAGATACCGAAACGTTTAGACTTCGCAGCAGAAACCGGGCACAAACTTCGCTCCAGCCATCTGCTTCCCTTATCCAGGCTACAAACTCCCGTTGCGCGAAAGCTTTTTTCCAAAGCGACACCACCAGAGCCTGCTTCCCGCTCGCAAGCTGGACAGTCTCCTTTCTTGACCACCACCACGCGAAACAATCGCCCTGACCACAGAAATCAGGTACTCGCCGGTCGCAAAGAAGCAGCAATCCCTGTCAAACGCCATCAATTCCTCCCAGCTTCTCCAAAGACTCCAGTGAAAAACATTGCATCTCCGTCACTAACCTTCGGGCAGCCAGATAATCCCTCTTTGGACCCAGCTCCCAACGTCAGCACACCGGCAGCTACGATTGTTCCCTCCACAGGACGATCTTATCCGCTCTACACTCACCAGCGGGGACACCACCACCCTGCCATTCTCTCCCGACAACCACTGTACCAACAGCGAAGGGTCAGATTATCACCAGAACCGCTCCCAACGGCTATAAAGGAACAACCCAATGCTTCCAATGGGAAAGCACAGCGAACCCACTTTTTCTCTATCAAAACGCCCCCAGCACGGCACCTGCAACCTTCCCCAGCGCAACGGCATATAGAACCACCCTTACACACTCCGCGACCGTATGGGGCTAATGGCCAGCGACAATTTCGAGTCTCCATATCTTCTCAAAATCAGGCTCGTTTCTACCGGCATAATGGGAAAAATCTTCAGGATGCTCACCCAACATTTCTTAGAGCGACCCCACTCATTGCTCGACACTCTCAGGGCAACATTCAGCCCAACACAGCACCTTTCAGCGGCACACTCGCATCCCGAATCCGGACACAATCGCCCGTTTCATTATTCTCTGGACATTTACCACTGACATCTCTGCAATCTCCGACATCTGGACCATCTGTAGTAGCGCGTTCTTTCACCCCCGTTTCCAAACGCTACTCCGCTCCAATCCAATTCACCCAGCAAGCGGACAAAGCAAGATCGAGACACTACGAGCGTCCAGGTGCGCCAGGCATCACCGATGGTTCCAAACACCCGATCACTCTTTCTGGTGTTCGAACAACCGCCAGCGAACCCCCATTGCATCCTGCACCAATCCGGCGCAGGCAACCACTGTTCCTCCAGCGACTGCATAGTTCCATGCAGCCACCATCTATGGTTTCTCCAAACACGTTGCCCTCTCATCGCCATTTGATCTCCGTAACGACTCCGCAGACGGCACTCTCTGATTCACTCACCACCTCCATACAGAAACGGCCGTCATCTCTTCCTCAACCTTCCGCCCTCTCTGCTCAAGGTCGCCCTTTTCCTCAATCTTCCCCAACACGCCAGGAACTGCTGCTGAAGCCCTCATTACACCGCACCCCTGTTCGTCCGGCATCCAGTCCATTGAAGAAGCCCTCACGGCAAATGAGATTGCAGAAAAGAGATCCGGTTCATCTGGCATCAAGTTCATTGAAGAAGATCTTTCCACCGGCAGCAGGTGCGCGGGCAACATCTGCAAATCCAGCATCGAGCCCATTAAAGAAACCCCTTTCGTATACCGCTTTCAACTCGCTCCAACACCGTTTTGTCAGCGTTAACTCTCAGACTTCACACTCCATCACAGGTTCCTATCCGGCGACCTCGCCAGAAAGGATCACCCAACCCCATACATCTCCAACGTCTGTGGTCAACAACTCCCCGCTATCGGCAACAAATGGTGTCCGGCAATTTCCAGTTGACAACCGCATTCCACCGCGTTGGATCCGCCCAAATATTCGTCCGCAAACTGGGCAAAGGCCCCCCCAATCGCCGCTCCCAACGGGTCAGGCGTTTTGGTCACAAGACCGTTCGCATAGCACGCAATACGCTCCATCGCCACAGAACATCCCCTCGCATTTTATCCGGAGCATCATTACTACGCCGCGTCCCAACGCCGCGATACACTACCCAGATCTGCAGCACAACGCTGCTCAACCTGCCCTCGCCCGGACCACCGCTCAACTCCACCTTTTATCGTCAGAGCAGCACGCAACATCTCATCCTCTGTCCACTCATAGCCTATCTCTCGAAACGACAGAGCAGCGAAAAACTCAACAAAGCTTCGCACCAAATCTTCAGAAATTTTTCCGGATTCAAGGAAAGAAAATCAAAAAGCCTTCTGCTGTACTTCACAGAACAATCTCCCATCATCTTCGCTTTCCATCAGCGGCAACTACTGCTGCAATAAGCCGTCTTTCTTCTCACCCTCGACCTGTTTTGAATCATCGTCCGGCAGCCTTACCGTCCCAACTCTTACAGCAGCGAAGTGTCCCCCGCACACCGAAGCTCCCGCGGCTGCTCAACAGCTCTTTGGAGCTATCGGCTACACCATTGCGCTATGCTCAGTCCCGACAACCTCAATCCCCGCTCGCTGACCACAGCCGGACCCGGCACATTTTCAGAAACGGAGCAGAAAAGGCATCTATTCCTCAAGTGCCCCTATCCCAGGCTTCTCCTGAGAGTAGCAGCTTGCTCCAGCACTCCTCTCACACTCTACACCACTCCCTTACTGCAGATTCTCCCCGGCTGCACCAACCGGGGCAAACACTGTCCACAAAGATAATTCGCTCTCCTGTTTCACCTTCGCTCCGACCGCACCACCAGGTGCCCCTTCGTTCCACGCCGACATCTTCGGTTTCCAGCACCGGCGGACAGGAAAATCCGAGTGATCCGTCCTCATCCGCAACCTTCCTCTCAGGAACGAAGCGCAATTCGAGCACAGCTACCTATGATGCCACCTCGCGGCAACCAGCATTGTCAGAGAAGGCAGCTATTACCTCAACTCTGCAAATTGCCACCGCACCTTTTTCCAGAGGTGCAACGCTACAAACACAGCCACGTTCAACTCCCGGCAGTGGAAGAGGATTGCCAACATTCCCCACGTATGCGCCGGGTAATGGACAACACCTGCGTCCCAACAGGTATGCTCACACTGGAAAAGTTTTGCAACACTCCCGGCAACCACTCACTTCTTCAGCCGCTCAGGCACCGAAACAGGCGAAGGTTGCGGTCCCATCCTCCATCCCGAAAACGGTACCACCTCAAAACAAAGCTGCCAGCATTCAAAAATCTTCGTATCGCCACTCTGTCTCAGCGGCAGTACTACGCCAAACAGCGATCGACATACGCAAGCAGATCACATTCCGCGTAGCACGGCAGGTTGGCACAATGCAGCAATTTCTCATTACCGATCGCTCTTTCCGTCAGACTACCGGAACACAACCCGGTGCACTGCATTTACCAACTTCTGCAGCACAGAACAGAGCAGAAAATGAAATGCGACCACTGCCCAGCACTCCGCCGCTGGAATCGCTCTCACCATCGCCGGGGCTATCGTCACCAACTGGCCCTACACCTTCTGCGCCATCCAGTCCTTCTATCCATCAGCTCACAATCCAGTCACCGGCGGCAACGATCAGCTACCGTCCACCGACCGTCACCACTGCATCCCCCGCCCAGACTGCAATGCACATTGCCCCATCTACCCCTGTTCTTTCTGTCAGCTCCTCATCCATTACCATAACCGATCCTCCCACAACTACGGGTAAAAAGCTGGCTGAGGGAACACAGCAGGAAAAACTGCATTTTTCGCCATCTTCATCAGCCGACACCCCCGTAACTTCGACCGTTATGACCTCACCACCTTCGCCCTCGATCCGGACACCGAACTCGCCGTATCCAAAGCACTTCCCTGCAACCGCTCCCCGCTCGGCCCAACGATCTCACCGGGAAAGCAATGCCAATTCGCAGGGTAACCGCGAGCAGGCTTCTCACTCTTTCCAGCGGCAACACAATGCTGCTGGTGTCATACCACCTTCGATAACCAGTTCCTTCGCTGAAGCCTCGGAAACGGCTCTACAGAATCCACCCTTACAGCTCACCGAAGATCTTTCAGCGATAGACACTGCATCCCGCTCCCGTACGGTGACGCATACGGGCGAATCTTTGTCAGCGGGCACTCCAATGCCGACACCTGCCTCATCTCTACCAATTCGCGTACCAACGGCGCAACTGCCCTCAATACTGGCTACTTTTATCACTGGAGCGAAGCAGCGGAATATTCCCACATCCCGCGTCCGGTTCACGCTCCAGCCAGAAAATCTGGGAAGTGTCGACATTGCCATCACCATCACCGGCAATCAAGTAACGCTCCGAATGTTTGTCGAGAAATCAAGCGTCAAAGAAACGTTTGAAAAGCGTCTTCCTTTGCTGCGGGAAGCGCTGGCGACCCATCGTCTCTCTTTGCAAGATGTCACGGTACAGGTGGCGACAGATGACCACCGAACTATCCTGGAACATTCTTTGCAGCAGCAGATGGGACACTCAGGGAATCAGCAGTATGAATCCCAGCGCGAATATCTGGAAATGTTGTCAACATTATACGAACTGAGTCAACAGGTGGACCAAGAGGTATAGACCAATGGCAGAAGCAATCAACCGAACGCAGACGACCGCTCCTAATGCGAATCTGACGCCTCCACAACGCAATGAACGGCAACTGGGCAAAGAAGAATTTCTCAAGCTGCTGACCGCTCAACTGCGCCTCCAGAATCCCTTAGAGCCAATGAACAATGAGCAGTTTGTTGCCCAGCTTGCCCAATTTTCACAGGTCGAGCAATTAGTCACGATGAAAAATCTCTTAGAGCAGCAAATCCAGACAAATCTTGTGCTGAGCCAATCCATCACCAATCTTTCGGCTGCTTCCCTCATCGGCAAACTCGCTACGGTTGAAAGCGCCCGCATTGGCTGGAATGGCTCACCAACCAGCGTTGGCTATCAGCTTGCCTTGCCGGCAAAATCCGTTACCGTCCGTATCAAAGACAGCAGCGGCACCGTCGTCCGCACTTTTTCCCAGGGTAGTCAGCCATCCGGAACCTACTGGCTCACCTGGGACGGACGGGATGACAATGGCAATATCCTGCCTCAAGGAACTTACACTGTCGATATTGAAGCCAGAGCAGGAGATAATAGCCCGATTCAGACAACGATTTTCTCCAGAGGAACCATCGAAGCCGTCCGTTTTGGAGAAAATGGAGCACAACTCCGCATCAACGGCGCCGAATACGCTTTAGGCGAAATTGTCGAAATTACAGCGCCGGCATAGGTATTCCGTAACTTCCCCGCCTCACCACAGCTTTCTTGCTCTTTTTGAGCTCCTTGCTTTGTGCTGTTTTACGTGGCACAATACTTTCCTCCACAAGGAACTGATACGCACAGATTAACGAATCCTTGTGCTGTTTTACGTGGTGCAATACTTCCCCGGAAACAACAAACGCCTGGCGTCTGGCTCCTGTCGTTCTGCTTCTCAGTGTCCGAACGTCCGCTTATCTCCCGCTTTATGCCTGCTGGCATTGCCATTACTTCTACCCCGTTGGCTGCTTGCAATGCAATGCACCGGCGAAATGTCGTATCTTTGCGGCTTTGTAGAACTTTGCAATGGAAACTGATGAAAGTTCTGGTTACAGGCGCAACGGGATTTGTCGGCAGCCATTTAGTTGATCTGCTTCTGGATCGTGGATATGCCGTTCGCTGTCTGGTTCGGAAAACCAGCAATCTCCAGTGGTTAGCAAACAAACCGGTGGAATTGGTAGAAGGATCGCTGCAGGATGTGCAGAGCTTGGAACAAGCGGTTCAGGGAATCGAAGGAGTTTTCCACATTGCAGGGGTGATCGCAGCACGCTCCGAGCGGGGATATTTTGAAGCGAACCAGAAAGGAACACGCAATTTGCTGCAAGCAGTGCTGCGCTACAATCCGACCATCCAGCGTTTTCTCCATATGAGCAGCTTAGCAGCCGTTGGCCCCGCCCCTTCTCTGGATCAGCCGGTCACCGAAGACACTCCACCACACCCCATTACTGCTTACGGGCGCAGCAAAGCGGCAGCGGAACGGGAGGTCCTTGCGGTGCAGGATCAACTCCCTGTGACCATCATCCGTCCACCAGCCGTGTATGGACCCCGCGATGCAGCACTGGTTGCCCTTTTCCAGACAATTGTTCGAGGCATTGTCCCCCTCATTGGGCTCAAAGAAAAATACGTCAGCCTCGTTCACGTAGCTGATCTGGTCCGTGGAACGCTCTTAGCTTTCGAGTCCCCGAAGGCTGCTGGCGAAATCTTCTTTATTTCCTCCGAACGTTTCTACACCTGGGAAGAAGTGGGAACGACCGTCATCCGCGCTGCCGGGAAACGACGGTATTTTAAGGTCAAGATTCCGCACGCTCTGGTACTCACCATCGCCGGGTTCTCCGAGTTCCTGGGTCGCTTTTCAACGAAACCACCGGTGTTCAATCTGGATAAAGGGCGAGACTTCATTCAGCCGTACTGGATCTGCTCCGTCGACAAAGCAAAACGCTTACTGGGCTACCGACAGGAAGTAGAAATCGATCAGGGCGTCCCGGAAACGTTGCAATGGTACATCGAACAAGGATGGATTACCGCCTGAACTTATGCGACGTTTTTCTTTGACCGGCTGCCTTCTGGTGCTCCTGGTCCTCCTGGCAGGATTCGCTACACTGGGGTATTTCCTGCTTCGCCAGACACTTCCCCGGTACACAACGACGCTCTCTTTCCCGAATCTTTCCGATACCGTTCTGGTCGTTCGGGATCAATACGGCATTCCGGCTGTTTTTGGTAATTCCGAACCGGATGTGTTCTTCGCTCTGGGTTATCTCCACGCTCAAGATCGACTGTGGCAGATGGATCTCTTCCGCCGATTCGGTAAAGGGGCGCTGGCGGAAATCCTAGGCAAAGACTTTGTACCGGTTGACTACACAATGCGGCTGTTGCAGCTTCCTGCGCTTGCCAGTAAACTGGCGCAGCAGTTGCCACCGACAACGCGCCAGGCACTGGAAGCATACGCATCCGGAGTGAATGCATTTATCCGTACTGCAACTCTGCCGCTGGAATTTTCGCTGCTTCGCTACTCTCCCGAACCCTGGTCTGTTCTGGATTGCCTCGTCCTGGCTCGCCTGATGGCGTGGGAGTTGAACCTTTCGTACTGGACGGATCTTGCCTTCGGCGCCATTGCCGATACGCTGGGTGTTGATCGGGCAATGCAACTTTTCCCTCCTCTTCCTTCCGATACACTTCCCACAATCGTCAATCGCCCGATCAACTGGTACTCCAACGACTCCCTGCAATCTACACCGTTTCGTTCCCTGTTTACTCCACTTTCCCGCCTCCTGAATCCTCACCGCCCGTCTACTGCACTCTTTTTCCAGACTGCTGTTGGTAGCAATTCGTGGGCGATCAAGTCGCAAGATCGGATTTTTCTTTCCAGCGATCCTCACCTGACCTATTTCCTCCCTCCTCGCTGGTACGCCGTGCAACTGATTGCTCCCTCCTTGCACGTCGCCGGATTGACGATTCCGGGTCTGCCCTTCGTCATCGTTGGGCGCAATGAAGCAATTGCCTGGGGAATGACCAATATGATGGCTGACGATTGTGACTTCTTTGTAGAACGTCTGGATTCCACCGGAAAATTTTACTTTGCAACACCTTCGCACAAACGTCCGTTGAACGTTCGCTACGATACGATCAGGGTTCGGAATGCTGATCCCCTGGTTGTACGCATTGCTTCTACCCGCCACGGACCCATTATCACCCCGCACCACCTGATCACTTTGCTCGCCATACTGGGCGACACGCTCCGGTCTGCTGAACGCTTTCTCCATCAGTATGCGCTGGCAATCCAGTGGACAGGTTTTGAACTTACCGACGAAGCAACAGCTTTCTACAAACTTCAGAAAGCACAGAATTGGGAGGAATTCCTTCGGGCTCTCGAGACTTATGGGAGTCCTGCGCTGTACCTCACTTATGCCGATACCAGTGGCAACCTTGGCATTGTTCCCGCTGGATGGTTACCGCAACGCAACGGGCTGACCGTGCTGCCACGCCCCGGATGGGACACTACCGCAGACTGGAAGGGATACTGGAGGACACCGCAACTGCCCCGGCAACAAAATCCCTCAGCGGGATTTGTGTTTTCTGCGAACAACCCGTTAGCTCCCCGGCTCAATAATGGATTTCTGTGGGAACCTCTTTCCCGTGCCCGCCGGATCCAGCAATGGCTTTCAAGCCTCGATCATCCCACGCTCGCTGATATGGAGCTGATGCAGAACGATGTGCTATCACCCTATGCAGCTCGTCTCATCCGCCTGATCGCTGCTGCTGCCGATACAACGTCGTGGTCCGTCGCAATGCGGCAATGGCTGCACCGATTGCGACAATGGACTGGCATTCTCGATCCCCAATCGCCCGAAGCAGCTTTCTACAGCATTTTACGCGTTGAACTTACCCGGCAACTGCTTCAGGATGAACTCGGCAACACCTATGATCTCTATTGCTTCACCGCCAGCCTGCCCACACGCCTTCTGCCATTTTTGCTTACTGATACCACCTACCAGTGGTGGGTTGACCGGAAAGAAACTCCGCAGCCGGAAACAGTCGCCGACATACTCACTCTGGCTTTCCGTAAAGCGGTCGACCAGTACCGCCAACAGGCTGTCCAGCATCAAACAGACACGCTGCGATACGGAATGCTCCACCAACTGGAGCTTTACCACCCGCTGGGCATTGTCAAATTCTTCCGCTCTCTGGTCAACTTAGGACCCTACCCTATTGGCGGCGATAATACAACCATCAACCATCAACAATGGTCGTACCTTGCCCCGTTTCACCCTGTCATTGGACCCTCTATGCGCTTTCTCACCGATCTCCGTCAATCCAGATGGTGGTGTATTCTGCCCGGTGGACAATCCGGTCATCCACTCCATCGATTCTACAGCGACCAGTTGCCATTCTGGCTTTTCGGGCAACTGATCGAAATCCCCTTCAGCGCAACACCGACAACTTTCCAAGCCTTTCCTTTTCGACTCCAGATGCTGCCCCAGCGGTAAAACCGTCACCTGTGCAGGGGTTCTGCGAACCGATCAGCATACGCCGGTGCTGGCACACGCTGGAGTTGCTGCGCTAATTGCTGAACCAGGGTATCCAACCCTTCACGGGTGATACTGGAGATCAGCAATGGAAGTTGTTCCCCGATTGGATGATGGGCAAATTGCTGCCGTTCTTCTGCGGACAACAGATCTGCTTTGCTAATGGCAACGATGAAGGGTTTATCAAGCAGTTGCGAATGGTAAGCCTCCAATTCCTGCCGCAGCACTGCAAACTGTTGCTCAACGGGCAACGGATTCTGAGGATCCAGTAAAAAGAGCAAAACCCGTGTTCGCTCAATATGGCGAAGGAATTCCAGTCCCAACCCTTTGCCCGTGTGCGCTCCTTCGATCAGTCCGGGAATATCCGCAACGACAAAACTTTGCCACGGCGCATACCGAACTGTTCCCAGGTAAGGGCGCACGGTGGTAAAGGGATAATCAGCAACTTTCGGCTGTGCATGCGTGATGACGCGCAATAGTGACGATTTCCCTGCATTCGGAAATCCGACCAATCCAACATCTGCCAGCAATTTCAATTCCAGCACAATCCACCGTTCTTCTCCGGGTGTTCCGGATTCAGCCACTCGTGGCGCTCGATTCGTGGAGGAAACAAAAGCGGCGTTTCCCCGCCCCCCTTTGCCCCCACGAGCAACAACCAGCGTCGATCCCGGCTCAACCAACTCGCCGAGCATCTTTCCGGTTTCAGCATCATAAACGACCGTGCCACAGGGCACTTTTAACACAACATCCTCACCGTCCCTTCCCGTTTTTTTGGAGCTTCCGCCCGGCTGTCCCTTTTCTGCCTTATAATGTCGCTTGTAATGGTAGTCCATCAAGGTGGTCAGGTGCGAATCTGCTTGCAGCAACACATTACCACCACGTCCCCCGTTACCACCATCCGGTCCTCCTCGCGGAACGTGCTTTTCCCGACGGAAACTGACAATCCCACGTCCCCCGTCGCCCGCTTTTACGTAAATCTTTGCACGATCAATGAACATTGTGCGTTCCTCCTTTCCAACATTGAACCGCAACAGCATAGACGAAGTTTTTCACACTCTGATGCATACAACTTTCTGGATTGGCTGCTCCGGTTATGCCTACCCGGAGTGGAAAGGACGCTGGTACCCACCAGACCTACCGCGTTCGCAGTGGTTTCATTACTACACCCGCCACTTCCGCACCGTTGAAATCAATGCCACTTTTTATCGCCTCCCGCCGCTTACCGTCATCCAGCGATGGAAAGAGCAAGCACCGCCAGATTTCTGCTACGTTCTGAAAGCTCCTCGCAAGTTTACCCACCACCGTCAATGGCACTCTCCACCCCCGTCAATTGATGACTTCCTGACCGTTGCCTCCCATCTTCATCCCCATCTTGCTGGGTTTCTCTTTCAGTTTCCCCGATACCAGTATCCCCAGCAGCCATTGATACAGCACTTAGCGCAGCTTCGGGAACGCACGGATGCGATGATCGCCTGTGAGTTTCGCCATCCAGGGTGGTGGATTCCAGAGTGGATTGAATGGTGCGAGCACCATCAGCTTGTGTTCTGCTCGGTCATTGCCCCGCACTTTCCTTCCCGGTTCATCGTGACCAACAACCAGCTCTATCTACGCATCCACGGCGATCCGTGGTATCGTCAGAACTTCTCGGACACTGAACTCCGCTCATTGGCACAACGTCTCCGTCAGCTCCACATCCAGAGTGGATGGATCTACTTTAACAACACCGTCAATGCGTATGCGCCGCACAATGCTGCCTACCTGCAGCAGCTTCTGAAAGCCGCCAGTAATCATCAGGATGAGAGCGACGAATCCCGAACTACCCCTGACCGGTAAGCCTACGCCAATGACTATGCAACACTTCAGCTACTCTGGTTGTGGAACGAAGAACACACAAAGATCGAAACCGGCGCACCCGCTGCAACTGTCACGCAGGTTACAAATAAAACACCTCTCTGTTCGTGTTAACGCTCAACTTTTCTGGAAATGTTTAACAAAAAACGGAGCAGCGTATGTACCGCTCAATCATTCTCTCAGCGTTTCTTGCCCTTGCATTTTTCGCTTTTACAGCAGTGGCACAACAGTCGGAAGTGGCAACTTCCTCGAAGAAAGTGGCAACCTTTACCGTCAAGGGAATGATGTGCATGGGGTGTGTCTCCAAGGTAAAGAAAGCAGCCCTCTCCGTCGACGGTGTTCTAGATTGTGATGTCTCCCTCAAAGATGGTGTTGCCAAAGTAAGCTATGATCCCGCAAAGGTGGACGAGAAGAAGATTCTTGCTGCTCTCCAGAAAACCGAATACACCGTTTTCCTGGGCACAGGCGACCAGGCTGCGACCGATAATGCTGAAGCACCGGCAAAACCAAAGAAGAAACACGTCTGCAACACTTCTGACTGCTGCAAACCCAAATCCAAGTAAACACAGGAATTTCTTCTGTTTGTCGTCTTAGACCTGTCTTTGAAAAACTCCTGCCCTCTTCCAGTTTGAGAAGAGGGCTGTTTTTTGTTACACAACCAGAGGAGTAATGATGATTGAAAAACGGCGGTACGAAACAACCTTCATTATCAACGGCGGACTGGAAGAATTTATGGTTCAGCAGCTTACCAAAGAAGTGCTGAACCTCATCCGCAACAACGGGGGCGAAATCATCGCGTGGCAACAGATGGGACGCCGCCGTTTGGCATACCCCATCGAAAAGAAAGTCAACGGCTACTACATCTACGTCTACTATGATGCCCCTCCTCTCCTCCCTGCACTGCTGGAGCGATTCTTCCGACTGGAAGAAAATATCCTTCGCTTCCTGACGGTTCGCCTCGACAAACGGGGAATCGAATACCGCGACCAGTGGATTGCAGCGAAGGGACTAACAGCACCAACCGAGAGCGACTACCAGATGGAAGCCATCGAAGAAGCAATTGCCTCAGAGGAAGAAATCGCCGTATCGGCTGAAAGTCCTGCCGAGGAAACAGCCTCTTCACCAGCGGAAGAATCAACATCCGAAGAAGTTGAACCGACAACAGAGGAGAACCAGCAATGAAAGTTGTTCTGCGGCAAGATGTTCCCGATCTGGGCTCCATCGGTGACGTAGTCAATGTCAAAGACGGATACGCTCGGAACTACCTGATCCCGCGCGGTCTTGCTTATTATGCTTCTCCGAAAGCACTGAAGCTGATCGAACAGGAGAAAAAGCGATACGAACAGCGGAAGCAGCAAGAAATTGCGAACGCTCAGGAATTGGCTGAACAACTCAGTACTCTGCAAATTACTGTCCCAATGAAAGTTGGTGAAGGTGGTCGCCTCTTCGGAAGCGTTACCCCGCAGATGATCTCCAAAGAATTGGAACTGCTGGGTTACGTTATCGACCGACGCTCGATTATCATTGACGAACCGATTAAGTCCCTGGGGATCTTCGATGTGAAGATTCGCCTCCATCCGGAGGTCATAGCTACATTGAAAATCTGGGTGATCAGCGAAGAAGAAGAAGTTTGACAATTTCCCCCACCTCCTCACCCAGCGAGGAGGTGGTCTTTTTTTTTCTGTCTAAGAAATCCGCCGGAAAACTCTTCCCTTGACGCTGTCCTCATTTTCTGGAGCGCAAAAGTACATTGCTGCCAAGTAGCACAGCAGTTGCACCAATCAGGATTGGCACAACCTCCAGGAATCCAAGCGTCCATTCCGAGGGAATCAACTTCAGAAGAAATCCAGCTAACAACAACTCACCGAAGAGAATGGACAGAATGCAGCTCAGAGGATGCACTCGATCTGCAAAGTACAGCGCTGCGATCGTGGTTGGAAACAAAACTGCCAATCCAGTAAACGCACTTTTCGCGATTGCAAAGATCGTCGCCGGCGGCTGCACGGCAATTGCCAATCCAATGACTGCCAATATGACGACCAACCATCTACCCAGTCTTGTCTGTCGTTCCAGCGGCGCTGTCGGCGCCAGAAGATCGGTGTACACATCCCGCGTCAACATTGAACTCAGCGCTAAAAGCTGAGAATCCATCGTGGACATAAAGGCTGCCAGGGCACCCATCATCACCAGCGGCGGGACCCATTCCGGCGCATACGCACTCAGCATCATTGGCAAAATCTGATCTGAAGCTTTTCCTTCCAACCCCGGAAATTTCAGATGTCCCCAGATACCAATCAGTACCGGACAGAGAAACAACGTGACGGTAACGACCGGGTACAGCAGTGCGGTGATGTAGAGTCCCCGCGCACTCCGGGCAGTGTAGTACCGCATAAAAATCTGCGGGAACATTGGAATGCTGACAATCCACAGAATCATAAAACTGATCCACTTCTGAGGCGTAAAGTACCCATCGACCCCTTCACGGGAAAACAGCGGTGGATGTTGGTGCCACGCTGCCACATTTGCCTGCGCAAATCCACCCAGAGCTTCGGCAATTGTAAACAGCGCAAGGAACATAAAAACAAACATCAGAATGCCCTGAAACGCATCGGTCAGTGCCACACTTCGCATCCCACCCAACCATACGTAAGCAACCATTACAGCCGTCAGCAGGAAAGCACCCCAGAAATAGGGAATTTCGCCGCCAGTCAACTGCTCCAGCAGATACCCTGCTCCAATCGGCTGAATCGCAATGTACGGTAACGTAAACACAACCATCACTGCCATAAAGAGCAGCGCTAAGGGTTTGGATCGGAGTTTTTTCTCGATCAACTCTGCCGGCGTAATACATCCTAATTGCTTTCCCTGCCGCCACACAGGGAATCCTACGAAGAAAATGGAAAACACAACCAATGCCGTACCATACGCCATCATCGCATAGTAACTCAGTCCAATGCGGTATCCAGCTCCGGCAAATCCGAGAAAAAAGAACGCACTGAAATTCGTAGCGATCATCGTAAAAAACAACAACAGAATCCCCAATCCCCGATTCGCTAAAAAGTAATCCTCTGGTGTTTTCGCCACTTCCATTCGCCGGGCAATCAATCCCAGGGCAAGTGTAATCAGGACATAGGCAATCAGAGCAACATAGATCATTGCTGCTTTTCTTGTTGTCCAACTGCTCTCCACAGTGCCCAGACAATGCCAATTAAAGCTCCGTGCAAAGCAGCGATATAGAACACCCACGGAGGTAATCCCAACCACCCCAGCGTCGGTGGTCGATACCAGTGCCAGAGATCAACAGACAATAGCACCATTACGATCAGGATCCCCAGCCAGAAAGAGCGTCGGCGCCACATTCCTTTCCTCCCGCTTATGCAATAGCGTCCAAAGCTTGCTGCACATCTGCTACCAGATCGTTTGTATCCTCAATGCCACACGACAATCGCACCAATCCTTCGGTAATGCCCAGGCGGCGTCGGAGCGACTCCGGTACCGATGCGTGCGTCATTGTCACTGGATAACACACCAGTGATTCGACGCCTCCCAGCGATTCAGCCAGCGTGAAAATCTGCAAATGGTCAATAAAAGCAAAGGCTCTTTCCCTGCTCCCCAAATCAATGGAAAGCATTCCTCCGAAACCTGTCATCTGGCGCTGCGCCAGCGTATGCTGTGGATGCGACGGTAATCCGGGATAATAGACAGTGTGAACTGCCGGATGCTCTTCGCACAATTGGGCAATAGCAAGAGCATTTTTCTGATGCTGTTCCATCCGCACTGCTAAGGTCTTCACCGATCGGAGACATAACCAGCAATCAAAAGGCGACGGAACTGCTCCAACGGCATTCTGAAGAAACTGGAGTTGCTCAGCAATCGCTGAATCTTTGACAACGACTGCTCCTCCAACCAGATCGCTGTGTCCTCCAAGGTATTTGGTCACCGAATGGATCACGATATCAGCTCCGAGCGTCAGCGGGCGCTGGAAATACGGACTCATAAAAGTGTTGTCTACGACAAACAGTAGCCGGTGCTGGCGCGCAATCTCGCTCACCGCAGCAATATCCGTTAGCCGCATCGTTGGATTCGTCGGCGTTTCCGCATAAATCATCCGGGTATCCGAGCGAACTGCTGCCCGTACTGTGTCCAGATCGGTCATATCCACATACTGAAACTCCAGTCCCGTTTGTGCCAGCACTTGCTGAAAAAGCCGATACGTTCCGCCGTACATATCTTCCGCTGCCAGAACGTACGATTCCGGCGGGAGCAGTCGCAACACTGCGTCGATCGCTGCCATACCGCTGGCAAAAGCAAAAGCTGCCGTTCCTTCCTCCAGCGCAGCCAGGTTCTTTTCCCACGCTGCCCGCGTTGGATTCTGCGTCCGGGAATACTCATACCCTCGATGCTTTCCTACTGCTTCCTGCTCATATGTCGAGGTCTGATACAGCGGAACTACAACCGCACCGGTCAGCGGATCCGGCTCCTGCCCTGCGTGAATTGCTCTGGTTGCAAAACCGTACTTCATTCATTTTCTCCGGTTCTTCAGCCACTTCCTTTGCAAAATTGGAGGCAAAAATACGCAAAGTTTAGGACAGGGATGGCGTACTGATGGTGATCTACGCTCCGCGTTGGCGCTATCCCGTTCTCAAGGATAGTTCCAGAAAGTTGTCTCGTCTCCCCTATCCTTTGATCTGGATACGACCATTCAAAATTTGAGCCTCTCCCACACAAATCCCTATGTGCAATACAACATAGCGTCTACACCATCAAAAAACCCCGATACTCAGAAGTATCGGGGTTCGCTGTTTGCTCTCCGGTCCGTCATATACACCCTTACCGCACAATAGTCAGTGGTGCTGTTAATATTACTCCTCCCGGAAGCTGGAGTTGTACTACATAACTCCCAGCACTTAGTTGGCGCGTGCTGACCCCCATATACTGCTTCCCTCTCATCCCATAGTACTCTCGCCACCGACCAATGATCGCACCTTTGGCATCCACTAGGGTTAATACGACCCATCCCGGCTGTGTCAGCATAAATTCCAATCGAACCTCTTCCAATGCTGGATTGGGAATGAGCCGGAGCTCTGATCGTCCTGCTTTCCAGGCGCGATCTTCCATCCCGGTCACTGGAATTGTAGCATTCACAATCGTATCGCTGATTGGATTTGCATTGCGGTCATAGAGCATTACCTGCAACGGGACCTGTTTCACCCCTTCAGCCACTTTCACCATTGCCGTCAGTGGAATGCTATCGGTAGGATAATAACACGGCTTCCATAGCCGGATGCCCACAACACGCCGCTGAGTTGAGTCGTACAACAGCTCACTGGTTGCTTGAGGAAGCAAAAGACTCCCGCTGAGAAATTCCACAGCCTTCGCCTCTCGAATCTTTGGATCGACGGCGATAACCACATAGCACACTTCTTGCTTTACATCTCGAATTGTCCAGGCACCACCGATCAGATTTCCCAGGAAGATGTTTGCCTGAATGAGAGGAATAGTATCAAGAATCCAACACTCTTGAGGATCCCTCTTTGCACACCAGGGATCATAAGTTACCTGACACGTATCTCCATCGCAATGAATAATCGTTAATACTACACTACCAACCCAGTTCAGTGTGTAATCCACACCTAAATTAAACCGAACGGTATTATTTGCTGCCAGTCCCTGTGGTGCATTAGGATTATTGCCGCAATCCATCTCAATCCGGCTATAATACGGAGATCCACTGTTGAAAACACTCCAGTTTCGACTATTACCGTCAACCAGCAATCCCCCTCCATCCCACTTGAAGTTTGGATCCTGCGGGAATGGATCTGGTATTAGTTGGATGAGCACTTGCTGAATTGGTGAAGGAGGTTGTTTCTGATTGTGAATGACAAATGTTCGTCCTGATTTGTTCAAACCCGGGTATACGAATGGGAACACCGCCAGAGAATCACACCGCGTGATTGGTGCTCTTGCACAATGAAGCTGTACTGTATCGTAGCATACCTGTCCACTGACATGGATAATCTCCAGCACCAGTGTTACAACACCACTTGCCAGCGTTGGAGTAACCTCAAAGGTCAGGGACACAGGAGACGCTACACAGGGAGTAGAATAAGCGATGGATCCACTGACAGCACCAAACGGCGGATTCGGAGTTAACATTGGAGGACAGGGTATACTCAGGATACTTTCCATTGTCCCTCCACTGAGGCTCCAATTAATCTGGGAAATTCCATCAGCAGGATCAGCTAAAAATATTGGCAACGTAAAAGCACAACAACTGCTATCCAGCGTCACCTGTCCAAGCGTATCACACGAAACCTGAGTACTGGTACAATTGAGAAAGTCATATTGCACGACATCACCTGCCTGAACCGTTACTACATACGGTCCCCCTGCCGAGGGAGTATATCCAGGCTGTACTATCTCTGAAACCGTATAGGTTCCCGGAGGAACAGAAATATTGTACCAGCCATCACTGCCCGTTACCCCTGAATACGTAATACCGGTTGCACTGAGCGCCTGGATCGTCCACCCAGGGAATGCAAAATCACCCGGATCCACTTGTCCATTGCAGTTAAAATCGAAGAATTTTTGTCCCTGAATCCACGCTCTGGGATTGCAACAAGAATCAACTCGTAAGCTGCCGTGTAGTGCCGATGTTAAACTACCTGCTACATTTAACCCATGAGCATATTGTCCTGTATTTTCAACAACAATTTCAAGACAGTTTTCACCCTGCACGATGGCGAGGATAGTATCAATCACCAAAGCTGGGAAGAGATAAGCTCCTGCTCCACGGCTACCAATTTTTTGCCCATTCCAGAACACTGCCACTGTATCATCAGCATATACCTCTAATTTTAACCGTCCAACGCCACTGCTATCAGCACAGACACAACGCCGGTAGACATATGTACCATTAACATTGTTGGAGGACGAACCGTACACAGCTATCCATCGGGAATTTGTCAAGGGACCCGCCCATGATGAATATTTTTGAATTGTTGTTGCCGGTCGAGGCTCAATTGTCCCCGGCAACGGATCAGAAACAACAATCCAATATGGATCGGGTACTCCTACAGGTAATGCAGTAGCTGTCATCGGATCATATCCTGTGTTCAAAACCAGCTCATTGGTATGGCAGGAATCCACTGGATTCTCAGCAATGCATGGGATATCTGATCTCAGTGTCTGTTTGCACACAACCTGTCTTTCTCTATCGCGGAACAGAATTGTGACCGTAAAGATCCCGCTACCGCCAGGTGGTTGCTGCAGGCAGAAGTATCCAATGGGGTTCGTGCCAATCGGATAGGGAGTAGTAGTTCGTTTGAAGACACCTAAAGCAGCATACTGCGTTGGTCCTAAAGCACCATAACTGACAACTTGAGCTCCCCCAACGCTCCACGTAATCTCCCACACATCGGAACGATGATTGGTAATCCATAATTCATATCGACAACAGCCTGTCAGACTATCAGTTCCCTGAAACCATAACTCCCCTTGAACTTTACATTCTGCTGATTTACACTTGCCAGCAGATCCCGCATCCGCAATATCACGTATCTCCTTCTCCTGAAGTCCTCGCCGAAAAATTTCTAACTCATCAATCCTCCCCATATACCCCTCTCCAATGCTCAGATCTGCCGCGTTTTCCAGACTGGAAATTCCAGGGTGTCCAGCCGGCGTTGGTATCGTTGTATGCAAGTTCCCGTCGATAAAAAATGTAACAACTGGATGCAGAGGTGCGGTATCCCTTCTCACAACGATCGCTACATGGTGCCATTCCCCATTAAACAGAGTTGGCGCCGGAATTACGTAGTCATAACCCCCTATAGCAGAACCAAGACCAAGGCCAATACGATTCTGAATCAAATACACTTCATATCCCACATAAATATTCGGTGAGAGGCTGTCTACTTTGCGCAACAACCACTGAGGATAATTTTGCTGTGCCCTGGGCAGAAGCCAAAAGTCGATGGTGAACTCGTCTTTATCTCCGAAATCTAAACTGGGATGATCATAAACCCTCACCCAGGTGGAACCATCAAATTGCAAAGCTGTCTGCACCTTCCCCGGAACCGATGGCAACGGTCCAGTAAGGACCCCATTGTTAAACACCGGATCAGCGATAATATCCTCAATTTGATGCACTCCGGCAGGATCATCCATAGGCCACCAGGCCACCAATTGATCCGGTGGTGGGATACAATCCCGTACCTGCGCGTATCCTGTGTGGTGCCATACTCCAAGAACCATTGCAACGAAAAAACCAAAAAATACAGGTGCTTTCATCACTGCGGCTCCTTGTTGTTCGACTCACTCTACGGACTGCGTGATATTTCCACTTACTTAAATGCAAACTTAGCACTTCAATGCTTCCAGGTCAACAGAAAAATTCCGACTTCTCTGTAGGATTTTTCTGACGACCACCAATGACAAAATGCCCCGGTGATGGTATTCCGCTACCACACAGGTTTACACAGATAAAACAGCTCGTGAGCTCCTTCTTTGCTCTTTTACCCTCTCAAACAAACACTAACTTCCTCCATCGCGAAGTCTCTTCACATCCCGTTTTACACAAGCATCCAAGCCCTCTGCAATGGCAGGACTTTATCGCACCACAGGGACCATTGTTGTACCTGTATGGGTTGAAGTCTGCCAGCGGATGATGTACACTCCGTTGCTGAGATCGGGAATAGGAAGGGAGAAGATGATCTTACCCGAAGTATATCGAAAGCGATACCGTGCTACCTTCGCCCCCGCCACTGTGGCTAGATCGATCTTGATAAAACCCGTAGCATTGGCAACTCCCAACAGGGTAATTGTTTCTCGATCATATCGTATCCTATGCACAATCATTGCAGCAGAAGATAAAGTATCCGCAACCCCCAGCGGCAAAGGTCTTCCAATCCAGTAGAGAAATCCCCCGTATTCCAATGCTGAACCCGCCATAGCAACACCAGTAGCGTAGCTGCTTACGTGCGATAGCAGCCGCTGCTGCGCTGTTGCTGCCCACTGAGCACCGGCTCCCACGCTGCCTCCACCCCAGAAAATGCTCTGTCCCCACATCGGGGTCAGCAGCACCCACCACAGCAGAAATGTTTTACAGCGTTTCATCGTTGCACCCCCATCCGTTGACTTCTGGGTTTTTCCTGTTCGATCGGCATCCGATGCTCCAATGCCCACTTATCTTTCCGGACGCCGGTCACCTGCCAGGACACTTTTAATCCCGGTTTTCCCCCAGCAATCACAAACCGATTGTCTCGAATTTCTTCCTTGATATACACCGGCGCATAGCCACCAACACACGTTAGCTGATACCGGAAGTCCTCGTTTAACGCTTCGAACCACTCCGGTAGTTCGACAACTGCCTCCCCGCGCTGATCGCACACGACAATACCATCGTACACATTCTTCATCTCAGGACTTTCCACAAAGAAGTGGTAGAGATACTTGTTCTCAGGATCCAGCGGATGATCGATTCGGAAGCTTCCACCGCCTTTTGTGACGGTGCCAGAGACCGTCAAATTGCCGCTGATCCCCACGTTGCCTCCAACGGAAAGATCGCCGGGAAACTGAGTAAACGTCCGTTGAATAACAACACTGTTCAGTCCAACCCCGCCCACCGTTATACGCGTATCAGAATTGATCGAACCATCAACCTGCAGATCATCGCCAAATTCAACGCTTCCGGTATCAACCACCAGAGCAGTGATCATTGGCGGATTAGCGCGCAAGCGCAACGCCGGGAAAAACCCACGACTTTCCATCACAACCCCGCCTTTCACTGAGAGAGCAACGCCCGCAACAAATCCCATGTAGTCGGATTCGATACGTACAACTGCGTCATCAGCGTACGGATCAGAACCCGGCGTGCCGTTTGTCCATCCCTTAAAAAGAGCTGCGGAAGTTGAATGACTCGTATCAGCTCGTACCACTCGCAACGCAATGCCACCTCCTTGCTGCAACACATCTAACGCCACCCCTGTCGAATTGTTGGATTTATTGTAGACAAACACAACAGGGCTGGAAGAGTGAGAACGGTTCTCTACATAGAGCGATGCCTCGATATCTGGTGTCTGGAGCGATTCCTGCAACCGCTCGGTGACCACCTTCACTCCCGTTCCCCGTCCCTGATGCTGCACTACAACGCCCGCAGCCACGGATCCGGAATCTGTCAAATCCACCATCAAACCATAGCCACTCCCTGTCTGTTTCAACCGGGCAATCGGTGCGTCGAAATACCGATCGGTTGCTCCTTCCGCATACAACACCGCCTTGTTCCGCAACTGTCCCGTCTGAGCATCCCGCGGTTTATAGAATGCTGCTGTATATCCACTGCCCAGAGAATCGATCACCCGCAATACATCTGAGGCATATCCCCTTTTCCAGATTTCAACCACTGGCTGGTTCGGCGTATAATTGCCCGCTACCGGACCGTAGGCAAAGCGAGCAACGGTACTGTGATAGCGAGAAAAACTTTCTACATCAAGCGTTACTGAGCGACTGCTGGTATCCGCATACAGCTCTGCTGCTCCACCCTTGCCAAAGTTGCTTGCTTCAATCGCCGCTCCCCATCCCTCTCCGTGCGCTGCCACGATCGTTGCACTACCCGCCGACGGATCATTGTTCTGAGGGTCACTCTCGCTATAAGCAACAATAGCGGAACCATCAGCCAGATCTCCGGTGTTGCTGACATAAATGGTGGGTGCTATGCCTTCATTCACTGCCCGAATGGCACTGGCATCGAAACGGACAGGGAAACGATTTTCTACCTCAATCGCTGGCGCCGGACCTTCATTGATGACTTCGAGCACACTTCCGGCTCCATCATTGCGAGCTTCGAATCGGGCAACAGGCGCCACTCCCTTTTGCACAATCCAGAAAGCAGGAACATCTGTAAGCGTCACGGTATCCTGAAATGGGAGGGTAAACGCCGTAGCCAGATCCCAATCCCAGACTAATCGATCGCCATCGAATTTCATTATCTGCCCTTTGCTCGCTCCTTCCGTATTGATTTTCGACAGCGTAATACTTCCATCAGCGATCTCAAAAGTGCCGATGGCATCCTGCTCCACGCGCTTTGCCATCAAACTATACGGAACAGCCGTCAGTTGCACTCTTGGACGGAACTCCTCCTGTCCTGCAACGGTAATGCCCAGCCAGAGCGGTTGCGAAAAGTCCATACCATTCAGAGCGTTGACACTGCCCAAAATGACGTTGAACACTCCCTTCTCCATCCGAATTCGTTGTGTCTCACTCCACAGTGCAGCGCCACCGGTCGGCTGCGCATAGAGCTGAAAGGTTACATCATACTCTCCATCGGGCAATGCAATGCCATTGGCATCGGTCAGAATACCCTGATAACTGATAACGGTTGGAACTTGCGCCGCGATATGCCCACTTGCAATTACCATCATCGCCGCGCAAAGTACGCCAATCTGTACAGAGGACCAGGAACACATTCTCCTCCTCCACTGGTTTATCCAACAAAACATTTCGGCAAGATCAAAACGAAGAGCAAACCACTGAACCTGGACACAAAAATACCAGCAGGTGGGTATAGCCGCTTCCAAGTCGCTTACAACTCTCCCCGTACGATCAGGCTATCTTCTCCTTTACCTGCTCTCCGTTCATTGTCTTTATCCAAAACGCTACCAACTCCTCGAAAACAAATTTATGCAATCCTGCGCAATGAATCACTAACCCATAAAAACTACAAGCGGCTCAACTTTCTGCATTACGTCGCAATTGCTGGACAACACTTACGCAGCAGATAGTGTGCTTCGTTCCTCCCAGATAGCCGGATTTCACGCTAACAGTGGTACCGGTGGGAACACGATCAACTTCCTATTAACGCAGTCGCCAGACGCGAAGGTTTATTTCTTGAAAAGAACCAATGCTCACTTTTTCTGATGTCTTCGGAAAAACTCCCAGATAATCTCGGTCGCCATAATCTTATCGGAAGGTTCCCCGAAAATGTCCCTCAACCACGATGGATACTCTTTGGGTGGAATCCATCCTGGCCACCAATGTCCCAATCCATCGATGGTATACAACACAACCTCTGATTCTTCTGTACAGGGACGGTACGTAACACCAAGCACTCCATCACTGGCATAGATAGTAATAGGATCAGCAGGACATCCCAGCATTTCCACCCATTTGTCTATGCTTTGCTGCACAGGTGGTTTCACACCATAACTCCTCTGTCCAATAAACACTTCGCCACCATCTATCGGATTCAGCGGATCGGCGGTACCCGTCATATACAGCATTGCAACAGGAGTGGCAACCTCCGGCGTATCCAACCAATCGGTAGCGGCAACGCAGGCGATGGCGGCAAGAAAGCTGGACAGTTCCCTCCCAAGACGAAACACCATTGCCCCTCCATTGGAAAATCCAACAGCATAAATGCGCCTACGATCTACGTTGAACCGAGCCATTATATCTGCAAGCAATGCCGTTATGAACGCAACATCATCCACATTGCGCTGCACAGCTCCCACATTTTCGCGTCCGGACCCATCGTTCCATGTTTGAGGATTTTCTAAAAAACTTGCAGGCCGTTCCGGATTGGGGCGCGATCCCTCTGGAAACACCGCAAGAAAGCCCTCCTGAGCTGCTTTCGTATCCCACTTAGTTTCCACCATCGCACTCTGGGCTGTTCCTCCCCCACCATGAAACATCATCACTACCGGCGTTGGCCGATCCGGGCTATACTGCGGAGGAACGTGAACAAGGTACTCACGCTCTAATCCTCCAGCCTGTATCCGAAACCTATAGTTTCCCGCAATCTCCTCTCCTGGCTGACGGCATCCAGCCATCAGGAGAACCCCCACTCCCACCAGTAGCACTACCCGGTTTCTCACAATCCTGGAAGCTGCTCGATCACTTCTCGCCATCTTTTTGCTTCACCCTGTTTTTCCCTGTGCCTGCGCATTCTTACGGTAGAGCATTAACAAAACCTTTTTCTCATCTTTATCCTCATTTCTCCACCACCCTGTCGAATAGCACTTCCCGATGTACCCGATCGATAACGTTCCGCAAAAACTCTTCCATCTTCGCTGCAGAATCTTCCCAATCAAATCGGCGTGCCCACCGAACGGCTCCTTCGGAGAGACGGTGCCGCAACGGCTCAGATTCCCAGATAGCTCGTATGGCTGCTGCCAGAGCCTCGATATCGCCATACGGATACAACAATCCCGTTTCCTGATGCCGCACCGAATCCCGCAATCCGGGAACGTCAGCAGACACGACCGGTGTTCCGCAGGCATTGGCTTCAATGTTCGTAATTCCCCACCCCTCCTTCATCGAAGGATTGACCACCACCCATACTCTCGACCGGTAATGAAC
>JALWUI010000062.1 GCA_027082775.1 Candidatus Kapaibacterium sp.
TGACATCGCCTTTTTCCACGGCGTGCTGAAATGGCTCATTGACATAGGTGGAATAAAGCAGGATATTGTTGAACGCTATACAGTTGGTTGGGAAGAACTGCGAGCGCTGATAGAACAGCTTTCGTGGGAAGCGATTGAACGGCATTCGGGTTTATCGCGGACGCGGATTCGGGACTTTGCGGAGTTCTACGCCCGGAGTGAGCGTGTTATCTTTGTCTGGTCGATGGGGGTCACAATGCACGAGTTCGGCGTGCAGAATGTTCGTGCTATTGCGAATGTTGCCTTGGCGCGAGGAATGGTGGGCAAACCGGGCACGGGACTGATGGCGATTCGAGGACATTCGGGCGTGCAGGGCGGAGCAGAGATGGGAGCAGTTCCAACCCACTTTCCGGGTGGCGTGCCCATTGCAACAGAGACCGCTGAACGCTTTGCCAGCCAGTGGGGATTTGCTGTGCCGGATTGGCGAGGGCAATTTATAGTGGATACCATTGACGCTGCTGCCAACGGCGAAATCGACGTATTGTATGCTGCCGGCAGCAATCTGTTTGCCGTCCTGCCAGATTCTCTCTATGTTCGGGATGCGCTGACAAAGATTCCTTTGCGAATTCATCACGATATCGTGCTCAATCCTCAGATGTTTGTCGATGCACGGGAAATGGTGCTGATTCTTCCTGCAACGACGCGATATGAAATGGCAGGAGGGAATACGGAAACCTCAACGGAACGTCGCGTTATCTTTAATCCGGAAATTCCGGGTCCACGGGTGCCAGAAGCACGGGATGAATGGCGGGTACTGATCGAAATTGCACAGCAGGTCAAACCGGATGACGCAGGAAAAATTACCTTTGACTCCACACAGGCTATTCGTGAGGAGATCGCCCGCGTCATTCCATTGTACGATGGAATTCAGCATCTTCGGAAAAAGGGGGATTCCTTTCAATGGGGCGGAGAGCGCCTGTGCGAGAACTATCAATTTGGAACACCTGATGGCAAAGCCCGCTTTGCCGCTATTGAGCTTCCGGATAATGCCGTTCCGCCTGGCAGGTTCCGATTAACAACCCGCCGGGGAAAACAGTTTAACAGCATCATTTTTGACAACATCGATACGTTGACGGGAACCGATCGACACACCATTCTAATGAATCCAGCCGACATAAAAGAACTGGGATTACGGGACGGGGATCGAATTCGATTGCGTTCCGCCACCGGTGAGCTTACAGGAATACTACGGTCGGGCAACGTGTATCCACAAACTGTCGTTGCCTTTTGGCCCGAAGCGAACGTCCTTATCCAGCGGGGCAAAACAGATCCGCAATGCGGCATTCCAGCCTATCGGGATACCATCGTTGAAGTCCTGCGAGCGTGATGTCCAGAAACAATGCAACGGCAGCCGGTCATATCCGTTCGCAAAGTGGTGGTATCGGAGCAAACAGTGGAGGAGGAAGACGATCGGATCGCCGTTGAAGAGCCACTGGAGATTCAGGTCCAATCCGGGAAGCAGCGTCGATCGCTGGGCATTACGATGCGCACACCCGGCAATGACAGTGAACTCAGTCTGGGCTTGCTGTATTCAGAAGGGGTTATTACAGCGAAACAGGATGTCCGTAGCATTACACAGGTTGAACCAAATCTGGTCGTTGTGGAACTTACAACTACCATCCCGGAACAACCGTGGCGGATGACACAGTACCGTTCTACTGCCTGCGGCATTTGTGGGGGCGACGTTATTGACCGGGTGTTTCGATCGGTTCGTCATCAGTTACCTTCCATCCTCCTGACGCCCGATGTTGTCCGCACTGCCGCTGCCGCCGCAGCCCATCATCAACCACTGTTTCAATCGACGGGGGGAACGCATGCAGCATCCCTGTTCACGGCGCAAGCACAGCATATTGCTACCTTTGAGGATGTTGGACGGCACAATGCCGTTGATAAATTGATCGGCTTTATGTTCCAGCAGGGAAATATTCCCAACACAGAACCATTGCTCTTAGTATTGAGTGGTCGTGCAGGATTCGAGCTGATCCATAAAGCTGTTCGAGCAGGCATTCCCGCTGTCTGCGCTGTTGGTGCTCCTTCTTCACTGGCAGTTCATCTGGCGCGAGAAGCCGGGCTACTGCTTATAGCATTTTGTCGCCACAACCGGTTCAACATTTACGCTGGCGGAGAACGGTGCAGCATTCAGGGGGCGGAATCCGGAAAAGAAAGATGAAGAAGGCTTTTTGTAGTGTTGGGTGTTTATTTCCGCAAAGTTTTGTAAATTATTTTAAGTTTTGCAGGCGAACGAAGAAAAAGAGGGCGTGTGAATGAGGATAACGGGGACGAAGCTCCTTCCCGCCAGTCCAGCAGAAGTATGGCAAATTCTCCACGATCCTTCCGTACTCACCCAGGCAACTCCCGGTATTCAACGCCTTATCCCTATTGAGAGTGAGAATGGACAGAAGTATGAGGCGGAATATGCGGTCAAAATTGGTCCATTGAGTGGTAAGTTTACGGGGACGGTCGAAGTACTGGATGTCGAGCCGCCCAAAGCAATGGAACTGCGAATGAAAGTGCGGAGCAACATCGGGAATGTGAATGCCACGGCGCGGATTGAGTTGTCGGCAGCCGGCGAGAATACAACAGAAGTCCGTTATGAAGGCAGTGCGCAGTTAGGAGGGATGTTGATGTCCGTAGGGCAGCGTTTTGCTTTGCCGACTGCCAAAAAGATGATCGACGAATTCTTTGACAACCTGGCAAATGTGATAAAGGCAGAAAACCCAGATCGTTCAACAAAGTAGGAGCTGAGAATGGGAGTCCCGATCAAGGTAACGGTTAATAGTAGGCAGTATGAAGCGGAAGTTGATCCGCGGATGCTGCTGGTCCATTTTCTGCGTGATGTTCTGGATCTTACCGGAACGCACGTTGGGTGTGACACCAGCAGTTGTGGTGCGTGTACGGTTATCCTGAACGGAAAAGCGGTAAAATCCTGCACCCTTTTAGCGGTTCAGGCTGATGGCGCTGAGATTCTTACAGTTGAAGGGCTGGAGCAGAATGGTAAGCTCCATCCAATTCAGGAAGGGTTTCGCGAAGAACACGGCTTGCAGTGCGGTTTCTGTACACCCGGAATGATTATGACCGCTTATGATCTGCTACAGCGCAATCCCAATCCTTCGGAGGCGGAGATCCGTCACGCGCTGGAAGGGAATTTCTGCCGATGCACTGGCTATCAAAATATCGTGAAAGCCGTTCAGTATGCAGCCGCGAAAATGAGCAGTTAAAATAAACGAGGAGTGAAGCGATGACAACCTATGTCGGAAAACCCGTTCGGCGAGTTGAGGATCATCGGTTTATTACTGGCCGCGGACGCTACGTGGATGATATCAAACTACCGGGAATGGTGTACGCTTATATTGTTCGCAGTCCATACGCTCACGCCAAGATTTTGTCCATTGATACCAGCCAGGCCAGCACAGCTCCCGGTGTTATTGCGGTCCTCACAGGGAAAGATCTGGAAGCAGACGGGATTGGTGGCTTACCCTGTGGCTGGCAGGTGAATTTCCGGGACGGAACGCAGATGAAAGAACCCAAGCATCCGGTGATTGCTGTGGACAAGGTGCGACACGTTGGCGAACCCGTGGCGGTGATTATTGCTGAGACTCGCGAGCAGGCGAAAGATGCTGCCGAACTATTGACGATTGAGTATGAAGAACTTCCTGCTGTGGTGGATCCCCAGAAGGCGGTAGAAGATGGTGCTCCCTTAGTGCACGATGATGCACCACGGAACTTAGCCTTTGACTGGGAAATTGGGGACAAGGCGAAGACGGAAGCAGCTTTTCAGGAAGCAGATCGAATTGTGGAATTAGAGCTGGAAAATCAGCGGTTGGTTCCCAATGCGATCGAGCCGCGGGCAGCGATTGGAGATTATAATCCGGGAACAGATCATACAACCCTCTACACAACGTCCCAGAATCCACACTTGATTCGACTGCTGCTGTGTGCTTTCGTGATGGGATTGCCGGAGCATAAAGTTCGGGTTGTCTCTCCGGATGTTGGTGGTGGCTTTGGCAGCAAAATTTTCCACTACAATGAAGAGGTTATCGTGACCTGGGCAGCGCGCAAGCTCAAGCGACCGGTCAAATGGACTGCTGAGCGAAGTGAGAGCTTCCTTTCAGATCGGCACGGTCGGGATCATCGAACAAAAGTGCAGTTGGCATTGAAAAACGACGGAACGTTTCTTGGTCTTAAAGTCCGAACCTATGCAAATCTTGGGGCGTATTTGTCGACCTTTGCGCCGGCTATTCCTACCTATCTGTATGGTACACTGTTGCAGGGTGTTTACACAACACCGGCAATTTATTGCGAAGTTTACGGGGTGTTTACCCACACCGTTCCGGTCGACGCATACCGTGGTGCTGGTCGTCCCGAAGCTACTTATTTGCTGGAACGCATCGTTGATTTAGCAGCCCGGGAACTCAATATGGATCCTGCGGACATTCGCAAGAAGAATTTTATTCCGCCCTTTGATGGAATTGAACAGCCGGGGTATCAAACGCAGGTTGCTTTGCAGTATGACAGCGGCAATTATGAAGCGGCGCTGAATCGGCTGCTGGAGATGGCAAATTACTCGGAGTGGCGGCGTAAGCAGCAGGAGCTTCGTTCCCAGGGGCGATATATTGGGCTGGGTTTGTCAACGTACATTGAGGCGTGTGGTATTGCGCCATCTGCCGTCGTCGGAGCGCTGGGAGCACGGGCAGGACTGTATGATAGCGCTACGGTGCGAGTGCATCCGACAGGAAAGGTTTCGGTATACGTTGGCGTCCACGCTCACGGGCAGGGGCACGAGACAACCTTTGCCCAGATAGTAGCTGATAAATTGGGTATTGCACTGGAGGATGTCGAAATTGTACACGGGGACACAGCAGAAATTCCCTTTGGGATGGGAACGTATGGGTCCCGCAGCCTCGCAGTCGGTGGTTCGGCTATGGTGCGAGCATTAGATAAGATCCTGGAGAAAGCGACGAAAATTGCTGCTCACCTGCTGGAAGCACCCGAAAGTGATCTGGAGTTTCGTGAAGGAAAGTGGTACGTGAAAGGAACCGAAAAATCCATTTCCTTCCCGGAAGTTGCGCTCGCTGCCTATGTTCCGCATAATTACCCTCCAGATCTGGAACCGGGACTGGAAGCGGAAAGTTTCTACGATCCCAAAAACTTTACTTTTCCCTTTGGTGCGCACTTAGCGGTAGTAGAAGTGGATCCAGAAACGGGTGAAGTGAAGTTGCTGGATTATTATGCCGTCGATGATTTCGGGAACATCGTGAATCCGCTGGTTGTCGAAGGGCAGGTGCACGGTGGTATTGTCCAGGGCGTTGGACAGGCGCTGTACGAGGAAGCCCGGTATGATGAAAACGGGCAATTGCTTACAGGAACGTTCTTAGAATACGCAATGCCGAGAGCAGATGAATTCCCGATGTTTAAGGTCGATCATACGGTCACGCCGTGTCCGCATAACCCACTGGGCGCCAAAGGTGCTGGTGAAACCGGGACCATTGCAGCAACGGCTGCCGTTGCCAATGCAGTCGCAGATGCGTTGCAACCGTTTGGTGTGAAACACGTACCGATGCCGATGACGCCGCAGCGGGTGTGGACCGCTATTCAAGCCAGTCAGCAAGTAGCATAACTGGGGAGATAGAAGCAATGTTTCCTGCATCCTTTGATTATCGCGTCGCTGAAAGCATCGATGAGGCTATTTCACTCTATCAGTCTGCTGATGGAGAAGCGCGATACTTAGCCGGCGGTCACAGTCTCATCCCGGCGATGAAGCTTCGTCTGGCACGTCCCAGCCGACTGATTGACATTCGGCCCATCGAGCAACTCCGGTATATCCGCGTAGGCGACGATGGCGCTGTGCACATTGGAAGCCTGACCACGCACGCCGAAATCGCTGCCTCGGATGTGATTGCTCAGCACGCACCGTTGTTAGCGCAGGCTGCGAAAGTAATTGGCGATGTCCAGGTTCGCAATATGGGAACGATCGGCGGAAGTCTGGCACACAACGATCCGGGTGCGGATTATCCAGCAGCCGTTTTGGCTTTAGAGGCAACGATTACGGTGCAGGGTCCGAACGGAACACGGCACATTGCAGCAACGGATTTCTTGAAAGATATGTACGAAACAGCCTTAGAACCGGGTGAAATCATCGTGGATGTTGCTATTCCCTCCTATTCGGGCTGGAAAAGCACGTACGTCAAATTCTTCCATCCGGCATCTCGCTATGCAGTTGTCGGTATTGCTATTCTGGCAAACGCCGATGGGAATCAGGTACAGGATATCCGGATTGCTTACAATGGCGTTGCCAGTTGTGCCTTCCGGGATACGGCTGCGGAAAACGCGCTGAAGGGGAAGGCTGCTACAGATGCAACGATCGCTGAGGCAGCAAATGCCGCATTAAATGGGGTCGATGTTTTATCCGATCATTTTGCCTCTGCTGAGTTTCGGAAGCATATCGGCCGTGTCTATCTGAAGCGAGCACTGCAAGGACTTTTTGCAGGATAAGGGGCGCTTGGAATAGGGAAGGGAATTCCGGCATCGGGCAGGGGTGTCGGGATTCCCTCCTGTTATGATGTCGATGATGGAATTTCCCCAGCCTGCGACGATTCAGGAAGCTATTGCCATTCAACAGCAGTTGCAACGGCAGGTTCGAATCTATGACGATTTTGCAACCCTCCTGCGGATTGGGGCAGTGGATGTAAGTTACAGCAAGAAAACGAATCATGCATATGCGACTTATGCCATTTTTCGCCTGCCCGCTTTAACCCTTGAGGCTGTTTACCGGCATTCGGCTGAGGTAACATTTCCGTATGTGCCAGGACTTTTGTCATTCCGAGAAATTCCCGTTTTGCTCCCCATTTTTCAACGCGGAGCTCCGCTGCCAGATTTACTGCTGGTCGATGGACAGGGCATTGCCCATCCTCGATTCTTCGGTATTGCTGCCCACCTGGGCATTGTGCTGAATGTGCCTGCCATTGGATGTGCGAAAAGCCGATTGGTTGGTGTCCACAAGCCGGTTGGTGTCATTCGGGGAAGTTATCAGTGGCTTTTTTACAAACACCGGATTGTCGGAGCCGTGCTCCGCAGTCGTACGAAGGTGCGCCCGTTGTATATCTCGCCGGGACATCGGGTGTCTATTCCTACTGCTGTCCAATTGGTCCAGCGGTGGATCAGCCGAACCCGATTGCCGGATCCAATCCGATTTGTGGATCAGCAGACCAGGCGCTATCGGCAGCAGTTAGAAGCATAGCCGGTATTCGAGGATTGCTTTGCGTGGAACTTTTTTCCGGGAAATTCGTATAT
>JALWUI010000063.1 GCA_027082775.1 Candidatus Kapaibacterium sp.
GAGTTGTTCCGACAGATACAGCGAGCCCAGCAGGAGTGCTGCCTGCACCCGCGTTCGAACATTCGTTGCTTCTTTGACAGCCCGCTCCAGCGCCCACCGCGCTGGTTCAACAGCCCGTTGCTGGTAATAAATCTGCCCCAATTCCAGCAGCGCAGCGCCACGGAATGGATATTCCTGCCGCTGCGTCAATCCCTGCAACATCCGAACGGCGGCGGCAGTATCGCCCGATAATCGGAGACCAACGGCGTAGTACAATCGGGCAGCTGCCTGTACGACTGGTGGCGATACAGTGTCGAAAATAACGCGGTCGAAGAATTGCAGCGCATCTTCGTAGCGCCGAAGGTTCAGCGCCATCCAGCCAGCGCTGAATTGGAGGTATGGCTGATAAGTGTTGGGAATGGTGTCGCGCAGTAAGGGTGTCAGCAGGTCCAGCGCCTGCTGGTACTGCCCCAGCAGCCCATACGCTTCTGCTTCCAGATACTGGAGCTGCCGGTTCGGGAAAGGTACATATGTCTGGGGTTCATACGGCGTTCCGGATTGCAGGATGGTGCGGCCAGCTTCCACGTGATCCAGCACTGTACGGGCAGATCGCTGGATTAAGGCTAATTGGGCTAATCGGAGATGGGCAGCTAAGACAGTATTCCGGTGCGGATAGGTGGTAATAAGCTGATCGTAGTATTGCATCGCCGTATCGAAAGCAAAGCGGGATTCGGCAAAAAGTCCTAGCCAGAACAGCGCATCGTCGGCATACTGCCCGCTCGGATGACTTGCATAGTAGTGACGGAGTGGAGTCGCAGCATCTTCGTATTGTCCCTGGTGAGCCAGGGCGATAGCAGACCAATAGCGGGCATACCCCTCCCACAGGCGGTAGGTGGGATCCTGCCGATGGCGCCAGTTCCGCTGAGCACTCTGGGCTGCGCGGGTAAACCAGTCATACGCTGTATCATATCGCTGCTGCCGCAGGGCGATTTCGCCTCGGAGAATAAGCACAAGCGGTTTCCACGGCGAATTGGGGAATTGCCGGAGCCAGTGGGCAGCCAGCGTGTCGGTGTCCTCCCAGCGCCGCTGAACGTAGGCATTCCGTAAAGAGCGGAGAGCCAGCAGATCCGGAACTGCGCTGGCAATAGTATCGAGTCGATAGCGGGAGAGAAGCTCATCCCAGTGGGGCACCGCTTCTGCTTCCGGAACATCCAGCGCCTGAAGCAAAAGCAGTACTGGCTCTGTAGGCGCTGTTATCTTCTCAGACCACGGCTGCGAATGAAGCGGGCGGAGGAAGAAGCACGACCAGCCGAGCAATAGCAAAATTACCACCCGATGGGAGAAATCCATTGACGTCCCTGTGTGTCACGTACGACTATCCAGTACCATCCGGAACTCCATCGGTACACTGGTATGCGAACCACTGACGGCGCTGTACCCTGAAAATGCCAGAGCTGCCGTCCCATCACATCAAAGACGGAGGCGCTCCATCGACGCAGCAAAGGGCTATGGACTTTCAGCACCAATGTTTTGCCACTGCGTTCCAGTTGTACCCATTCAGTTGCTGCTGTTTCTTCCATCCCACTGACCACTTCCTGCACATCGAGCGGTGTTAAGGGACCTGCTGATTCCTGTTCTTCTGGCAGCAGATAGCCCGCAGGTGTCTCGCTTTGTCCTGCTACGAAGATCACCGTATACACGAAATTCGTTGGTTCCAGATCCGCCTGACACCGCCATTGTTGATTGTTTTTGCTCTGCAGGATAAAAGTTAAGGTTGAGGAGGCTTGATCCAGCGTGATGAAGTTCGAACTCTGCCGGTAGCCCACAGTGATCGACTTGTTCTGCGGCAGCGTGATTTGCAAATCTCCCGGCAATTGGTCGTTGCAATGGAGGAATCGAACAAAGAGTCGTTGCCCATCGCCAACCTTGGCAGGTGATTGGACCGTGAGCGACTGAAGAGAATCACCCTGCCACAAAACGGTGAGGTATCGGCGCTGTGATTCCACCGGAAATGCCGTCTGATACAGAACGGTATCCTGTCCAGCAGGCTGGAATTGGACCTGCAGGGGAGAACCGGGCAGTGGAGAGAATATGCCCGACATTTGCTCATATGCAACCGGACCGCCGATCGGTGTCCCATTGGCTGTTCCCTGCAACGGTACGTCGGTGGGAACAAGCTGGGCAAAGCGATATGCTGCGTCGATCATCTGTGTGCTGGACTGCAACTTCTGGAAAGGAGCAGCCGCAGTGCCATTTTCCGGATCAACGTAGTAGATCACTGGATTGCCCTGATCGTCAGCAGCAAGATACAGCGTGTGTGGACCGATAAGATCCTGAGCGGAGAGATTCGCTTCAAAAATTTTCTCGCCATTTGCTGTGTTGTACACCAGCAGTTGAAAGTTCTGTTGCGGGAAGAAGATCCATTGCGAAACGCCCAGTTGCTGGACGGTGTCAGAGGACAGCACATCATTTTGCGCAACGATAGACATCTGAGCAGCGGCGATGTTGGGATGGAGATTGACCAGCCGCAGCGCCAGCGTGCTGGCAGGCAGAGAGAGAAGATCAAAGGACAGCGGCACCAGTTGCCACTGATTGTTCCACGGCGTCGCTACGAACCAGTAGTCAGTGTAGGGCTGAGCAGTAAAGAAGGAATACTCAGCCAGCAACTGGGTCAGATTACTGGTGCGGTACAGTTGCAGACTTGAATCAGCGTAGAGCATAATGGGGGAAATAGCAGAGGCGGTCCGGCTTGCTGCTCGTAGCAGTGCGGGACTGTTCGCAGATTGCCGGAGTTCAACGGCGAAATCCGTGCCGAAGTTCAGCAACCGTGCTCGCAGCCGATACGTTTGTTTCTGAAGTTCTGTCAGAGGAATTTGTTCATCCTGTTGACTCTCGTTCAACCAGATAGCGTACCAGTCCAGTCCCCGTTTAACAAAGAACACGGCGTAGACATTGTTGCCTTCGAACGGCGTTGCAAATTGTGCTAACAACTCGCCTGTCGAAGCATTGAGCATTCCAACTGTTTCTATCTGAAGCAAAGGCACCTCGACGAACTCAGAGACTTCCTGGTAGCCGAGATTCAGGATGAAGGGATTGCCGCGAAGAGTTACGGTAATCGGCTCCAGCGAACCCAGATTGATAAATCGCGCCCGGACGTTGGTCAGTTGCGGCTTCTGGAGATCCCAGTCCAGCACCAGCAACCGGGAAGTAGTGCTATCGGACAGGTAGCAAAGGGAGTACCAGTGCCCGGCTTGTACATCCACCACTGCTTCTGCCAGTATGGGTCCGGTGGAATCTCCCGTGGCACGAATCTGGAAATGATAGGTAGTAGGAGGGAATTCCGTCCGGATACCGGTTGCTGTTTGTGGCGGCACTTTGCGAATGATCGGTGAAGGAACGCCGCTGAGATAAAAGTCGATCGTCTCTGCCAGACCACTCAGGTTGACGAAGCGTAAGCCGGCTTGATTCTGCGCCAGCAGTCCCGGGGTCGAGATTAGCCACATTGATGTGAGCAGTAGTAGAGAGGAGTAAAATCGCGCCATCAACTTTCCTTTCGCTGTTTGACTTGAGAAGCCGTAAGACGCACAACTCCCGTGCTTTGTGGTGATCGAGTTCATGGTGTGTATCGCCGTTGGTGGGACAACCTGCTGGGTTGTCCGGAGACAGGCTGGAGGCTTGTTCTGCCATCTGCAACGATACTACACCCGGATGGGCGACCCGGTGTGGTCACCCACCGGGCGAAGCACCGCTTCGCCCCTACATATCGCGCCGGGAGCGCACGCTTCGGTGTGCATTCTCTGCCGACTGAAGTCGGCGCTCCCAGTAATATGCCGGCGAAAGCCGGCGCTCGCGGTAAGCATTTACGATGAAGCGCTTCAGGATGAGAAGCATTAGCGTAATCCGTTGCGAACAGTGCCTGCCGAGATTTTTCCTTGAAAGCTGAACTCCTGATTTCCTCCGTTTGGGGCTTTCTTTACAGATGTGCAGCAGTTATCCCTGCGTGTCATTGCTCCAAAATTTGCTATGTTGCGATTTTTTAAACCGGTTGGGGCTGTGTCACAAATCAGCAGGTGAGACAACGATGGGCGTGGAAACAATAATCTTTGCAGTCATTGTGATCGCTGCTTTCGCTTTCTTTGGTTATAACCTGTGGCGAATTTACCACTACGTTATGCTGGGAAAGCCGGAAAATCGCTGGGACCAGATTGGGCAGCGATTGAAGCAGATGATTCAGATTGGGCTGTTTCAGAAAAAGATTTTGCGTGATAAGGGGGCGGGCATTGTCCACGTGCTGATTTTCTGGGGATTCTTAGCACTGCTGATGCCGGCAGCAGAAGCGATTCTGGAAGGATTGTCAGGACACCGCTGGAATTTTTCCTTTCTGGGACCGCTGTATTCGGTGCTGACGCTCCTTGCCGATTTTTTCGCTGCTTTTATCGTGTTTGCGGTCATCGGCGCTTTGTGGCGACGCTTTGTGTTGAAAGTGCCGCGATTGCAGGGGTCACGGGAAGAACAAATTGATGCAACGGTTGTGCTGGCAGCGATCTTTGTGATCGTCACCTCCCTGCTGCTGATGAATGCTGCTCGCATTACGATGGATGCTGAGTATGCGTGGGCAGTTCGCCCTTTTAGCCACCTGCTGGCTGCCGTCGTTAGCCCGGCGGCTGCACCGACGCTGTTTCACATCACCTGGTGGATTCACATCCTGATGATCCTGGCGTTTATGAACTATTTGCCGTATTCCAAGCATTTCCACGTGGTGACTTCTTTGCCAAATGTGTTTTTTGCCGAAATTCCCTTTCCCAACCGCTTAAAACCGATCGATTTTGAAGCTGAGGGGGTTGAAAAGTTCGGTGCGCTGGACATCGAGGATTTGACCTGGAAAACCCTGCTGGATGGCTATACCTGTACGCATTGCGGACGGTGTACCAGTGTGTGTCCGGCGAATACGACGGGCAAGTTACTGGATCCTCGCGCCATTATTGTGCAGATCAATCAGCGAACGCGGGAGCGAGCGCCGCTGCTGTGGGCAAAGCAGAACGGCAAAGCTGTGGATGAGCAGGCGTGGGAGGCGGTCGAGGCGAAGCATCTGGTCAGCGATTACATCCCCTCCGAGGCATTGTGGCAGTGCACCACCTGCGGTGCGTGTATGCAGGAATGCCCCGTTGCAATCGAACACGTGCCGGCGATTGTGGAATTGCGCCGCGGGCAGGTGATGATGGAGGCGAACTTTCCGTACGAAGCGCAGACGGCACTCAATAATCTGGAGAACAACTTCACTCCGTGGAATTTCTCACCCGAAGAGCGAGCTGATTGGGCAGAAGGGCTGGGCGTGAAGACAGTAGCCGAAGATCCGCAAATGGAAGTGCTCTTCTGGGTCGGATGCGCCGGGAGCTATGATGCTCGGGCAAAGAAGGTATCCCAGGCTTTTGCAAAGTTGCTTCAGCGGGCAGGGGTGGAATTTCGCATTCTGGGAACGGAAGAGCGATGTACCGGCGATCCAGCTCGCCGCATTGGTAACGAATACCTGGCAGATATGCTCATCAAAATGAACGTCGAAACGCTGAATCAGTACAATGTCAAAAAAATTGTGACCATTTGCCCGCACTGCTACAACACCCTGAAAAACGAATATCCCGCTTTCGGGGGCACCTATGAAGTGCTGCACCATACGCAACTGCTTCAGCAGTTAGTAGCGCAGGGACGATTACCGGTATCGGCTGCGCAATTGGACGAAACCATAGCGTATCACGATTCCTGCTATCTTGGGCGATACGGTCAGGAATATGAAGCGCCGCGGCAGGTGCTGCAATCGGTGGCTGGGTCAGCAGTAGCAGAGCCGCAGCGCACCCGGGATCGCAGCTTCTGCTGTGGCGCTGGTGGCGGACGAATGTTTATGGAAGAGACGGAAGGGAAACGGGTAAACATTGAACGGACGGAAGAGTTGCTGGCATTGAATCCTTCCGCAATTGCCGTTAATTGCCCGTTCTGTATGACAATGCTGACCGATGGCGTCAAAGCCAAAGAAAAGGCAGAAACTGTGAAGGTGCAGGATGTAGCAGAGATTCTGCTCACCGCTATTGAGCAGTCGGACCAATAGTGCCGGTGCGTCAGAAGAGCGTGAAGAAGCATAGAGCAGCAGTGCGTTCTTACTGGCTGAAGCTGGCATTTCCAGTCGGTTGCTGGCGAAAGTCGACGCTTGCGGAGTGTACTGGTAGAAGCTGACACTACCAGTCTAAGTGAAGATTTTCAGAATCGCCTATTTGCGCATGTGATCGGCGTGCTTCGTAAAGCCATTCCGGCTAAACGCCGATCAGGAAAGGATTGTAGTGGCGTTCCTCGCCGATGGTGGTCGAAGGACCGTGTCCCGGATATACGACCACATCGTCATCGAGTGTCAAAAGTTCTTTGCGAATGGAATTGATCAGTTGCTCCATATTGCCACCGGGTAGATCCGTTCTGCCAATACTGCCAGCAAACAAAGTGTCGCCGGAGAACAGGAACTGGAGATGCGGGAAGTAGAAACACACACTGCCTTCCGTATGTCCCGGTGTGTGCTTCACAGTGCAGTCGGTGCCAGCCAGTTGAAGCTGTTGTTGATGGTCGACGTAGTTATCAGCAGGAGTAGGAGGAATGTCGACGGGCAGTGGAAAGATAGAATGGGCAGCAGGGTCAATCAGGCGGTATTCATCTGCCGGGTGAACATAAATCGGGGCGCCTGTGCGCTTTTTGAAAATGTGTAGATCGGCAATGTGATCCCAGTGGGTGTGCGTGAGAAGAATTGCTTCCAGAGAACAGCGGTGCTGGCGAAGCACGGACAGCACGGGGTCAGCGGACTCCGGTGGTGCATCGATCAAAATAGCGGTGGCATTATCCAGGTTGAGCAACAGATAACAGTTTGTTGCGACCAGTCCTGTCGTAAAGGTGTGTAATTCCATTTTTGTCTCCTTATGGTTGTTCCAGCGTTCCCCGATTTAGTTCTGTATTTCGCAGAAGGCGAAATTCAACGCGCCGGTTGCGCCGGCGGTTTTCCTCCGAAGTATTGGGCACCAGCGGCTGGGATTCACCCATTGCCCGGATCGTGATCCGAGTCGGTGGAATGCCCAGGGTTTGCAGGAATGTTGCTACAGATTCCGCACGCTGCCGCGAGAGCTCCAGATTGAATTCTTCCGTGTCCAGATCATCGGTGTGCCCGATGACAACCAGATTGTACTCCGGGTGATCCCGCAAAAACGCTGCCAGTCGGCGCAGTGCTTGCTGTGCTTCTTCCGATAGTTCCCAGCTTCCTAACTCGAACAGCACATCGTGGATTTGATAGACAGTATCACCGACGACTACACTGATCTGTGGTTGCATTGAGGGAAGAAGCCTGATGCGAAAAATATCTTCCCGCCCCTGCGAATTTTCCACCGATACGAAATAGCCATAATCCGCCGTTGCGGGAATGGAGAAATAGCCATCCCAGTTGGGAGAGTTGATGACCGGTCCCAGATTCTGCGGCTTCGTCCAGGAGGTCCAGCTATCGTCCAGACGACGAGAAATGAAGAGGTCAGCACTCCCATATCCATTGTGCCCTTCGGAGCTGAAATAGAGCGTTTTGCCGTCCGGAGCAAGGAAGACCGTAAATTCATCCGCAGCCGTGTTGATCGTTGGACCCAGGTTCAGAGGTTTGCTCCACGTACTGTCAGGTTGCAGGAAAGAGACAAAGATGTCCATTCCGCCGTAGCCATCATCTCGCTGGATCGCCATCAGCAGCGTTCTGCCGTCGGCGGCTAAGAAATAGTTGACAAAGCGTCCACGGTTGTGGAAATCCCGGATTTGCAACGGTTTTGGGAAGCTCCAGTTCATCCCGTCAAAGCGAGTTAAGGAGGCACCCGGCGCGATCCGTCCATCTGGCAGATACTTTCCACCCACCAATGCGGTTTTGCCGTCGGGGAGGATTGAGCACAGGAAATTGATTCCACGGTTGTTCAGGGGTGGTCCCACGTTGACGGCTGGTTGCCACTGCCCATCCGGTCCACGAACCGCGTGCCAGATGTCTTCGGTTGGTCCACCGGTATTGCGAGGGTCGCCGCGACGGCAGAAAAAGAGCGTGTTCCCATCCGGGGCAATAACCGGCAGCAGTTCCGAATACCGGGTGTTGATAGCAGAACCTAAGTTCTCAGGCACTAAGCTGGCAGCGCGTTCATCGACGATGTTGATCAGCGGTTTGACCGTGTCAGTTGTTGTTGCCAGCGCCACTGCATCGATCTCGTTCCAGCCCGGTACAGCACCGGTAAACACGATCAATTCCACAGCAGAGACGTCAAAGGGAGGCGGATCGAAGAACAAATTCCACATCCGCCATTTAGCTTTTACCACCTGCGGACCTTCATCGTAGACTACCCATTGGCGGTGTCCGGAGCTATCCAGCAGCGTGACTTTGCCGATAGCGCCGGGATTGAGATTTTCTGCAACTGCCAGTTGCCGGGGACGCAGCGGGGGATCAAAGCCGAGAACGAGTCGGACTTTGATCGTGCTATCGTGAATTTTCAGCCCATCGTGTTGAGGATCCGCTGCCCACGAACATGGATTGGTCGTGCCCCGCAGCGAGAGGATGTTCGGTTCTCTTAAGAGTTGCTCAGCAGAATAGGGACCGAAAGGCTGATAAGAGGAAGAGGCAACAATGACTCGCGATGCCCAGTGCACCGTCGGAGGATATTGCGTAAAGACAGGGCTGACACACAGCACCGTCGCAAAGAACACGAACAATCCCAGACGCCCCTGCATCATACACTACAGCTCTTTTGATCCACGTTGTAATTCTTTCGTTTTGTCAGAAATTGGAGGAAAGCCCTATGTACCACCGGAAGCACAAAGGACACCTGATGGGGGTGTTTATTTTATCCCTGTTTCTGAGTGCTGGATCACTCCTTGCCCAACAAAAAATTCTCATTCCGATGGATATGACCCAGACCGATCACCTGAAAGCCTATGGCGTGACGTACTGGGCACTCAGCAAAGGATGGACTGCTGATTGGCTGCTGAATTATCGGGGTGGCTCTTTTATGCTACCGTATTCGGAAAAAATTGTTTTGAAATGTCGGCTGGAAGGCGTCGCTTTTGAAGTGGTCGATGCGGTTACAGCAGCGCAGATCTACGCAGAAGTGCAGGATCCCAACAGTAATATGGACGCAGTTCGGCTGGAGAAGGCGGCAAAAATTGCTGTTTATGCTCCACCGGGATTTCAGCCCTGGGATGATGCAGTAACTCTCGCACTGGACTATGCCGGCATTCCTTACGATCGGGTCTGGGATGAAGAAATCCTCAATGATACGCTTTACCATTACGACTGGCTGCACCTCCATCACGAAGATTTCACCGGACAGTATGGCAAGTTCTACGCCGCCTTCCACAATGCCCCGTGGTACATTCAGCAAGTGGAGTTGAACGAACAGATGGCGCGCAAGCTGGGATTTCGGAAAGTGTCGGAAATGAAGAAAGCGGTGGTGGAAAAAATTCGGCAGTATGTTGCCAGCGGCGGGTTTATGTTTGCAATGTGCAGCGCTACCGACACCTACGACATTGCGCAGGCAGCGATGAATGTGGACATTTGCGATGTGGTCTATGATGGCGATCCGCCCGATCCACATGCGCAGGAGAAACTGGATTTTTCCCGAACATTTGCATTTGAAAATTTCAAACTGGTGATGGATCCTTACCAGTACGAATTTTCCAACATCGACATTGACGCCCGCACTCTTCTGGCAACAGCAGCGACCGATTACTTTACGTTGTTCGAATTTTCCGCCAAGTATGATCCGGTACCCACGATGCTAACGCAGTGTCACGTCAACGTTATTCGCGGCTTTCTGGGACAGACAACAGCGTTTCGGGAGGAACTGATCAAAAAATCTGTGGTGATCTTGGGGAAGCGAGAAGGGACAAATCAGGTCAAGTATATCCACGGCAACTTTGGTCGTGGCACTTTTACGTGGTTGGGCGGACACGATCCCGAGGACTATCAGCACGCTGTCGGAGATCCCCCGACCGATCTCAATTTGCACAAAAATTCGCCGGGATACCGGCTGATCCTGAACAATGTGCTCTTTCCGTCGGCGAAGAAAAAGAAGCAGAAGACCTGAGATCCGCCAAAACTTCCTAAATTTGTACCTTTGCAAGGTTGAACAAGAGGAAAGCGCAAATGATTCGAGTCTGGAGCATTGCCATCGTCGCCGTACTGACGGGAAGTCTGTTGGCTGGATGGGCACAGCAGGCGAAAAAGAAGAAAGTGGAGCGTCCGCAGTATGTAATCGAAGTGTTTCAGAAAGGGAAAAAGCTGGGCGACATTGTGATTGAGCTGTTCCCCGACGTTGCGCCCAAACACGTGCGAAACTTCGACAGTCTGGTTTCGATCAAATTCTACGATGGCACCGCCTTTCATCGGGTGATCCCCGGCTTTATGATTCAGGGAGGTGATCCAAATTCCAAAAATAAACCACGAAGCACGTGGGGCTATGGCGATCCTTCGCAGAAACGAGTACCGGCAGAGTTTAGCGATATTCCGCATAAACGGGGTATTGTGTCAGCAGCCCGGGGACCAGATCCGAACAGTGCAACTTCCCAGTTCTTTATCTGCGTGGCTGATGCGCCGTGGCTGGACGGAAAATACACCGTTTTCGGGCGGGTATTGAAAGGAATGGACGTGGCAGATAAAGTTGCCAACGTACCGCGGGATGCGCGGGATAATCCCATCGACAAGGTGGAGATGAAAATCCGCAAACTGAAGCCGGAAGAGTATATCCATCCGGGTAAGGGACAGGACAAATGAGATTGATCAGCGTGCTTTTTCTTGGACTGCTCCTCTGGCTGCCGCTCAGGGCACAGGACGAAAAGATCGAAGATTTTTCCTTCGAGGATCTGCCGGAGGAAGAATTGAGCAGCTTCTATGAAATCGTTGGAGTTGGCGTCATCGGCACTGCGCAATTTCTCAACGTCGATGCCGTGCAGCAAGTGGCGGAGCAACTGTTCCCACAGTCGACTCCTGCCATCGATGCTCCACTCTACTGTGCGGGCTTTTATGTTGCTGAATCCTTTTATCCGGGCAAAAAGTTTCGATTCAGATTTTTGTATACGGCTGGCTCCCGGAAGCAGACCGGCACCGTGACCATAGGAGAGGGCATCGATACGGCGCAGGTGCAGCGGCGTCTGGAGTATGGCATCAGTTACAATGCGCTGACGGTCGATTATGCTTTCGTGCCAGCTTCTCAGTTAGCAATCGTTGCCGGACTTCAGCTTGGATGGGGGAGCATTCGGTTTGGTGCGGCGCAGAGTCTGGAACAGCGGCGTTTTGACGAAGAATTCCAGTTCGATCGCCCCTCGATCAACAATTCGACGACGCTGGAAACCCTCCATTTCTTTACAGCGCCGCAGCTCGCGATTGAATGGTCGCCAACGGCGACAGCGCTGCTTCGCATAGCGGGAACTTACCACTTCTCCTGGACCGGGGAGTGGAAAGCAGACAATATCCAGCGTGTTGAGAACGTTCCAAAAACGCTGAATGGCGGTGGTTTCGGTGTTCAGGTTGGATTGTTCATCGGACTATTCCGAATTGGTGTGCCGTAAAGGAAGGGGGCCCTTAGCTCAAGTGGTTAGAGCAGCGGACTCATAATCCGCGGGTTGCAGGTTCGAGTCCTGCAGGGCCCACTACCTTCCCTTTCTCCACATCCCTCATTCTCGATGACAGATGCGCTCATTTCAGTGTACACTTCTTGCCGGCTAAAGCCGGCGTTCCAGTTACTGGGAGCGCACACTTCAGTGTGCCTGGGAGCGCACGCTTCAGCGTGCATTCCCCTCACCCTAACCCTTTCCCAGAGGAAGAGGGGATTTCTTGCACCCGTAGGGGTGACCGGCTGGTCGTCCACCGGGCAAAGCACTGCTTCGCCCCGAGCATTGCACTGGGAGCGCACGCTTCCGTGTGCATCTTTGCCGACAAAAGTCGGTGCTCCCGGTGTTCGTACTCCCTCGCCCACAGGGAGAGAGGGAGGAGGTGGGGCCTTTGGCTGAACATCGCGCTTTCCCTTTCGCGCACTCCCATGGGGAGAGAGGCAGAAGGTGAGAGTGGGTATTTTTCATCTCTGTCACCTGGCGATACAGATTTTTTTAGCACTACTTCTGTCAGTTGGGATACTTCGTTTGTCCAGTATCGGATAACTGTGAAACCTTTTGCTTCCAGAAAAGCGGTACGTTCTTCATCGTAGATTTTGTGTTGTGGCTCGGCGTGGTGACCGCCATCAATTTCGATGATGAGGCGTAATTTCGTGGGAGTAGAAATCCACGATGTATGGACCAATTAGGATGCTGACGACGAAACTTGATTCCTAATAACTGATGGTTTCGGAGCAAATGCCATATTAAGTTTTCAGCATTACTTTGGTTCGTGCGAAGCGCACGGGCATAGGCAAGGAGCTTAGGGGGAGTTTTTCCCTCACCCCTAATTTCTCTCTCCAGGGGGAGCGGGAAATTTTGTCGATGGAGGTTTCGCGATAGTAGGCGGCACGCTTGGCGAACTTCTCGGGGATAGAATTGCCCGCTCGCAGGGCGTTGATCACCACGGGATCGAAGTCCACGAACCAGGACTTGAACAGTGCCTGCGCCATCGCCTCCAGCGTTTCGTTCATCCGCCGATTCAGCTCGATTTTGTCGTCCAGCGTGCCCAGAATGCGCGCAATGGCGCGTTGTTCGGGAAGGGGAGGACATCGGAACTTAAATTTTTTAATGCGATCTGGTGAAGTGTGTTTAACAGTTGTTCCAGTAGCTATTGCAAGAATTTGATGACGGTATTTTTCTGAGCACATCAAATAAAATAGAAAACGGATATCGATTATGTTTGGCTCTTTGATAACGATTTTGCCAAGCCGCTGGTTGTGAAGGTAGCGATGATTATCGCCTGAAGCTGGCACAAAAGCGGGAAGTCCCAAGATATCACCTTGTTTGCTCAAGTCCGTCATTGCGACTATCAGGTCACCTTCTGTTAATACAAAGTCCTTTGGTACTGGCCCCTCATAATATTTCAATTTGTCATCTTTGAATCCCCCTCCAACTGCGAAGTTTCCTGGTGTAAGCAGGATATTGCCTGGTGGTTCGCTCCTGAAATATTTTCCTTTAAACGCATAGCCATGTTTGATGTCTATTACATCGCCCAGTGTTATTTCTTTCCATTCACTCCGCATTACTCAGCACCTTCCACTTTTTAGTCAGTAACATAGCCGCGATTTTTACTATCTCTCTAACACAAACCGGACCTTTTCCCGACGCAGCATTTCAAATGGAGTCATATGTCGAATTCCTAAACCGATGCAAACGTTCGGAAGTTTTACTTTCCGTCTGGTAGCTGCAGGAACTTCGTGTGTCACGAGCACGTAGTTCTGTGCCAGAGCATGTGCTACCAGGTAGTAGTCTGCTACCTGAAAGAAAGCGTTTATTGCGGCAAGATCGTAATTTTGAGTCATTACCCAACTGCTGACTTTACTGAATGCAGCGACAACCCATGTGTCAGGAGGAAGGAAAAAGTTTGCTTCACGCTGCTTTGCCCAGTCTGCCAGATCGTCATCGCCTGCGATTAACTCGTCCCTGACCTTTTCAATGCTGAAGACAAGTCCCTGAGCATTGGCAACGTCCAGCCAGTCCCAGAACGCCGGGCAAAAGTCAAAACCGTAATGGAGATTCTTTGCCTGGATGAAAACGTTCGAATCCAGTAGATACGCCATTATCCGATTCCCAGCTCTTGCGCGAATTTCTTGAGGGTTTGAGTCTTCAGAATGCCTAACATCGTATAAGCGTCCCGAAATAGCGTCTGTCCTTCCAGCGTACTGCTGACCAATGCCAGAGCAAAACGCTTGCTGACTTTGCGAGCGAGATTATAGTAGAAGTTCCCACCTTTGTTTCCAGCTAATGTCTGCTTATAGCTTTTTACCCGCTTTTGCTCCTCTTCATACACTTGCCGGTAGGCTTCCCGGCTCAGGAGCTCTGCGTCGAACAACCGTCTGAGAATCACCAGTGTGCTGACCTTGAATATGCGAGCCAGGCGTTGCAATTCCTGTCGTAAGTCATTTTTGGTGTTGAAATTTTCTACTAATGTAGTGATGGGCACCAGCAGCTCTGCTGCTACCTGGTTGCACCAGCGTTCCACGGTTTCTTCCGGATATCTCTCAAGACTGGCATCCGATATTCCCGATTTGCCCAGCCAGATATGCGCCAGTTCGTGAGCCAGCGTGAAGGTTTTACCGGCAATAGTGTCAGCTCCATTGATAAAAATCACCGGTGCTAAGGCGTCTACCAGAGCGAAACCGCGGAACTCTTCCGGATCCAGAGGGCGATGGGTATTGTTCCCCACCACACCATTCATCATTACCAGAATACCAGCCTCTTCTACCCGATCGATAAAGTAACTGAGCGCTTGCGTCCAGGTGGGAATGGCACGCCGTTTCTCAATCTCCAGATTGATCCGATCGCGGATGGTAGCTGCGATGACACTTGCGTCGTCCGCTACGGTCGCTGACCCGACAAACGGCAGCGGTGTTGCTCCTTGAGCCAGCAGGTAATCGCGATACCACTCTTGCCGTTGCTGGCAAATATAAATGGTTTCCAGCAGCTCCGGGCTGGGGCGGGAAAGTCTTGCCTGAGGCATGGTACGAAAGTCCGGGATGGGCAATGGTTCCTCCGGTGGCGCTTCCAGGAAGAAAAAACCCAGCGGTACTCGAAAGGTTTTTGCCAGCCGCTCCAGTTGTTTCAAGGTCGGTTGACTTTTCCCGCTTTCCCATTCCTCATATCGTGGAAATGTTTTCGTGAGCGCATCTATCGTACCCTCAGCACGTTCTCTGGCCCATCGGAGGAGTTCCGGTTTAATGGTGACCCGCATAGCACTTTTGCTGTTCTTTGTTTCCCATCTCCAATAGATCTGTGTCTTGATTCAGCTACACGCTTCGCCGGGAAGCTGCTGACTCGCTTGGCACATAAGCGTTATTCAACGAACGTTTAATAACGCGCTGGCTTATTCAACGAAAAGGGCGTTTCGTTTAATAAGATGGCTATTTCCCATACCCCAACACCTGTAGGTTCTTGCGAATTTCTGCTTCCAGCCGGCGACTTTCTTCGAACTGCTCATAGAGCTGTGCGGTCAACGCTGCCATCTTCTGCTCGAAGGGGACATCGTCGTCTTCTTTTTCCTCCACACCCACGTAACGTCCTGGCGTAAGGACGTAATCGTGTTTGCGGATGTCCTCGATGGTAGCTGACTTCCACCAGCCGGGTTTGTCTTCGTAACCCTTACCTCGCTTCCAGGCGTGGTACACGTCGGCGATCTGGCGGATTTCCTCCTGCGTGAGTTCCCGGTGCGTGCGGTCGACCAGCCGTCCCATTCGGCGGGCGTCGATGAAGAGCGTCTCGCCGGTGCGGTCGCGCCAGCCGCGCCTCGGATTGCTTTTCTTGGTGCGGGTAATGAACCAGAGGCAGGCGGGGATCGGCGTGGTGTAGAAGAGTTGCCCCGGCAGGGCAACGATACACTCTATCAAATCATCTTCGATGATTCCTTTGCAGATGGCAAATTCTGCTTTGGTGGAAGTGGATAGCGAACCATTCGCCATCACAAAGCCGGCTGTGCCGTTCGGAGCCAGGTGGTAGATGAAATGCTGGATCCAGGCGTAGTTCGCATTGCCCGCCGGTGGAACCCCGTACTTCCATCGAGGATCTTCCCGCAGCCGCTCACCGCCCCAATGACTCATATTGAACGGTGGATTGGCGAGAATGTAGTCGGCTCTGAGGTCTTTGTGCAGGTCGTTCAGGAAAGTGTCTGCCGGGTGTGGACCAAGATCTGCCTCGATGCGGCGAATTGCCAGATTCATTTTTGCCAGTCGCCAGGTGGTCGGGTTGGATTCCTGCCCATAAATAGCAATGTCACCAAGTTTGCCGCCGTGCGCTTCTACAAAGCGTTCTGACTGGATGAACATCCCGCCGGAGCCGCAACAGGGGTCATAGACTCTTCCCCGATAGGGCTCGATCATTTCGACCAGCAACTGCACCACACACTGAGGCGTATAGAACTCGCCTCCACCTTTGCCTTCAGCAGCCGCGAATCGACCTAAGAAGTACTCGTACACCCGTCCCAGTGGATCTTTGACTCCATACTCGCGGGCACGCAGGTCGATGTCCCCCACCAGCTTGACCAGCTCTCCCAGCCGGATTTTGTCCAGCGTTGGACGAGCGTAATTTTTAGGTAGCACGCCTTTGAGTGGCGGGTTTTCACGTTCGATCGCTTCCATTGCCTGATCAATTACCTGCCCAATCTCAGGTTGTGGCGCAGCCGCCTGAATTCGGTCCCAGCGTGCCTCTGGCGGTACCCAGAATACATTTGCCGCCAGATATTCGTCGCGGTCCTCTGGATCAGCATATTCCGTCTCTTGCAGTGCTTTCAGTTCCTCGTATTTCTTCTGAAACGCATCGGAGATGTACTTCAGAAAGATCAGCCCCAGCACCGTATGTTTGTACTCGGCTGCGTCCATATGGCCCCGCAATCGGTCAGCCATTTCCCAGAGTTTCTTTTCAAACCCCAAAGTTGCTCCGTTGGTCTGGATATCACTCATCATCGATCCTCCGATGGGTTTTGTTCAGATTCAGTGTTCCCCAATTCGATTGCGTAAACAGTAAATCCACGATGCAGTGAGAAAAGCATTGCTTGTATGCTGAAAAGCTGCTGGGGTGAGCGTTCATCTGAAGAAAGGAAGACTTCCAGCAGGGAAGTTGCCCGTTTGCCGGGGGCGCACGCTTCAGCGTACATTCCCCTCACCCTAACCCTTTCCCAGAGGAAGAGGGGATTTCTTGCACCCGTAGGGGCGACCGGCTGGTCGCTCACCGGGCGAAGCACCACTTCGCCCCTACCATTGCACCGGGAGCGCACACTTCAGTGTGCACTTCCGATCCTTCTGCCGGCGAAAGCCGGCGCTTCCAGTTGTTGCCAGCAAGAGCTGGCGCTTTTCGCGCTTTTTCGTTGTAGAGGAGAGCACGGGCTGGGTGCGGGGGAGTTCGCCGCTGGTGATTCGGGCGGTTACCTGCCTTACTCTGACTGTTCCTGCTGGAACCGGAGATAATCGATGGTTGCTCGGACGTGGGCGAAGATGCTGCGCCACATTGCGTCGGTGAGGCGTCCGGTGAGGGTGTTCTGCTGGCTCGGATGGTAGGAGCCGATGAGGTAGTACGTGTCGAGTTGTACCGTTGCCCCGTGGTGGAACCGGGGTTTCGGTCTGGGAATGGGAACGTCGAAGGAGCGGAGCAGCTGCAGGCTGGTTTCCCACGCTATGCCGCCTAAGGCAAGAAGAACGCGGACGTTGGGTAGCAGTGAGAACTCTGCCCGGAGATACTCGAAACAGTTCTGGCGTTCTTCGCGCGTCGGCAGGTTGTTGGGGGGTACACACCGGACCGCGGCAGTGATGTAGCAATTGCTGAGCGTCAGCCCATCGTCGCGGGAAATGGATTCCGGCTGGGAGGCAAAGCCGTATTCGAAGAGGGCGCGGTAGAGCCACTCTCCACTTCGGTCGCCGGTGAACATTCTGCCTGTCCGGTTTGCACCGTGGGCGCCGGGCGCTAAGCCGACAATGAGGAGCATTGCATTGGGATCACCAAAGCCGGGAACAGGCTTGCCCCAGTACTCCCAGTCCTGATACTTGCGCCGCTTGACCGTTGCAACCTGCTGCCGCCATTGTACTAAGCGTGGGCATTTTGTGCACGCTACCAGTGAGGCATTGAGCGCTTCGAGCGAAATGAATTTTTTCATTGTTGTCCCTTTGCGTTGCGGATGATGGCAATGATTGCTTCGATGAGCACACCTTCAGCATTTTCCCCCGACCGCTTAATGCGGGCATCAGCCTGATACAGGATGTCCAGTGCCTGTACAATTGCTTTCAGAGGGAATTGCTGGAGAGCGGCAAGGTATTCGGGGATGAAAAATGCGTTGATCCCGGTGATTTTGCTCAATTCCTGCGTGTTCCGTTTCCGAAGCTGCGCAAGTTTCAGAAGAACAGTAAAGTAGCGGGTGAGCATTGTCAGGATGATTAGTGACTGACGCTGAACGGTTAAAAGGTGCTTGAGTATCCGGAGCGCTCGCGGCAAATCCGCCTTACCGATTGCTGTCTGAAGATCAAAGATAGTATGCTCACGTGCAAATCCTGCCAGCGCGGCAACATCCTCAGCGGTGATCTTCGGACGATCGCCCACGTAGAGAACGAGCTTTTCAATTTCGTTGTGGACTGCATAGAGCGAATCGCCGGCATACTGGATCAGCAATTCCAGAGCGTCGGGGTCGATGGATTTGCCGTGCTGCCGGATGCGCTCCCCTGCCCACGACGGGATTTCCCGGTCATACAGTTTCGGATGCTCGATCCACAAATGGCGTTCTAACAACAACGGGAAGGGAAACGGTGCTTTCCGCAGTTTCTTCTCCACCGTTGCCTGATGCCGCGGTTTGTTGAGCTGCCGGCTGATGCCGTCCAGGGTGGGGAGAGAAGCAACGAAGACCAGCGTGTTTTCCGGGATCGGGCGTTCTAAGAGTTGACGCAACAGGGTTCCCTCTTTGCGCTTCTCCAGCTTTGCCAGCCGTTCGGCGCGACGTAAAATAAGCAGCCGCCGGCTGCCCAAAAGAGGATAAGCCATCATCCGGCTGAGCAGTTGCTCCGGCGGAAGCTCTTCACAGTTCAGGAATTCCACCTGCTGCGACGTAACACCCCGTCGGTAGGCTTCCTGCAGCAATTGCTGGAGCGTTTCTTCCACCAGCAACCGTTCTTCGCCAAAGATGAGCAGCACAGGCGGCAACTGCTTTGCCTTTCGTAAAGCCGCGATCGTGACTGGTTTCATTCCTGTTGCTTCAAATACTTGCGCTGTACCCTTAAAAACGAACGTTTCATTACTCCCGCCGCATTAAGGTTCGAGGATCGAGCGCATCGCGCAAGCCATCGCCGAGCAGATTAAAGGCAATGACCGCCAGCGCGATGGCAATGCTGGGGAAGACGGTCAGTTCCCAGTTCACCCCAGCAGCGATGTACCCATACCCATCCCGGATCATCTGTCCCCACGACGGCGTGGGCGGCTGCACCCCTAAGCCGAGGAAGCTCAATCCTGCTTCCGCGATAATCGCATTGGCAAAGCCGGCGGTCATAATGACCGTCAGCGGACCCAGGGTATTGGGCAGAATGTGGCGCAGGATGATCCGCCGCGTGGGATAGCCCAGCGCGCGGGTTGCTTCCACAAATTCCGCTTCGCGCAGAGAAAGGAACTGCCCCCGAACAATGCGGGCAATGTCGACCCACGTGGAAATCCCAATAGCAACAAAGGTTTGCCAGAATCCCTGTCCTAAGACAACAGAGAAGGCGATAACCAACAGAATGGTTGGAAACGACCACACGACATTGATCAGCCACATAATGAGGTCATCGATCCAGCTCAGGAAGTATCCTGCCAGCGCTCCCAGAAGGATTCCGATGCTCAGCGCAATGCCCTGAGAAATCAAGCCCACTGAGAGACTGATGCGAGCGCCGTAGACCAGGCGACTGAAAACATCCCGTCCATACCGGTCTGTCCCCAGCAGAAAGAGCGGTTGCCGATGCCAGTCGGAAGGATCATCACCCCACAGTTGCTGAATTGCAATGCGGTGGCGTCTGCCGTCGATGTCCGTGTAAACAACGGTGTCGCCACGTACTTCGTAGTGCTGGATAGGAATCAGCAACGGCTCATCTGGATGGGCAGGATTGCGTTTTAGCAGGAGATTGCCGCGAAAGAAAGCCGGTTTGATCGCATATTCCAGGATTTGCACGTGCGGCGGAAATGGGGCGATAAAGTCTGCGAAAATTGCCGTCAGGGTCAGCAGACTGATAATGCTCAGTCCCACCATTGCAGCAATACTCTGCCGCAACCGCCGCCACGTTTGCTGCCACAATCCTCCGTGTCGATCGCTATATGCTTCGCGATTCATCTCAATGCACCGCTATGACAGTTTGATTTTCGGATCCAGGAAAGCATAGATAATGTCGACCAGTAAGTTGATAATCACGAACACGACAGCGGTAAAGAGCACAACTCCTTGAATCACGGGATAATCCAGCTTTTCAATGGCGTTAATGGCGACCGTGCCAATGCCGGGCCAATTGAAGATGTACTCGATAAAGAAGGTTCCGGCAAGCAGGGCAGCGAACCAGGCACTGACGGTGGTGACCACCGGATTGAGGGCATTGCGCAGAGCGTGCTTGAAGAGCACCGCTGATTGGGGTAAGCCCTTTGCTTTCGCCGTACGAATGTACTCCTGATGGAGGACTTCCAGCATACTACTTCGGGTAAGGCGGGCGATGATGGACAGCGGGCGAACACCCAGGGTGATCATCGGCAAAAGTAAATACTCCCATCCCCGGTTGATGTAGCCAGAAATGGGTAACCACTGGAGCAGAACGCCGAACAGTAAGGCGAACAGCAATCCGGTGACAAAGGAAGGTAATGAAATGCCCAGTAGGGCAGTAGTCATAATGGTGGTGTCAAACCAGGTATTTGCCCGCAGGGCAGAGAAGATGCCCAGAAGAATACCCAGAATGGATGCAAGAGTAATAGCGCTGACTGCCAGCAGTGCCGTTGCCGGAATCCGTTCCGCGATTGTTTCAACGACGTCACGATTGGTCGCAAACGAGCGTCCCAGATCGCCGTGTAGCACTCGCCAGAGATAGTTCACGTACTGTTCGTACAGCGGGCGATCCAGTCCTAACTGTTTGCGGAGTGCTTCAACCGATGCAATATCAGCGCGCTGTCCCAGCAATAGCCGGGCAGGATCGCCAGGAAGAACGTAGTTGATGAAGAAAGTAATGGTCAGAACACCGTAGAGCACCAGCACTGAATACAGCAATTTTCGGATAATGTACGCTGCCATTGGCTACACAATCACCAGCAATTTCATTGGAATTTCCCCAGCTTCTGCAAAAGCCTTAAGACGTTCAATCATCGATGGTGTTAGCGGTTCATTGCTGCCGACAATGAGCAAACCGTAAGAAGTATAGCAATTCTCTGCCAGTTGCATTCCGGGTTGCAGTTGTGCCACGCTCAGCCGCCGGATGACCTTTTGTCCCAGTTTCCGGCGCTCTTCTTCAATGAGAGCAATGAATGTATCAACGACTTTTTCGCTGAAGATGCTGCCCGCCTTCGATTGCAGGTACTGCAATGCCTGCTCCGATCGCTGGCGGGTATAGTCCAGCAGAGATTGCGTTGAAAAGTATGGAGTCGACGATTTGGCAACTTCGGTCCGATCTCTCGATTGTTTGTACACCGCATTGTGATAGACGTCGACAACCCCAATGATCAGTGCTGCTGGGTGAATGAGCCTGCCGGACAACCCCTGAGGAAAGCCACTGCCGTCCAGCCGTTCGTGATGGTGTAAGACCGCCGTGGCAATTTCGGCAAATCCCTTGTGGCGCGAAAGAATCCGATGTCCCAGCACCGGATGGGATCGATAGAGCGCTAACTCCTGATCCGTCATCGATCGGGTTGATTTGCCAATGATTCGGTCTGGTAAGCCGATCTTTCCAATGTCGTGGAGATAGCCAGCGATGCGGGTGATAAAAACCTCCTCTGCATTAAGCCCCAGACGTTCCGCTACCTGCGCGGATTTTTCGCCGACAAAAACGGAGTGGCTGGTGGTGTAAAAACGTTCGTGCGCCCCAACGATCGATTGCAGCATCTCAATGGTTTGCTGGAAAGCTTCGACCAACTGTCTTTCAAGGCTGGAGGACATTGGACAGTGCTGTTTGAAGGTTGGACTCAACTCGCAAAGAATCGATGGAGTGTCCCAAAAAGCGTTCGGCAATGGCAGGAAATTGACGGGGAAGATCAGTCACGATGACGTGGAGCTCTCCGGAGCGCTGCGGTTGCGGAGGTTGCGAAGCAACGGTGCGAGCCAGGGCAGAGGCAGCCGCCGCTCCGGAATTGATGATATGCATTCCCGGCAGAACACGCCGGATCACCGCTGTGAGCAAGGGGAAGTGGGTACAACCTAAGATCACTGTGTCAGCATCGGAAGAAACAAAACGTTCCAAATACAGACGCGCTGCCTGGTAGGCGATCGGATGCTCTGCCAGTCCTTCTTCGGCTAAGGGAACAAAAAGGGGGCACGGCACGCTGAGCGTGCGAATGGTGGGATCGTATTCCACCAGACTATGCTCATACGCCCGGTTTTCAACCGTTGCATACGTCCCGGTAATAAGTACCGTCTTTGTCTGCGTTTGCTGCGCTGCTTGCTGCGCTGCTGGATCGATCACATCGAATACCGGGATGGAGAGATGCTGCCGAAGAAAGGGAGCAGCGACGGCGGAAGCGGTATTGCAAGCGATCAGCAGGGCTGTTACGTCGTAGTGTTCCAGCAGGTACGTTACACCCTCGATGGTGTAGCGGAGGATGGTGTCGTTCGACTTGGTACCGTACGGCAATCGGGCGGTATCGCCCAGGTAGATAATGGTAGCGGTGGGCAGCAGCCGCTCCAGTTCCCGGACAGCAGTCAGTCCGCCAATACCAGAATCGAAGACGCCAATTGTGATTGCTGAGCCTTGGTTCATTGTCGAAAGTATGCTAAATTTGCTGAAATCAAAAGTCAAATATACAGTGAAACAGCCAGCTATCCAATGATGACGCAGCAACGCCGGGATGGAGGAAATTTTTTTGTCGCTATCGCTCTTGCTTTATTGCCAGTGCTGATCGCTCCTGTATGGGCGCAGCCGGACGATACGGTGTATGTGCAGACCAACAAGCCGCAGCCTACCTTTTCACGGTACTATCACTGGAAGCAGGCTGCGTATTTGTGGACGGTCAGTGGGAGCGGCGTTTTTGGTACGATCGTTGGAGGTATTGAACTCACCGCCGATGCCCGGTTCTCGCTGGTCAGTTTCGCAGGCTTACCGCAATATCCGAAATTGCCACTGGAGGATAACGGATGGCAGGGACAGGCTTTTTGTAGTATTACTCCTGCTGCCTGTCGGATCTTTTTTGCAACCAACGCGCGAGTTGACCGGAACTTTACCCTCGAAGATATGCAACTGGACGTTGCAGATTCGATGAAAAAGTATCGATTTATTCCGGAAAATGACACGTACAATCCCCAGCATGTGTACACGCGCACTGTCTATGGGAACGACGTCAAAGCGCAATTTCTGTACATCGATCGGTATGGCGAGGCAAATAACCAGTACTACTTTGACAATACGGCTGTATTTCGAGTGGTAATTCAGCGCAAGTCGCCTGAACTGCTGGTAATCCAGCCCAATCCCTATCGCATTTTGAACGATGGTCCACCAAATACGATTCCCAACACCGTTTTTCGAGAAGAAGTACTCAACTTTGGCCAGGCGCCCGTTGGGGGCGGAGCAACGATTCAATTTCGCCGGATTTTGAAAAATCGAGGATTGGAATCATTGCGGATTCGTCAGATTGTGGTAGCCGGGACAAACATCGCCGACTTTGCGGTGCAGCGAACCGATGGTGCGCCGCTGACGCAAACCACTGATTTGCAACAGTGGCAGGATTCGGTAGAGTTGGTGTTCCAATTTCAACCAACCAGCGTGGGAGCAAAACAGGCAGAGGTGCTGGTTTTCTGTAATGATCCCACGCAAAATCCCGGCGCTGGAGAAACCTACTTCCGCTTTCTGTTGCAGGGTGAAGGGGTCCAGGCGCAATTGTCGGTGCTGCCGGAAATCGACTTTGGAGATGTGTGGGTTGGACAGCAAAAAGACACGACGCTGGTCATTACCAATATTGGTAACACGGCAGCGACCCTATTGCAGTATACCGGTGTTGCTGATCCATTCTTTCTGACCGACCCGGTGGATACGAATCAACCGCCGCAGCCGCCGGCAGCGCTGGATCCGGGACGGTCGGATTCCCTGCGCATCGTTTCCGCCCAGCGCAGAAAGGACGAGTGCGGGATACGCTGCGAATTGCTGCAACCAATACCTCGCCGTATTCGGTGGTGCTGCGAGGACGGGGATTGCTGAGTGCTGCGAAAATCTGGTATCGCTGGCAGTTTGCAGATTCCCTGCGGGATACGATCGATTTTGGTCAGGTATCGGAAGGAGAGCAACGAATCCGGGCTTTTACCATTCGGAATCTGGGGAATGTCCGCCTGACGATCCCGGAAAAAGTGGTGCCGTATTACGAAGTGGTGGACATTATCCCCGGCTCCAAAGATGAGTTTGTGGAATTGTTTCAGTTAGGCTGCGATACCTGTTTTATCGATACCCTGACGCCGTATTACGATAAGCAGTTCGCTTTTCTGTACGACGGAACGCTGACGTTCCCGATTGGCAAAAAGGCGGTGCGATTACGCCTGAGCGTGCGACAGCAGGATGATATTAGTAAGATAGTCGCCCAAAAAGAGTTTGTGCTGATCGCCGAAAAAATTCCCGTGCGGCTCAGCGTTGCTCCAGCGGAGCAGGATTTTGACTCCGTATACATCCATCGAACCTCGCCACCGAAGCTGCTGCGGTTGATGAATATTTCGAAGCAGCACGCCATCTGGATTGATACGATTCTGTTTATCGGTGGAAGTGTTGCCGGCGAGTTTCGGATTGCCAGTGGCGATTATCAAATTCAACTGGCACCGGAGGATTCGCTCGGATTGCCCGTGGTCTACCAGCCAGCAGATCGAGGGTGGGACACAGTGCGGTTGATTGTCCGCTACCATTCGGTGATCAACGGAAACCGCCGGGATGATTCGGTAACGGCGATCCTGCGAGGAATTGGGGTGGAACAGCGGTTGCTGCTGGAAGCAGCCGTTAGCGGCGGCATTCCCCCGGAACCCTTCGAGGTACGGCGAGGGTTAGCCGTTGATACGATTGACGTAGGAGCGGTGCGGGTTGGCAGAAGTCAGAGTATTCTGGCATTTGTTCGCAATCTGGGCAATCTTGTCGTCCATCCTGCTCAGACCTTTTTCTATGTGCTGGAAGAGCTGACACCCAATGCCCTGCTTCACTATCAGGTGGTCTCGCCGCACGATTCGAGCCTGGCGATTGGGCAGCGCGATACAGTGCATTTGCTGTTTCAACCGAAAAGTCCAGGGCAGCACGCTGTACGCTATGTGCTTTCCAGCAATGTTCCTGATCGCATTGGAACAGCACCCGATTCAATTCGCCAGTGGAGTTTTGTAGTGGTAGGGCGGGGAATTCGCCCTGAAGTTATGTGGAGTCAGCAGGCAGTGGATTTCGGTGATGTTGTTGTTCTGCAAAACTGTCCTGATGGGATTGTGGAGCGCTCGGTCCGGCTGACCAACGCTGGAGATGCTCCGGTTCTCATTGTTGCTGCAGTCATTGTGCCCAATTCAGGCGTCTTCACTTTGCAGGGAATGTACGTTGGAAAGACGGTCGAACCGGGAGAGTACCTTGATTTCCCGATCCGGTTTGCGCCTCCGTCGGTTGGAACGTTTACCGCAGAGCTGGTGGTACATACCGACGAAGCGTTTCCGTACAAAGAATACCGCATTCAACTGGAAGGGCGGGGCATTGCACCGCCTGTTGTCCCAATGCAGTTGCCAGCATTGATCCGCGTTCGCCCCGGACGACCCATAGCGCTGCCCATACGGTGGGCGACGCAGTCCTATGGCGACTTGCTGCTGCAAATTGATACGGTCGAATTTGCTTTGCGCTACAATAAAACCCTGCTGGAGTATCAGCGGTTTGAAGTTTTAGGCACCGCAGCAGAAAATGCAACGGTCGATGCACAGCAGACCCGGCTTCCCGGTGATCCCCAGGCAGTACTTGCTGTCCGGATTGCACAGCCAGATCCGCTGTTGTTGCGAGACACCCTGATCGTGCTGTGGTTCGATACCTTTTTGGGAACGCAGGCGTCGACAGAAGTGACACTCAATGACACGCGGGTTGTCGTGGATGAATGTGAAGGGGTTGTGGAGTTGCTGGCAGAAGGAGGCGCGGTGACCTTGGACTCACTCTGTGGACTGGAGCAAAAGCTGGCACCGGTCGGGGCTTACCGTTTTCGGCTGCAAGCGGGACAGCATAATGGCACGTGGTCGGTCGAGTATGAAATTCCGTTCGATATTACGGTACAACTCGAACTCTTTACGCTCAATGGCATCAGGGTGTGGGAGTATCGCCAGTGGCATTCGTGGGCAGGACGGTATGTGGTTCCACTGCCATCGGTGCCGCCGGGTGTGTACCTGTGTCAAATGAAAGCGGGAATTTTTTCTAAGACAGTGCTGCTGTGGAGGAGATAGGAGCGGTGATGCGCATTGTTGGAGTAGTCTTTTTGCTGCTGGCTGCTATGAGCATCGCTCGTGCACAGGGATTTCAATGGACGCCTTCGGTGCGCCTGCCCTTTGAACATCCTCGGCTGTACGTGGGAATAGAGGGAGGAGCAGCTTTCGAATATCACTGGGGAGAGCTCCGAAATATGGAGGGATGGACATTGTGCGGCGTCTACCGGTCGGCGTATGGACAGCGGTGGAGTGTGGGAGCAGGCGCAGAGTACTGGGTTCGCCCTGATCGTACCATTGGCGGCATCTTCCGCTGGGTCCGTCGCCAGATTCGATTTACCCATCGAACCGATCCAATTCCGCAGAAAGATTCCCTGGGTAATACGTTGCCGCCATTGGTCACAGAGTATGAGTTTGTCCCGATCGTGCAGCAACTGCAAATAGGGGCGCGAGTGAAACAGCGGCTGTTGATGCCCTATGCTTTTGTCACAGCAGAAGTGATGACCAGTGTGTTGCTGTCGTACGAAGCCACCCAAACAGAGCGTATCGTCAGCCCACCGGAGCGCCGCTTTGCCGATGGTTCCTTTGAACGAACGGTTGTCGCAACACCCGTTGCCCAACTTGCCACTTTGAACGTCGAGGCTGCCATTGGCGTCGGTGCCGACATTCCACTGATCTACGGCGTTTACGCCAGCCCTTCCGTACGACTTGCGATGCCATTCTTTCCAATAGAGCGGCAAAGTCTGTGGCGAGCTCTCAGCGTAAGCGCTACGATCGCAGTGTATGTTGGATTGTAGCGCAATGCAGCAAAGAGCCGTTCGTCAATGCAAAACCTGTTGTGGTTTTTTGTTCACAAAAAATGGAGGGGTGAGTCCAATGCAACGGAGTTTTCTCAGCCTGTTCGTTGCTTTCCTGACCGTTGCCAGCGCATTCGCACAGCCGAAACTGGAAATCGTTGGCGGACCCGTAGTGAACTGGGGCACTGTGAACTCAAAGCAGTCGCCATTGAAAGCTAAAGTGAAAATTGTGAACACCGGCAACGAAGAACTGAAGATTTCCAAAGTTCGTCCCTCGTGTGGCTGTACCGCGACGTTGCTGGACAAAGACCTGCTCAAACCGGGAGATACGGCAACGATTGACGTGTCGTTGAATATCCGGGGACGTTCTGGCAGTGTGACCAAGACGGTGACGATTAGCAGCAATGATCCGAAACAACCACGGAAGGTGCTGTATCTGAAGGCAGTGGTGCGGGATCCTGTGACCATTTCTCCGCGATATTTTGCCTTCGGCAGTATGGAGGTGGGTAAACCGGCACGGGCACAGGTGAAAGTGCAGAACAACACGAAGGAAGACATTACTCTTTCCGATTTTAAAGCCAGCAACGGTTTGCAACTCAATGTCAAGGATCCAATGACCCTGAAAGCAGGGGCTTCTGCAATTCTGGTCGTCAAAGTGACGCCAACGAAGCCGGGACCCTTTACAGGGGTGGTAACATTCAAGACCTCCCATCCGGATTTTTCCAGCTTCCAGGTGATGGCGTATGGCAATGTGAAAAAGCCAGAGCAGTCGAAAGTCTTTGAAAAACCCAGCAGCAAGAAATAGCCACTTCAATAAAAATTTTTTGAGCTGGCTTGGAACCCGCCCTTGTGGCGGGTTTTGTGTTTTTGCAGGGAAGTGTTGCAGCAAACAGGTGTGGAAACAGGAACTTCCATTGGTAAGCTGACCGGTTCCGCAGTAGTACCGTGCTCTTAGGTTGCCCTTTCCGCAGATGGACGCAGCGGCGGGCAGCTCTGAAACCAACAGCAAGAAACGAGAGGGAGTACCACAATGTCCTGAGCGATAGCGCTGGGAGATGCCGCTCAAAACTGACAATCCGATCGTTATCCGAAGAAGGCGGCTCATTCAGCGGGAGACTGGAGGCAGCGGAAGAGGAAAAATTTCAGATATTTTGTCTGGGGCATTGCTGGCAAAATGGGATGATCAGGTGATTGCTGTCCCCGGTAGAGAAGTTGCAAAAAGCGACCTGCCCGAAGCGCTTCTTCCTGAACGATGCGGAGAAAGCGCTCTTCATCAATGTGGTACGAACAACTGCTGGTTGCCAGAATGCCATCCGGAGCCAGTACCCGGAAAGCTAAGCGATGCAGGCGAGCATAACCGCGGATTGCTGCAGGAATTTGTTCCTTGCTTTTGGTAAAAGCTGGAGGATCTAAGATGATCAGGTCCCACTGTCGCCCTGCTCGTTTCGCTTCCAGGAGGAAATCAAAAACGTCATCGCAAACAAACTCGACCGCCTGCTTTGAAAATCCGTTGAGTTCGAAATTGCGCTGCGCAATAGCTAACGCCGGAGCAGAGCTATCAACTGCCGTAATACTCCGGGCACCGGCTGCTGCCGCATTGAGAGCAAATCCTCCTTGATTGCTAAAGCAATCCAGAACCGCACGATCCCGTGCGAATTTCTGTATCCACCGCCGATTGGTTTTCTGATCCAGAAAAAATCCCGTTTTTTGACCGGATGCGATATTGATGCAAAAGCGGAGATTGTTTTCCAGACATATGATTTCTTCGGGAATGCTGCCCCAGAGCGTTTCTTCGTACTGGGGAAGTCCTTCCTTTTGCCGCAGGACTGAATCATTTTTTGCATAGATTCCCCGCAAATCTGGCAGAACCTGCAGCAATGCTTCTTGAATTTCGGCAGATAACCGCTCCAGACCGTAAGCTAACATCTGGATCGCTGCGTAGCGGTCGAAAATATCAACGACCAGTCCGGGGAGGAAATCAGATTCGCTGAAAACCAATCGATACATCGTGTTCTGCTGGAAATCGATCAACTGCTGCCGCAGCAGATAGGCATTGCGGATACGGTCGGCGAAAAAATCAGCAGTGATTGGTGCAGTGTGGGTGAGCAAAAGCCGGATGCGGATTTTGCTGTGGGGATTGTAGAAAGCAAGCCCTAAGTCTTTGCCCGCATAATTCCGGACTCGTACAATATCGCCGGGCTGCGGATCTCCTTCGACTGCTTCGACTTCATTGTCGTATGCCCACAGTTGCCCTTTTCGGATGAAGCGCTCAAAGTGTGGCTTGAGCGTCACGACTGCATAGTCCAGCGCCATCGATGACAGCTTTTTCACCGCTTTGTTATGTCCTAATTGCCCTACAAACCGCAAATTTGCAAATTCTGAAGCGACTGGCGATCAGCTTACGGCAAACAGCGGGAGAATAACGGCAAAATGATGGGCGATCCACAGCCGCAGACGATGCAGGATATGGGACCGGGAGCAACGCAAAAGATGCGATCGGTGAAAGTAAGAGTGCTTCTGCTGGCGCTTGCGCTGGCACTGGGAGCATGCCAATCGGAAGCGCCGAAGGCAATTCGGGAAGGAGGATTTTTTTACAATGAACCGGATGGATTGAATACGCTGGATCCGGCTCGGATGGGATATCGAGCAGCGATCTGGGTGGGGACCCAGCTTTTCAACGGATTGGTGGAACTGGATACCTCTGGCGCCATTGTGCCTTCTCTTGCTCGCCGGTGGACGGTGGATTCGACTGGAACGCGATGGACCTTTGTACTTCGAGACGATGTCTGGTTTCACGAAGATTCCTGCTTTGGAGCCCGGCGAACCCGGCGGGTCGTGGCTTCGGATGTAAAGTTCTCCTTTGAACGTATTTGCGATGCCCGGACAAAGTCCACGGGAGTATGGGTGCTGCGGGATAAGATTGCTGGCGCTGCGGCATTTTTCGAAGCAACGGCGGCGGGGAAAGAAACACCGAAAGGAATCTCCGGCATTCGAGTGCTCAATGATTCTACCGTTGAGATTCAACTGGTCAAGCCGTTTGCTCCGTTTCTGGCGCTGCTGACTATGCCCTATTGCTTCATTGTTCCACGGGAAGCGGTGGAATTCTATGGCGAACGTTTTTTTCAGCATCCTGTGGGAACGGGACCGTTTCGATTCGGAAGATGGCGTGAAGATGTGGAACTGGTGCTCTATCGGAACGATCGGTATTTTGAGCGAGATGGGCAGGGACGCCAGTTGCCCTACCTGGATTCCATCGTGGTCACTTTCTTGAAGGATACCAAATCAGAGTTTCTGTTGTTCCAGCAGGGAAAATTGGATTTTCTGAGTGCGATTGATCCGGCATTTCAGCCGCAGTTGTTTGATGAAAATGGGCATCTTCGGGCGGAATATCGACACTGGCAATTGTATCAGGCGCCAGCATACTCGATTGAGTACTACGGTTTTTTGCTGGATACGACGTTCGCTGCTGCCCGACGTCTTTCCTTTGCTCGTTCTCGCGCCCTGCGGCAGGCGCTGAACTATGCCGTGGACCGCGAAGCGCTGGTTCGCTATGTACTGCGGGGCAAAGGTATACCGGCACACTTCGGCATTCTACCACCGGGTTTCCCCGGCTTTGATTCGACCGTGCAGGGGTACCGATACAATCCGCAACGAGTACGACAGTTGTTAGCCGAAGCTGGATTCCCGGATGGCAAAGGCTTGCCGGAATTTACCCTGCAGTTAGGGCAGAGTGAGCGGACGATGGCAGTAGCGGAAGCGGTGCAGGAACAGTGGCGAAAATTTGGCATCCGGGTCAAACTCCGGCAGGTAGATTTTCCACAGCATCTGGAAATGGTGCGAACCGGTAAGTTAGCCTTCTGGCGGACCAGTTGGATCGCCGACTACCCGGATCCGGAAAATTTCTTAGCGCTTTTCTATTCGCCATTCTTTGCCCCGTACGGACCGAACACCACTCATTTTGCTCATCCGGTGGTTGATTCGCTGTACGAGCGGGCACTGTCGCCGTTGTTGTCGCCCCAGCAGCGATTCCAGATATACCATCAGATGGAGAAAATCGTCTTAGCGGAAGCACCGTGGGTATTTTTGTACTATAACGTGATTCAGCGGCTGGCACAGCCGTGGATTCGGGGCTTTTTTGTTGATGGCAGCGATCGGTTGCTGCTGAAGTACGTGTGGAAACAGCAGGGGCAATAAAAGAGGGCATGGGATGCGGCTTGTGGGTACGGCGTTTTTACTGCTTTCCTTGATCGCTTTTTTTCCTCCTTCCGGATGGAGCGTGCCGCCGGTCAAGCACAAGGCGGTATCGAAGCAGAAAAAGAAGCATAAACATCAATTGCGGCGGTACCGGCGGCGATCGAATACCCGGAAAGGGAAGCAGCAGGCAATGATGTTTTTGCAGGCTTACGAAGATCTGGCAAAGCTGGCAGGATTGCCGTATAAGCCGCCGGCAGATCAGCAGCAACTGCAACAAATGGTGAATGAAGATGGCGAGGTGCTGACCGATACCGAAGCAGTGGCAATGCTGCCAGAAACCGATACGCTTTCCTGGAATCCGGCTGATTACGATATCACCGCTTTTCGAGAACAATGGGATGCGTACATTGCCCAATTTGAGGACGAAGAAGTGACCGAAGCCGGAGTTGAGAAAAAAGCTATTCTGCATTCGATTCTGGAATGGATTGGAACTCCCTATCGGTACGGCGGTACCACGCGTCGCGGGATCGATTGCTCCGCTCTGGTACAACACGTTTATCGGCAGGCAGCCGATGTCCAGTTACCCAGAACTGCGCGGTATCAGTATTTGCTGGGACAACCGATTGAGGATATCGATGATCTTCGCTTTGGGGACTTAGTCTTCTTCCACACCCGCCGCTCCGTCTATGTTTCACACGTTGGGATCTATTTAGGACACAGGCTGTTCGCCCACGCCAGCTCTCGCTACGGAGTGACCGTCTCTTCGCTGGAAAGTCCCTACTACCGCAAGCGGTTCATTGGAGGGCGGCGATTGCGCGTCGACGATCTGTTTAATTTGCAGGCAGTAACCGCCGGACAAACCCAGTAACGCCCGCTCTTTAGATTGCGATATCCGAACACTTCACTCCCCAATATACGGTAAAAAAAGCATAGTTGCAAACGGTGAGCATCTTGGTCTTGCTGTATATTTGCAAATCGGGAAGTTTCGTAGGGTAACGTGCTCGAAAATGCTGAAGTCGAAGAAAGAAGAAAACGTGTTTTTGACGGTTGGTATTCTGGGTGGTGGGCAACTGGCAAAAATGCTGGCAGCGGCAGCGCAGAAACTGGGGTTCCGAGTCCATATCTTTGAGCGTTTTTCCGATTCGCCTGCATCGCGCAGTTGCGATCGGGAATTTGTCGGATCGTGGCGGTCGTGGGAAGTGTTACGGAATTTTGCCCATAGCTGCGATGTGATCACGATTGAAAGTGAATTTGTGCCAGCCAGTACCCTCCATTGGCTCCATTCCATTACGCCGGTGTATCCAGATCCTGTGTCGCTCCAGCGATTGCAGGATAAGTATGAGCAAAAAAGCGTTGCGCAGCAGGCGGGCTTTGCCGTTGCCCCATACCGTGCCGTTGAAAGTGAAGCTGACGTTCAGGCATTTGCTGAGCAGTATGGTTATCCGGTAGTGCTCAAAACCCGATCCCTCGGGTACGATGGTTACGGGAACCGGGTGGTGCATCAGTCGTCGGACATCAAAAGTGCTTTGCGAGCATTGCAGCAGCGGGAGGAAAATGCTGGCATTTTTGTCGAAGCTTTCGTGAATTTTCAGAAGGAGCTGGCGCTGGTCTATACTCGCGATGCTGCGGGGCACGTCCGCTTTTATCCGCTGGTGGAAACTGTTCAGCAGGATGGAATTTGTCACAAAGTCTTTGCGCCAGCAGTAGTGGATGCTGACGTGGAGGAACAGGTACAACAACGGGCGGCACGATTAGCTGATGCTTTGCGAGTTGTTGGAACGATGGCAATTGAATTGTTTCTGGTCGATGAAACAACAGTGTTGTTCAACGAAATAGCCCCGCGAGTTCATAATTCCGGCCATTTTACGATCGAAGCGTGTTTCACCAGTCAGTTTGAAAATCACATTCGAGCAATTACCGGATTGCCGCTGGGTGCAACGGAAATGATCGTGCCGGCAGCAGCAATGATCAACATCCTGGGTACCCGGGAAGGCGAGCCTTTTCTTCAGAATCCAGCCGCTTTGCTGGAGCTGGACAAAATTTCTGTGCATTTTTATAGCAAGGAACAGGTGCGTCCACGGCGGAAAATGGGCCATGTAACAACTGTTGGTGAAACCCGTCAAGAAGTCATCGATCGAATTGAGCAGGTAGCAAAGGTGTTGCAATGGTAAAAGATCCCTTGCAGTGGGTGATGGAGGCGTTGCAGCCGCAGCGGCTTCTGGAGGGAGACTGGATACAACGTCAGGTGTACGAAGCGCTGGAACGGATGCAATTGCTTTCCGTGCTGGCACCATTCGAACCCATAGTGACGGGAACATATCCGCTGGGCATCCACATTGCCGGGAGCGATCTGGACGTGAGCTGCTACCTGCCACTCAGTGGTGAGCTGGAGCAGGTGCTCCTGCGCCATTTTTCAGGTTATCCGCAGTTTCGGATGCTGCATCAGGAACGGGAAGGCATTCCAACCCTTATTGCCCGGTGGTACTGGGGAATGCTGCCGGTAGAGGTTTTTGCTCAGCCGATCCCGCCGCTGGAGCAAAGGGCAGTCCGCCATTTGTTGATCGAACAATTTTTGCTGGAGCAATTTCCGGCGCTGCGGCCAGAAGTCCGAAAACTCAAGCAGCAGGGGCTCAACACGGAAGCTGCATTCGTGCACGCCCTGGGTATCGAAGCTGAGCCTTTTTCTTTCCTCTACGACCTTTCTTTTCAGCCAGTGGAACGGATTCTGGAAATCGTTGCAGCCCGGCAAAGAGCTGAATGACGGCTGATGATCGTTGCTAAGAACATTTTTAAATCGTTTGGGGACAAAGCAGTTTTGCGGGGAATTTCCTTAGAAATTCCAGATCGTCACACCACGTGCATCATTGGGCGATCTGGCTGTGGTAAAAGCGTTTTGATGAAAATCATTGTTGGTTTACTGCCGCCAGACCGGGGCGAGGTCTGGATTGATGGGAAGCCGCTGGCGCAGCTCAGTGCAGCAGAGCGGTATCAGTTGCGGAAGGATATCGGCTTTGTATTCCAGGGAGCAGCCTTGTTTGATTCTCTGACAGTGCTGGAAAATGTCGTTTTAGCGCCGTATCAACACGGAGTGCGGGATCCAGAGTATCTGGAGCGCGAAGCACAGCGCGTGCTGGAAGCAGTTGGATTGCTCCCGAATCGGGAAGAGGTGGGGGAAGAAGTTTTTCTTCGGGAATATGCAGCATTGAAGGACAAAAAACCGGCAGAATTATCGGGAGGGATGCGCAAGCGCGTTGGCATTGCCCGCGCGCTGGTCGGCAATCCCCGGTATGTTTTCTATGATGAACCAACCACCGGACTGGATCCGGTTACCTCGGAGCAAATTGACCGCCTCATCCGGCACCTGGCGCAGCAGCTTTCCGTCACTTCCGTTGTGATCACCCACGATCTATTTTCGGTAACCAACGTCGGCGATACCGTTGTGCTCCTCCACAATGGTAAAGTGCAGTTCGCTGGCACACCGCTGGAGCTCCTGCAATCCTCCGATCCGATCGTCCAGGAATTCATCGAACGGTACGAAGAAGGAGCGCAGTACCTGTCGCAGGTGTGAGGAAATTTCGCCTCTCATCACGACCGGGCGCGTACACTTCAGTGTCCATTCTTTGCCGGCTGAAGCCGGCGCTCCCAGTGTGCGTATTCAACCATCCTCACAACATCCCATCCGTAGGGGCAACCCGGCTGGTCGTCCGTAGGGGCGAGCGCCGCTTCGCCTCTACACATCGGCCGGGAGTACGCGTCTCAGTGTGCATTCCTCTCACCCTAACCTTCTCCCAGAGGGAGAGGGGATTTCTTGCCGGCTAAAGCTGGCGCTCCCGATTGTGCGTTGCTAATGCCACTTCTTGGTTATATGGCGGAAATTTGCTATATTGAAAATGTTGAAAATGGCAGGAATGGAGGAGGGGCGAAGCGGAGAGCGTTGGAGACGGATAGGAACGGAAGGAGTGAATCGGTAACGTTCTGGACATTTGACGCAGCGAACGGAGATTCAAACTGTTGTGGGATAAATCAAAGGAGTTTCGCTGATGCAACGATTCACTCTGTCGCTGATCGTTCTGTTCCTGACAACCGCTTCGCTGTCGAGCCGCACGATTTCCGAAATCTACAACGTGATCGCATCGCCGTATAGTTACGTTCCCGTGTCGCAATCGAATTCTTCAACCCTGGTGGATCTCAAGCAATATACCTCAACCTATCCAAGCAGTCCGCTGTATGGCAATTATGACGACGGCATTATTCTGCTGGGAAATTTTGGTAATTCTCAGGTCATCAATTTTGCGTTCCCGTTCAATTTGAATGAGGAAAACCAGAATGTTTTAGCACACGCTGTAAGTACGAATGGAATGTTTCAACCCATTCGGACGCGTTCCAGCGGGGGAGGTGTGGTCACCGTGAACTCTTTTCCGTATCCATCCAGCGCCGGATACTGGGGGAATTCCCAGACCTGGAATGCAATCTTTGGCTTCGGAGGCGATCTGGATCTCTCGAACGACACGACGTCGAAATGGTACTATGCGGTTCAGGGGAGTGCACCGAATCGGCGAATTGTCTTTGAATGGCGAAATGCGAAGATTTATGGTACCAGCACGCGGGTGACTTTCCAGATCATTTTGAACGAGTCCGATAAGTCGATCGACTTTGTCTTTGGTGGCGTCAACGGTCCGATGCCATCAAATATGACCTTTTACACCGGTGTAAACGAAGGAACGGCAGCGTTGTCCAATTACAACATTCCTGAAAAAGACAGCCACGGCGATCCGGGAAATTACATTGCGTGTAAATTTGAGAATGGATCGTGGACGTACTCCAGTTCGGTGTCGAATCCATACGGAACGATCGGAACGTTCCCGACAGAAAATATCCGCTTCTGCATTGCCCCGATTCTGAACGTATCTGCGCCGCCAACAACATTGTTCAATGCAGCGACAAATACAAATGATCGGATCAGCGTGGGAACAACCCTGACAAAGACGTACACCATTACCAATCAGAATTCTTCCAATGCGCCGCTGAAGATCACTACCGAAATTTCCGGTCCGGGTGCCGGTTCGTATTCGGTGACCCCCGCGCAGGTGGCAGCCTTGCAACCGGGCAGTTCGCAGCAGTTTCAGGTAACGTTTTCCGGCAATGCGTTCGGTCCACGGAACGCTCAGTTGATTTTCCGCCTTTCGTCCATTGATGGTGCCAGTTGTCCTGAATTTCTGGATCCGGTCTCTGTTGGACTTCAGGGGCGCGTTCTGGGATTGGATGCTGTGATCGATCCGCTGGAGCTGGATTTTGGACAGGTTGCGGTGAATGCAACGACGGATCGAGAGTTTGCCCTGTTCTGGAATGAATCTTCGCAGACGTTGCGCTACCGCTTCTATGACCTGCAGGGGGGAGAGTTCCAGTTGCTGGGAGCGACCGGCGTTCCGCCAGAAATCGTCGGTACCGTGGCGCCGGGTGATACGGTGAAACTTCCCATCCGGTTTCATCCCAGCAGCATTGGACAGCAGCAGGCAACGGTGCGATTTCAGTATTCAAATGTGCAGCAAACGGTGTTTTCCGATGAGTACCTGGTCACGGTGCGCGGCGAGGGGACACCCACACGGTTGAAGTTTGCCATCGGCGATAACGATGAGCACGCTCCATCCGGTTCCGTGCTGGGACAGCAGCGGGAGGCAGTGGTTGGTGAACAGCCGGCAGACTTTCCCTTTACCATTTCCAATACCGGGATCGGCGGGAACGTGCGGCTGTGGAATTTCCACTTCGTTGCGCTGGATGTGGATAATCCCGTCGGTGGGCGGTTCCGCGTGCTCTGGACCCACGGCTTTGGCCAGGGAGAACCGGTGTCGCTGAATCGCCACTTCCGGTTGCAGGCGTGGAATGGAACGGCGTGGGAAATGGTAGATCCGGCAGTTGGGGTGACGGTGAAACCGGGAGAATCGCTGCAAATGCGGGTGCTCTTTGCTCCCCATCGACGGGGCGTGTATTTTGCCCGGATGTTCTTCCAGACCGATGCAACTGCCGACCACAACTACAATGCAATTGAGGCGTTGAATGAAGCCGATCAACTCACTGCTGGATTGCAGTCCTATGATCTATACGGGTTGCGGGCACGAAATTCCCGGCTGGAACGGTTGAAGAGAGTGGAATTTCCGCCGACGAAGATTGGGCACTCAGCAGAAGTGGCGGTGCCGATTGTGAACACTGGCGATGCCCGGTTGCTCATCGACCAGTCAAGGGTGCGGCTGTTGCCCGGTGATCCTGATTTTGAAATTGTCTCGGCGTTTCCCCAGAAACCGATTGACAATGGCAACTACGTGATCGCTGTGGGCGACACCGGATACATCTACATTCGGTTCACGCCGCAGGCGATTGGTGCGCGCTACTCCCGATTGGAACTGTACTGCAATGATTCAACCAATGCAGAAAGCACTCGTGGACGGCGTTCCGCTTTTATCTTTGGAGAAGCGGTGGGAGTGCCAGTGCTGGATGTGCAACTGGCAGGATCCGACACGGTCCTTTTCGCTCAGGATACCGTTGTGGTCGGGGATCCAACCACGTACAAGACAGCGAGTGTTCAGCTTGTGAATACGGGAAGCGAGACCTTAGAAATCACCGACATTCTGCTCAGCGGTGCCAATGCTGACGACTATCAGCTTGCCTACCGAACGTGGCGGAAAGATCCAGAACCACAGGGAGATTTGCCCTGGCTGCTGGAGCCCGGTGATCAGCGCACGGTGACGGTGAGTTTTATGCCGCAGACGCCGGGACATAAATCTGCTGCAGTGCAAATTCGGAGTAATGCAGAGAATGGCGCAGTGCTGGAAATTCCACTGGGTGGCTTTGCTGGCGTTCGCACAATCGCTGCCGCTGTTGATACCCTCTTCCTCACCGATAGCGTGGTGATCCAGGAAACGATCACGCGCACCGTTGCCATCCTGAATACCGGCACTGTGCCGGTACAGATTCTCAACGCAACGATTCAGGATGATGCAAATCGGAGCTATGCAGTCAACTTCTCCGATCCGGTCACCATTCCACCGTCGGAAAGCTATGATCTGGAAGTGCGGTTTACGGGGAAGGAACTGGGACCGCAGCCAGCGACCTTGGTGGTAGAAAGCAATGCGACCGATGCGGCACAGTTGCACATCGCGCTGGCAGGCTATGTGGGATATCGCCTCCTGCGGTCGATTAGCCCGTTGATCAAAGTGACCCGGCACATCACCCCCGGTGGATTGCAGGGCAGCGAAGGGTGTGTCGATTTGCAAAATCTGGGCGACATCTCCCTGCGGATCCTCAGCGTTGCGATTTACGGTGATCAACTGGGTGAGTTTGAAATCCTCGAGTACCCGGAAGTGCTGATGCCGAATCAAAAAGCACCGTTGTGCATTCGGTATACTCCGAAATCTGAGCAGTTCCCCACCGCCTTTGTGGAAATCGAAGACAACGATCCACGGTCGGTCAATCTGACCATTCCGATCAACATCATCGTTACGGGAATTGCCAAACAGCCGCACCAGAATCGAGGGATTACCGCAACGCTCTACGACGAGAACCGGGTGCTATCCATCGACCTGGCACTCACCCATCCGCAGCCAGTGCAAATTCGGATAACGGATCTTGCGGGCAAAGTGCTCTTTCAGGCGAAGGAAACCAATCCGGTAACCCGGCTGCGGTTGCAGGTGCCGGCAGAGCGATGGAGTAGTGGTTTATACGTATTGCACGTTCAGGGCGTCGATGGTCAGTTAACACAACTCTTTTCCATCGTGCGCTGAAAACGCTTCCATAGCACCCGACAACGTCGCAAGCGTGCAACGGGTCGCAGACGGAGAACGCTATGGCGCGCTCTTACTCTCAAGCGGCGCTACAAGCGTGCAACGCCTCGCAGAGCAGAAGATTTTGAGCGGTAGCGCTGCCGGCGGGTTTTCGTTGGTAGAAAAGTTTCGCACGTCACTCACGGGAAACACGCATTGCAGCCCGCATTTAGCGGGAGCGCACGCTTCAGTGTGCATTCACTGGGAACGTACCCTTTAGGGTGCAAAGATGCCGGCTAAAGCCGGTGCTCCCAGTGTGTGTGTATTCAACCATCCTCACAACATCCCATCCGTAGGGGCGACCCGGCTGGTCGCCCACTTTCTACATCCGCAGGAACTCTCGATAGCTCATCGGGCGAAGCACCGCTTCGCCCCTACCATTGCGCGCAACTACACCCAATGGTTCGAGGAGGTACACCGCAAGTTGGATTACCGCACCAGCACCATTCTTTTTACCTCAACAACTCCACCAGCCCTGAGCTGGTAGATGTATACTCCGTCCGGTAACTTGCTGGCATCGAAGACTACCGAATGCCTGCCTGCTTCAAGCACTGCATCGATCACCGTCGCTACCTCTCTGCCGAACAGATCAAAGACCTTCAGCGTCACAGCGGTTCGCTGTGGCAGGAAAAAAGGAATAGTCGTTGTGGAATGGAATGGTTCCGGTTGATTCTGCTCAAGAATTGGTCGGTGAGGAAAGAGCGGATTTTCCGATACACTGGTTGCCTCTACCGTGATTGTTCGCCACTGGCTCCAGTATCCCAGTGCCGTTTTCCAGTCCATTGCCCGGACGCGGAATTCCCACGTCCCACCGGCTAATGCCAGCGAATCAGGCAGGGTAAATGATGCGGCTATACCGGGATCAGCAAAGGCAGTTTGCCAGTGGATAGTCACAGTATCCCGTTTGAGCTCGATGCGATATGCCAGCGAATCTCCCTGGGGATCATCGGCTTTCAGAACAAACGTTGGTGTGGGTGATACCATTGCGCCTGCTGCTGGTTCTGTGATCTCCACCGCCGATGGTGAATCGTTCAGGGAGTCCAGTTGCTTGTAGATCTCAGGGGTCATCTCGTGGAGTGTGTCGCCCTGTTGCCAGAGGCGATTACCGTCTGCTCCTGCTACTTTCCGGGGTGTTGCGGGCGGCGTCAGTTCACGTTGTATTCTGGAAGGCGGGATGTGCACCCGATCTTGCCAGTTGATCCCGTGGCGCAGATCGATGTTTGCCCAGTCATCATAACTGGTCAACACGCTTCTTCTCCAATCTCTGTTAATATCCCGCTGCACGTTGACATCGTGGGTATCGCCATCTTGATTCCAATCAACGGGACCGCGTTCACGAACAAAGGTGGTGTCCATAGGAAGCACATGCCCTGCGTGTCCCCCGATCCCTGCTGGTTCAGAAAGGGAATCTTCGTTTAAGATGTTGAATGCCTGGCGGGAATAATCCAGGATCCAGCTTCCCGCATAGCTCCTGAGAGGAAGCTGCCAGAGGTAGTTCATAACGCTATGGAAGTTCGGTTTATAGTTTGTGTGGTCGCTGCCGCCGTGGCGAAGTCCAAGGGTATGCCCCAGCTCGTGCATAAAGGTTCCTGCTACGACGTTATCCCACGTTAGCGGTGGATTGGGATGTTTGGTAAGCGCCAAGCGGTATGCTTGCCAGTCAAAGCTTCCCAGGGAAACGATAAAATCATCGCCGGGGAGTTCTGCCAGGCCAGAGGATCCATCGGCATCATACTGAACGGCAAAAAGGCAGTAGCGAAAAACCATCCGCCTGGCTTTGCGAATGTTCTCCCAGTTGTCGCTGGCCCGCTCTGCTGGAGTACCGAAATATATGGCTTTCAGTGAATCAAATTCCTGCCAGATGGTCAGCAGCGGATCTGGATCGATGGATAGATCTCCACCATTCTGCACGTGCAGTGCAAATGGTGGCTTGTCAGGCGCGCGCCGAAAGGCAGCAACGACTGCATCAATCGCTGCTTTAGATGGAGCCATCCCCTGCATTGCATCATATTCCACGAAGATATCCCGCTGTCCCACCTTAGCACCTAACGCTGGCAGGTCAAGATCAACAGTGCCGTCGTTGTTGATGTCGATTCCGTCGCGTTCCCAGTCATCGCAGATGTAATCCTGATCGGTATCCCCGCCGGGGCAGGTATTCAGCAAAAAGCCCCTGGAATACCCGACTGTAGCGTTGAAACCGTTTCCTACGATGTAGCGGCCGTCAGAAGAAATGGCTTCTGCGGAAATGAGTTGCGAGCCATCAGCTAACAGGGTAGCAAAAGTAGAATCCAAATTTTCTACTCTGAACATCTGAATATCCCACACCGCAGCGTGATAGTTACCACGTTCATCCTTGGCCTTACCTACCACGAAACGCCCATCGGCGGAGATACCGTGCGCCTCACTGGACGTCCCCCCGAAGGTGCCGAGCCCGAGCATAAGCTTTGATGCTATGTCCCATAAAACGGCTTGCCTGAAATCTCCGCCTGTTTGCCCTGCAACGAAGCGCCCATCAAGAGATACATCATAGGGCCGGCTATCATAGTCGTCAAGAAATTCGAGATCTAACAGCTTCCCTGTTTTTACACTCCAGCGCACGGCGTGCCGATTATTGGCTGAATCCGTTGTCATACCAACCACAAAACGACCATCGGGAGAAACAGCATTGGCGACACCCCAGTAGCCCCCTAAGTCCCCAAGATCCTGAATCCGTCCAGTTCGTGCATCCCAAAGGAAGGCACGACGTATTCCTAAATTTCCTTCCTCAGCCCAGCCAACCACGTAACGACCATCGGCAGAAATGTCCGTGGCTCTGCTGCGTGCTCCTCCCAGTGTGCCAAGATCCTGGATCCGTCCAGTTCGTGCATCCCATAAAAAAGCACGTTCGTATCCTTCGGCATTGCGGGAACTCCCAACCACAAAATGACCATCGGCAGAAATACCCCAGGCGAAGCTTTCGTCCCCTCCCAGTGTCCCGAGATCCTGCACTTTCCCTGTGACTATATCCCATCGAACAGCGTGTCTTGTGCCACTGGTGGTGCTTGCCCAGCCGACTGCGTAGCGGCCATCAGCAGAAATGTCGTATGCTGCACTGAAATCACCCCCTAACGTGCCCAGCCAGATAAGCTGTTGTGCCTGCGAGATGGGAGTCCAGAGGATCATCACTACCAGCGAGATGGAACAAACAGAACGCCACTTCATCACCGATGATCTCCTTTGTTGTGCTCACAAACAAATCTTGCAGTACTACAAATTTACGCCGCCCGTTGCTTCAATGCAATAGCATTTTTTCCAAAATGTCACTGGAAGAAGTTCCTTTTAGCGACATATGCCGCCAATCGCTACTGGGTCTCCATCGGTGAAAGAATCTTTCGGCACGTCACTCGCGGGAAACACGCATTTCAGCCCGCATTTAGCGGGAGCGCACGCTTCAGCGTGCATTCACTGGGAACGTACCTTTAGGGTGCATTTACTGGGAACGCACCCTTTAGGGTGCATTCTTGCCGGCTAAAGCCGGCGCTCCCGGTAAGGCACTCCCTGTTACTGGGAGCGCACCCTTTAGGGTGCATTCTTGCCGGCTGAAGCCGGTGCTCCCAGTGGGGTTTACTGGGGGCATACGCTTCAGCGTACGTTGCCCTCACCCTACCCCTTTCCCAGAGGAAGAGGAAATTTCCTGTATCTGTAGGGGCGACCGGCTGGTCGCCCATCGGGCGAAACATTGCTTCGCCCCTACATATCACGCTGGGAGCGCACCCTTTAGGGTGCATGCCGACTGAAGTCGGCGCTCCTGGGTGGGTTGCGACAGGGGAGCGCACGCTTCAGCGTACACCATCTGTGGTAGGACAACCCTCCGGGTTGTGCAAGCTAAGCCAGCGGTTTGCTCTACTATTTATATCCTGTCGTCGAAAGCTGGTGCTCCGGTTTACTCTTCTTCCTGAGCACAGAAACTCCGACTACTCTGCCACCAGCTCGTGCCATTGCAGAAATGTCAGCGCTGGCATTCGCCCGCTACCTTCTTCCCACTCCTGCTGCCGTTTCTGCTGGTAGTATTCCGTGATCGACATACCTGCTGCTTTCGCTTCCAGCCAGGTGAGAATATCGAATTCGATCGATTCCTGCTCCAGAGCTTCTGAAAGGATGCGATGGATGCGCTGGTAAAACGGCAGCGTTGCCGAAAGGTGCGATGCGGCAACAGTGCTGGATATTCGCTGCAGGATGCGTCGCATCACCCCTACCACGGGGACAAATGAAGGGTACTGCTGCACAAAGCGGTAGAGGCGTCCTAAAGCACGCTCTGTTGCTTCAAAGTCGCGCTGTTCCCAGGCGATGATGCTGAGAAGGAGTCGCACGAGAAAACCGATTTGTTGCAACAGCCGTTGTGAGGTGCGATCGTATGCGGCTTCCAGGTACTGACGGGCAAGGTCATACTCTTGCAGCCAGAAAGCAATGCAGCCAAGGTGGTACAAAGCCGCTTTGTAAAAGTAGGGATATCGCTGGCAATACTGTTGCAGAATCTGTTCGATTATCTGCCGATGGGCAAAGATTTCTTCAAACTGTCCTAATTCCAGCGCCAGATACAACACCACGTTCAGATACAGCATCTCCACCTCGTCCCTGATGATGTCGTTTTCTTGAGCAGCACCGTTTTCCTGTTGCCAAAGCTGTTTGATGGTTTCAAATCGTCGCTCGATGGTGTGGGCATCGCGGGCGGCGGCAGCACTGATAATCTGGTTATGCAGCGCATTGAAATAGGCTAACGGGTACCACTGCGGTCGCTGGGAATCGTACTGAAAATACTGGATCAACTGTTCATAGCATTCTACTGCCCGTGCTGGCTGACCACTAATAGCCCATAGCAGTGCCTCGGTGTTCCAGCGCAAAAAGGGGATGGGGAAAGGATCGGTCATATAAGCAGGAATGCACTGAAGCTGATCGATCACTGGCTGAATAAGCATCTTGCCCTTAGCACTGGAAGCTCGAACGTTGCCCTCAACGTAGCGGGTGTTCCACCGGGAGTGAATATCCAGTAATTGCACGAACCGCTGGGTCTGGTCCAGCGCTTCCTGCAACTGTTTCAGGTGCTGAGAAAGCTCCTCCTGGCTGAACAACTGAAAATTCCGATGACTGTGATACTCAAGTTGCAACACCGCTGCCGCCAGTTTTTGCACAGGATCACCAGCGATGTCGGCAGTGCGGTAGGTTTTTTGTGCGGCTTTTATAGCATCGCTATCCTGTCCTCCTACAAAAGCGAAGCGGGAGAGAACCAGGTTGAACAGTCCAGCACTCTGCTTGTCCTGTTTCATTAAAACGTACGTTCCAATCTGCAACACTCTGGTATACACCTTGTGCCGCAGCGCTCGAAGATCTGTCTGAATTCCCTGCTGCTGGAGGGCAGAGCGCAACTGTTGATCGCCCCATTCTGGATGCTGTTCCAGAAGCTCCAGAAAGACCTGCTCTGCTTCCGTGAGTTGAATCCGTATCCCTTGCTTGATTTGCTGCCACAGGTCTGAAGGAAGTGTGCGCAATAATTGATTCAGTTTGTAATGTGCCATCGTGCGTTCAGCTTGCTTGAACGTCCCGGCATAAATTTAGCAAATTGGATGCAAAGCGCTGTTGCCTTTGCCACTTTGCGAGAGTCTCAGGCTTCAATCTTTTGGGGACACTATTCAACGCAAAGACAGCCCCTTTCCTGACTGCTAGCACTTCTGCAAACATTGTTCAGTGTGGAGGGAACGAGCAGCGCACGGCACCGAGTCAATGGGCGTGTTCTCGCAGTGGTATACATGCCCGATCTTCGCGTACCAATGTTTGTTGTCAATCGTTATGCTGGCGCAGTGCTTCCAGTACCTGCTGGATGTGGCGACAAACGGTTGTCGCAGAGCAGCGATGGAGGCGAGCAATTTCTTCTAAGGTCCATCCCTGAGCCCTGCGGTACACCATATCCCAGACGTCCGGACCGAACCGCCGGCGTATCCACTGCTCAAGACGCTCCAGTTGCAGTCGGGCATCCACTGTCATTTCGGGAGAATGCAAGTCGACCGGTTCCTGAGAGAGTGCAGACACTTTCTGCGCCCGTCTGCGATTCTCCGAGGTGAGAGAGCGAACGGCGACTTTTTCCGCATAGCGCCAGAGCGCTCCGGGAATATGCCGAATCTTCCGGGGTGATTTCTCCAGAAGGACTGCAAGCGCTTCTTGTACCGCATCCTCTCGATCCTCTGGAGGAAAAGCAGCAAAGTGGTGGTCCAGAAAGTGCTGGAGCGTGTGCTGCAAGATGCGAAGCGCAACCGGGAACTGTAAGAGGTCAGGCGGGTGATAACTCGACACCTGGCATTGCTCTGCAACTTTCGGGAGGAGGGCATCAAAGTGGAAGAACGCATCTACCACCTCCGTTATGGACTCTTCCTCCAGTAGTTGACCCAGGACCTGCGTTATTTGATGCGGTGCGATATCTGGCAGGGCATACTGGAACAGTGGTAAGAGTTGCTGGACAATGGTCGTCTCCTCACTCATAGCGATATACCCCCATCTCAGCGACTCTTTGATCGGTTCTAATTTAAGCATTTCCCTGCAAAATCGGCATCGATGCCCATTATGCGATGCCTCAGCCACTGAGGAACCGGTTTTTTTTCTCTTTGCAGATTTCTCGATCACCGTCAGCACTTTCACTGCTGGCTCCAGCGATTGGACGTGAAAAATTTTGCGCCGAAAATCCTCTATAGAGTTTGGGAAGGTAATCAGTCGCAAAACTACGATAGATAGGCTATGAGAAGAAAGGCAACAGTGATTTTCATCTTGATGGGATTGTTTGTCAGTGTGTATTATACCAATGCAGCAACTAAAGATTGGGTGCCTTCTTTAAAATGCGGACCTGGAATTGTTTTTACTCGAGTGGGACCTGCTATCGAATGGCTATGCTTCGAATATGTGGCAGGTTGCTATGTAACCTGCAAATATGTGTGTACCTATGAATCGGAAGGTCACCGTTATACTTTCGTCTTTAGATGTAGAGAAGGACTGTGGCAGTTTCCATCTTTAGTATGTCTGCGACGTCCTTATGGTGTTCGGAGTTGCAATGATCCTCAAGATCTCTTCTTATTATGCAATCAACAATTCTCAGTTTTACAGCAGATTTATTGCGAGAGCTGCGAAGACTTTGACAGTGGAGATATTTTCTGTGCTCAGGTTTTGACCATAGAGCCGCGAATTCTGGCGCCCGGACAATAAGAGCCGTTTCACAGATAAAGGAAGCTCGAAAAGATGCGTTGGAGATTAATAGGATTGTTCGTTATTTGCGCTTGTTGTAATTCTTTGTTTGCCCAGCGATGGATTGACCAATTTTACCCGCATCCTCTCTTCCTTCTCTCAATGAGGGATGAGGGTAAGCTTTCATACTACGAATTTGATGATCACTTTGACTCCGTTGGGATTAGTTGTACCATTGGTGAATTCCGCCTCCTGCTGGACAGCATAACGGAACGGGTAATTCCCATCCAGTACGAGTCCATTCCTTCTGAAGGGATCAAAGGGATTCCAGATCGTGGACTGGACACCTTTCTCCTCAACTTCACGCGCACGGATACCTTTACCATTCCCAGCAATGCAACACTCTTTTTCTTTCGATTACTTCGTCGCGGTTTCCCATTTCTGCCGATACCACTGGACTCGTCGCTGTCGCCACCGCATTGGACCGATGCGTACTGGGTAACGCCACCGGGATGGATTCAGGATACGGTAATTTTCGTCACGGAGCTCCGCCGCGCCAGTGACAACACAGTACTGGCAGTACTCGACAGCGTCGGCGTATATCCGAATCGGCAGTCGTGGTTTCCTGTTCGCTTTGGCACTGAGCCCAATCGAACGCGGCATTTCCGATCGCTTCCTTCAGAACTTGCAGGAACGACTGCATACGTGCAGATCAAAGCCTATCGGTATGGTCCCACGCCGTATGGCCTCCATCTGTTCCGCTCCTTAGAATGGTGCTCCCTCTCTACTATGATGGAGTATGACAGTAGTGCAATAGCCGAAGGGCGGGGTATATGGGCTATTTCAGAGGCGGAAATGGACTCCCTAAGCCACGCATATTATGCTACTTTGCGCGCCTACCTGGACTTTGGCTTGGCAGCAACAGGCAAGTTGCCGCCGCACATTCCTCCCTTTGCCTTTGTACTGGACTCTGCAATTCGGGCGGATTACGAAGCACGCTACGGGGGGTATCCCAGGGAATTTGATCCAGAATTTGTATTTGTGCTGGACACGATTTGGGGCGATACCAGTGCACGGATGATTCGAGGAAAGTTGACCGGCATTACATCGACTGCTATCTCTTCCATCTCGTTCATAAGCGTAACTGTCGATGGCAATGCTTCGCCACCAGTACTGCACCTGAAGATCGTCACATCGCAACCATTGCCCGGTAGTACCATTTCAATCATCGATGTCTTAGGACGAGACCTTGGTCTCATCTGGAACAGCAATCTTCAGTCTGGCAGCAATGAGCTCCAGATCCCGCTCCCGCAATCGCTCTCGACAGGACAATACTTCCTGATACTCCGCGATCAACACAATCAGATCCTCGCCATCCAGGACTTCACGTTATAGCAGTGCCGCCGGGGGCACAATACCCCCGGTGGTGGAATTCAGTCCCCGGCGTTTCCGGACATTTCGCGCAGGCTTGCACCACAGATAAGGAATAAGCGCCTACGCCAGTCGGCATCACCTCCGGCTCCACGCGCATACTTACCAAAAACCGGCTATGTTCCATCGACCGGGAGCGCACACTCTTAGGTGTGTATCGTTGATCCTTATGCCGACTGAAGTCGGCGCTCCCAGTCGGCGCTCCCGGTAAGCGATCCCAACTGCTGGGAGCGCACGCTCTTAGGCGTGCATTGCCCTCACCCTAACCCTCTCCCAGCGGGAGCGGGAATTTTTGCATCTGTAGGGAGCGACTCGGCTGGTCGCCATCACCCGCACCCGTAGGGGCGACCGGCCGGTCGCCCCTACTACACATTTACGCCAGTGCCTCCTTTATCATCTGCCGGCTGAACCCGGCGCTCCCAGTTCAGTGCTTCCACCTACTGGGAGCGCACACTCTTAGGTGTGCATCTACTGGGGAGCGCACCCTTCAGCGTGCATTCACTGGGAGCGCACCCTTTAGGGTGCATCTTTGCCGGCTAAAGCCGGCGCTCCCAGAGGAGCGCACGCTTCAGCGTGCACCATCTCTGTGGTAGGACAACCCTCCGGGTTGTCCAAAGCAATGCTTTGCTATCCACTGCTGGCGAAAGTCGACGCTCTCAGCCCTGAGGAAGGAAATAGAGCAGATGGCTTTTTCCATATGGAGGAAATCTTCGAGGCTTCGGGAAGAACCGTGCCCAGGTTCAGCGAAGGACGTATCCTAAGAGTGCCGATAGCGTGCCTTCCTTGCTTATGTCAGATTTCGATAGCTACACATCACGGAAACCCACGCGATGGCTGCTGCCCGTGAAAATCCTCAACGCACCACAATCACCTTCACTGTTTTGTTCAATTCCCCAGCACGGATGTGGCACAGGTAGATGCCTTCAGGTATCCCCAGCAACGCCCATCGCACCTGATGTTCGCCGGGTGGCAGCATCCTATCGACCAGCGTTGCTACGTGGTATCCCAGCAGGTTGTAGATTTCCAGCGCTACGGGTGCAGGCTTCGGCAGCGAAAAACCGATGTGGATGTCAAGGCTGGCGGGAGGGTGCACAACGTTGACCTTCCACGGAATATCTCCATCATCGCTCAGGTCCGTGGACGATTGCGCATCCAGCCAGAAGGCTTCTCTCCAGCGACCTGCTATGGCATTGAATCCTACGCCCACGATGTAGCGGCCATCTGGCAGGATGGCGCGTGCTTCCTTGAGAAAGGAATCGCCGGCGAGCAGGGTGCTGTAGGTCTGGCTGAGGTTTTCCGCTATGCCTGCCACGGCATCCCACCGAACAGCGCGGACCTCGCCACTATCATTCTCTGCCCAGCCGACGACATACCGTCCGTCCGACGAAACGCCCACAGCCCAACTCGAACCGCCGCCCAGCGTACCGAGGTCCTGGGTCAGACCAGTTTCCATATCCCACCGAACAGCGTGGACGTCACCGCTGTCATTCTCTGCCCAGCCAACCACAAATCGCCCGTCGGCTGAGATGCCAAACGCATAGCTTTCGTTCCCTCCTAAGGCTCCAAGCTCCTGAATTTCCCCGCTCTGCATATCCCATCGCACAGCGCGCCATTGCCCAGCAGCATTTTCTGCCCAGCCGACAACAAATCGTCCATCGGCGGAGATCCCGTAGGCAATGCTCTCACTGCCGCCCGGCGTTCCCAGTTCTTCCATCTGTCCAGACTGCATATCCCACCGTACGGCACGCCATTGCCCAGCAGCATTTTCCGCCCAGCCGACGATGAAGCGTCCATCGGCGGCAATGCTATACGCCCGACTCCAGCCACCACCCAGATGCCCCAGATCCTGCACCTGGCCGGTTAGCGCATCCCACCACGCAGCGCGCCGCCAATTGCTGTCGTTTTCTGCCCAGCCGACGACATATCGACCATCGGCGGAAATCCCGAACGCGACACTCTCCTTTCCTCCAAGGGTTCCCAGATCCTGCACATGTCCAGTCAGCACATCCCACCGCACAGCTCGCCGCCAGCTACTATCGTTTTCCGCCCAGCCGACAACGAAACGCCCATCGGCAGAGATCCCATACGCCCAGCTTTTACTTCCGCCCAGCGTCCCCAGCCAGCGCAGATGCTGCCCGTTGCCGGTGCTAACAGCAAGGAGCAGAACGAAGCCTGCTGAATACACCCATCGACGCATTGCTTCTCTCCTGATCGTTCCTGAAAGTACGAGGGAAATTAACACTGAAGTGAGAAGATCCTGAGGTTCTATGGATCATCGTTTTTCTGCTTCCACCCGGTAAACCCAAAAACAATAGCCACGTATTTTGTGGTTCTGTCATTATCATTCCTGCTTTACCAGAAGCCCATAGTGCGATAGGCGAAAATACGAAAAAAATGCTAACTATCGAGCCGAATGAGAAAATTGTTTCCCTTACACGATGCTAGCTATGGTTTCCCTTACACAATCCTGGCTATGCTCAGCGCACCACTGGAAGAGAGGACAATGCTGACACGGTGCGATCACAGTGGGTCTTCCATCAGCGCATCACTGGTACAGAAAGGGAGCACCTCCTTGCACAATCCCGGCAATACCCAACACTCCCCCGAAATCCCGGCGGTACGGGGGAACCGTTACTGAAACGCTGCTGCACAGTGCAGCATCGGTGGGGGCCTTCTTCGCAGTCTCGCTACGCTCTGAGTGTCTCCATAAACTCAGCACAGTAACGGCTTTCTCGCTCCTACTTCACCACAACGATACGTTTCACATCAACGGCGCCGCCAGCGTTGAGGTGATACACATAGACTCCCGCCGGCAATGCCGTTGCATCGAGGACTACCGACTGCTTCCCTGCTGCCATTGCACCTTCCACGATGATTGCTACCGTTCTGCCCAGCATATCGGTAACCGTCAGCCGCACGTACGCTGGTTGGGGTAGTACGAATTCGATGCGCGCTGTCTTCATCAGGGGATTGGGATGCACGGTCGAAAGAAACCATTGTGACTGGCGGTTCCTCCGGGTTCCTCGAACGGCAGTAACGAACGCATCATCGGTGCGCCACAGCCCGCCGCCCAGCGTGCCGACATAGAGCTGACTCGGACGGGTGGGGTTGAGTGTGATGAACGTGATGAGCGTGTGCTGGAGGTTGTTTGTGATATCTGTCCAGGTCTGTCCGCCATCGGTGGTGACGTGAATCCCTTTCTTCATCGACGGGAGATACTGGTACCACCCCTGCACAGCAACGGCGATGTTGCGGGGATTCGCTGGATCGATCGCAACATCGAAGGTTCTGGGTGCGTCGAAGATTTTCGTCCACGTAGCTCCGCCGTCCGTTGAGCGATATAACCCGCCATCGGTGCTCCAGTCGTAGAAATCTGTCGCACACACGTAGATCGTTCCTTCACTGTCGAATTTGATGTTGAAAACGCTGGAAGCAGGAAAGTGCTCCAGTCTGCGCCACGTAGCACCGCCGTCTGTGGATGCGTACAGTCCACCCGGACCGCCACGACTTCCTTTGTAGAGTCCTACGAAAATTTCATTGGCGTTCGCCGGATTGATGGAAAGTGTCCAGATATACCGGAAGTTAGTATCCACTCCGAGTTGTATCCAGTTGTTTCCACTATCCGTGGATTTGTAAAGCCCGTTCCAGAAGCTGGCGTAGTACAGCGTCCGTGTCTGCGGCGTTCCAGAAGCTGTGTCCATTGCCAGGAAGGGTTTTCCTTTCGGCAGATTGGCAACACGCTGCCACGTGTTCCCCCGATCCCGGCTGATCCATAAGCCGCCATCAGCATAGCCAATTGTCTCCGTTGCTCCTATGCCTTCGTATCGGGTCATATAGATGATGTTGCTGTTCGCCGGGTCAACAATGATATTTCTGGCAGCATCGTACCCTTCATACGGATCTTGATACGGATCCAGCGGGTAGAATGAATATCCACCGTCATCGGATCGAAACGGTCCAAAGTCATCGTAGGCGACATACAGCACGCCCGGATCGGAGGGATCAAAAGCAATTCCTTCAACCGCCATACACTCCATTCCTCGCGTGGTCCATCCATTTGCCGTTTTCGTGGCATATATTTGCTCCCACGTTTCACCTGCATCCGTGGTTTTGTATACATCCACCGTTCCCATTACCAGAATCGACGGATCGCTGGGTGCTATTTCCAGATAGTGGGTGTTGTACTCTGAAAAAAACGGTGCTTCCAGCCAGCCTGTTGAGGTGCGATAGCCTTGCTGTATCCGCCGCCAGGTCTGTCCTCCGTCGGTAGTTTTGAAAATTCCCGCACCAGACCACGCAGCGTAGTTCCGAAAAGTTGCGATATAGATAATCTCCGGATTGGAGGGATGGACAGCGAAACTTACGTAGGTATAAGCAGCCTCATCTTCGACGCTCCACTTTGGAAGATTTCCGGTAATATCCATCCAGGTTTCTCCAAGGTTGGTGCTTCTGAATATGCCTCCCGTGTAGCGGGTTGTATCCTGCGGATTGACATCCAGTTCGACAGTGACAAACAACAGCAGTTGTCCGTTGTGCGCAACGCCCCGGAGTTGCCGGCAGATTTTATCCGTCAGCCCGTTGTTCACTGCCTCCCACGTCTGTCCTCCGTCATCGCTTCTGTATATCCCGGAATCTGTTGCGACAAAAATTCGTCTGTTGCCAACCGGAGAGATCGGGTCGATCACGATGCCAGTGATATTCGAAGGGTCGCCGGGCAGATAGAGTGTATCCCACGTCTGCCCGCCGTCACTGGTTCTGTATAATCTTCCCGTCCCTTCACCGAGTTCGTGCCGATTTCCCGAACCGACGAGAATGAAATTCGTATCGGCAGGATCAATTTCGATCACGGCAGCAGCGATTTCGTCGAGCCGTTCGGTGTACTCGATCGTATCCGGAAAAAAGAGTTGCCAGTTATCGCCGGCTGCGGTGCTTTTGAAAACTGCTCCGGCGGCAATGAATACCGAGTGATAATTGAGTGGGTTGATCGCTATGTCCTGAACGTAATAAGCGTTTGCAGCGAAGGTTCTACTGAGCGTGTTATTGATCATCCGCCACGTTCTGCCACCATCGGTTGTTTTGAAAATTCCCTCGATGTCTCCAGCAACATAGATCACGTCCGGGTTATCCGGTTGAAAAGCGGCTGTCAACAGATCGCTGCCAGCGCCCGGTCCAACGGGCGTCCATTGCTGTTGCTGCGCCATTGTGAAAGATCGAAGCACAAAGAGCGCGGAGAGAGTAAACAGCCAGAGTCTGGAATCCATCGTACAGCTCCTTTTATTTTTTCCAACACTGTTTTCAGACAGGATATTGAAGACTGCCGGGAGCGTTGACCCTGAGAGCGCCGGCTTTAGCCGGCACGTTCATGCACCCTAAAGGGTGCGTTCCCAGTGAATGCACGCTGAAGCGTGCGCTCCCAGTGACTGGAGCGCCGACTTCAGTCGGCAACAACTTCCCTCCTTCTCTGGGAGAGGGTGAGGGTGGTGCACACCTCAGAGTGTGCGCTCCCAGGCGATGGAAACACCGACACTGAGAGTGCCCCACTGGGAGCGCCGACTTCAGTCGGCAATAACTAAACAGCAGGACAAGCCGCTGGCTTGCCCTGGACACCCCGGAGGGGTGTCCTACCACCGTAAATGCGCACTGAAGGGTATGCTCCCGATAGATGCGCCCCAAGGGCGTGCTCTCATCTGAATTCACCCTGGAATGTCCACTGTTCATCATAAGGGATCCTATCGCTATTGAGCCCAGTACACTACCGGCGCACGAAAAACGGCTGGACTACCGTTGTGGTTCCATACCGGAACTGGCACACATACATCCCATTGCTCAGCATCGGGAGTACTGGCTGGAAGCAGCGCTGTCTTATGTCCACGTGCTGTTTCCAGAGCAATCGCATTTGTGCATCGTAGATCGATACGGTCGCTGTGCCGCTGCTTTGCGGTAGCACACTCCAGCAGATGGTAAAGCGCCCATCGTTGACTGAAGGATTGATAGAAAGGTCAAAAGCTGGGTAATCTCGATGCTCTGCCACTTCTGCTGGCGTCTCTGCGCGCTGAAGCGGAACATACCACAGCCCCGGATGGTACGTTGTGGCGGGATCATCCCACTGCGCCTTTGCTGGGAAAAGTTCTACGACACAGGAAGAATCAGTAACAGGCACCAGCACATCATTTGCTTTGCCATCCAATCCGATCAGATGAATCTGATCATCATTCGGTGTCCAGCCAGCAATCGCCGCTCGACGGCGTATGCGCCTATCCCAGGACAACTGGTAGATCCGGGTTTGGTAGCTCCGATCGTTGTTTTCCATTGTATCGATACGGATCAGACACCAGAGTCCCGAAGCAGTCAGCGCCTGCGGCACAATCCACCACTCTGCTTCTACTGGTTCAGGAAAACTCCATTGCCGGATGACACGCCGGGTTGTGAGATCATAAGCCGTTATGGTGTGGATCTTTTCATTTGGAGCCAGACCGACAATTTCCGTCCAGACCAGGGTGTTGCCGAAAAGGCGAGCGCGGTGAATCGCCGCCGAAGGAGCTTGACTAACAATTCGCTGCTCTGTCCGGGATCGGTAATCAAAGACAACCAGCGTGTCCGGCTTGTCAACTCGCCCCGTATCCGGTAAGCGCCATACTACCCGACCTTTTTGATGGTCGAGAATATCGTAGAACCGGGCATCAGCGATGGGATGGTTCCATTCTGCTAACACGGTATAGGGATGATTGGGTCCCCATACAACTATTTGCACCGAATCACTGCCCCGGTAACTTCGTCGCCACGCCATCACGCTGCCATCCAGATGGAAATCCTCATTGGTCCAGAGCGTAAAGGTGGGGCGAAGGGCAAGGGATTGAATCGATCGGGTATCGACATCGCCGACATAGAGCGTATCTCTATACTCATCGGTCCACCAGATTCGCCGGTTGGCAACGCCGAGCAAGTGGAGGCGGGAGGGGAAGGCGGTATGCGGTTCCCACTGCCACCCATACCGGAGCCGGTCATCTTCATAGTTGATGAAAGCAGCAGTCGAATCCTGTACCCATCCTGGCAGTTGCTTCACCTGGTGGTCGCTGACAACCCACGCGATACCGGTGTTACCAGCAACGACATCGCCAAGTGTCAGCGCTCGTTGCGGTGGGTTGATACTGTAAGCATTGACCGTATCATAGAGCACGCCGGCAAACAACAGCGATTGCACCTTCCAGTTCCGAAGGTCCGCTCGGTAAAGCAGACAGAAAATGTCATCACCCCGCGTTGGAACAACGCTGGCGAACCGTGCATTCCCCCACAAAAGAGCTACATTCTGTGCATTGCTGCCGAACAATGCGCCATTCCCCAGAAAATGTGCTGAATCCAGACTTCGGCTCTGGAGTTTACAATCGTACAGTTTCTTTGTGCCAAGATTGACCACAACATAGCTACACATCACATCCGATGGAGTCAGTGAGGGTTCGGTCAACGCAATGCCAATGACTTTTTTCGGTACGGTGTGCAACACCTGCTTTACCACCACCGAATCCTGGCGTTCCAGAAAACGGAGAATTCGGGCAGCAGCACTGAAGTCCACGTATGCAGCTTCGTATTCTGACAAAAGCGCGATGTCCGTTGAGTCAAACTCAGTTTCGTAAGCCGAAAATGATTTGTCAGCAAACGGTCGGCGCTTGAGCTGATACTGAAATCCCCATCGGGGATCCACATTCCGATCTTGTACCCAGAGGGCGATCCAGAAATCCCGGACCAGCTCAACGAACGAGCGATCGGCACCCACCTGCCGGAGTGCAGAATCAATCCCGGCTCTGCCGGATAGCGGATTCTGCACAAGGTATCGTAAGAGTGTATCGCCGTACTGTTCCAGACAGTACTTGTAGAACAGCGCTGCTCGCCCGTAGGTTATTTCCGCATCTTCTCTTGAAAAATCGGCAAACTGGAGAATTCCTCTTCGCTTGTAAGCTGGAAGCGCTGTCACGAAAGAGTTCACAAACTCATCCCACTGAAAGCCACAAATATATTCTCCCATCTGCGCCCGTCCTTCTAAGCTGAAGCGTTCTTCTTGCGGATCATATCGATGTTCGATCAGGTGAACCAGTTCGTGGGCAGCCGTGCCTGCGATTTCAGCAACGGTTCCGGTGCCAAAATTTCGCCAGTTCAGGTAGAGAATATTGCCCTTATTGCTTTTGTCAGTGTCCTTTTGATCCATCGGGCTGAACCATCCACGCGCAGCGTAGTTGACGTCTGTAACAAGATAGTGGACTGTATCAGCATTGCCCTGTGGGAATTGATTGGGTACAGTCCCAACCCATTGGTGCAGGAGCGTTCCAATTCCCAGATTGGGATTTTTTGATCCGTCAGGAGTTTGATTCGCCAGGAAATTGAGCAACGTGTCGACTTTCGGTTGAACAGCCGCATTGCCGGAGAGTGCTGTGTCGATCCATAGCTTGAAAGGGAAGCCACTGTACCCTGTCCGGAAAAGCTGAAAAGTGCGCCGCTGACGGAAGGATTGGGTAGTATCCACAGGATCCTGAACATCCACGTAGAAATTCCTCAGGGGACCATCCAAAACTTCCTGAATAAACTCAACCGGTTGCTGATATGCCTTCGAAAAGAAGGCAGGTTCTTGAGCAAAGCTGCTGATCGCGATCAGCAGTGCCAGTGTAATAACACCTTTAGGGATTCCCATCTTTCATCCCTCCTGTTCTGTTGCATTGCCCCATATTCAGTGCCCGGACTCGAAGGGCTCTTTTTTATCGTTTGTTCATTCCCCGAATTCTCTTTCAGGTCTTGACGCCTAACTCTTCCAGCATCAGAAATGCTGACCGGTGAATCTACCGCATTTTCGGATCCGAGCAAATTTACGTCGAAATTCCTTCCCAGCAAGGGAAAATTTTTGCAAATGTCCCGCAGGGGACAGGTGTTGATGATGATTCCTGCCGGGAAGCAAAGGAACGCTGGGTTTGAGGGTTCCCATAATTGACATTCCCCAAGTGTGGACACAATACTGCAAATTCACGCTACTTGCTGCCCGAATGCAATAGTGCTTTTCCCAACAAATGTTATTGTTTCAGCAACACAGTTTCCCATCTTCTCATTCTCCGGAATAGGAGGAAATGACTACTGCGGCACCAGCTCGTGCCATTGAAGGAATTTCAATGCTGGCATTCGTCCGCTGCTTTCTTTCCACTGCTGCTGCCGCTTCTGTTGATAATACTCCGTGATTGATATCCCCTGCACCTTGGCTTCCAGCCAGGTAACCAGGTCAAACTCGATCGATTCTCGTGCCAAAGCCTCTGAAAAGATGCGATAGATGCGCTGGTAGAACGGCTGCTCCTCCGGCAGTCGATGTGCTGCAAAGGTGCTCGGCATCCGCTCTACTATACGTCGCACTGCACGTACCACCGGAACAAAAGCTGGATACTGCCGGACGAACCGGCGAAGACGCTCCAGTAACCGTTCCAACGCCTCAATGTCCTGCTGCTCCCAGGCAATGATGCATAAAAGGAGTCGGACCACAAAGCCAATTTGCTGCAACAGTCGTTGCGAGGTATGATCGTAAGCGGCTTCCAGATACTGGCGGGCAAGGTCGTATTCCTGTAACCAGAAAGCGATGCAGCCCAGGTGGTATAAAGCCACTTTGTAAAAATATGGATACTGTCGGCGATAGTGCTGCAGTATCTTTTCAACGTGCGACCGGTCATTGAAAATGTTGTCGAAGCTCCCTAATTCCAGAGCTAAATACAGGACGATGTTCAGATACAACATATCCATTTCGTTTTTGATTGCAGCATCCGATTGCTGCCGGAGCCGTATAATTTCCGCAAAGCACCGCTCGACGATCGCTGCGTTTCGGGCTGCTGTTGCAGCAACGACCTGATTATGCAATGCACTGAAATATGCCGGTAAATAAAGGTGTTTTCGACTTTCGGCGATCTGGAAATACCGAAGAAGCTGTTCATAGCATTGCACTGCTTTGTCCGGTTGTCCCTGTATGTTCCACAGCAGCGCTTCGGTGTTCCACCGCAGAAATGGGATGGGAAACGGGTCTGCTTCATAAGCAGGAATCTTCTGGAGTTGCTCGATAACCATAGGAGCAACTGTTGCAGCTTCGGAACTGGAAATCCGAATTTCTCCTTCAACGTACCACGAATACCATCGAGCATTTAACAGAAGCAATTGCACATATCGTTGAGTCTGGTCCAGGGCAGTCTGCAAGTGCTCGAAACTCTTACGTAATTCCTCGTGATCCAGCAGTTGGAGGTTTCGATGCAGATGGTACTCAAGCTGTAGCGCCATTGCTGCCAGCTTTTGAATAGGATCACCAGCGGTATCGGCTGAGCGATAGGTTTTTGCCACAGCCTTTAAAGCATCGCTATCCTGCCTCCACTCAAAAGCAAAGCGAGAAAGAACCAGATCAAACAATATAGTACTTTGTTTGTCCTGTTGCATTAGCACGTATGCTCCGATCTGCAATACCTTGGTGTACACTTTATGCCGCAGTGCTCGAAGATCTGTCTGAATTCCTTGCTGCTGGAGCGCAGAGCGCAACTGTTGATCGTCCCATTCTGGGTACTGCTCCAGAAGACTCAGAAAAGACTTTTCCACCTCCGTCAGTTGAATCCGTATTCCCTGCTTGATCCGCCTCCGCCACACTGGCGGCAAGGCGCGCAGGAGCTGATCCAGTTTGTGATCTGCCATCACTTTTCTGTTGCTATCTGTCACAGACCCACCAGACATAAAATTAGCGAATTGAGTCCGAATAGTTGCTGCATTTTTCACGTGCTGAAAAGATGCACTCCTTTTTCTGCCACACTTTATTCAAACGGGAAGAAAACGGCAGAGGCTTTGTGCTCATTCCACCGCCCAGCGCAGAGAGCAGAGCAATGTCGAATCCTTCGAGGATAACACAAAAGGGACAAAGAATAAAAAGAAGCGAGCGTTGCTCGAAAGCGCGTCTTTGGTCTTCGGGTCTCAGAAACAAAGGACCCAGTATGTACGAGAGCGATCTACAACGGTAGCTGGTGCAACCAGTAGCTCAGGCTCCATAAAGAACCAATCCTCTGGCAGTAGCACCACCGGGCTTGTTCCTCGACGGGAAAACACCTGCCGATTTCGCAGGATCAGCGTGATCAGATCTTTTCATTTTTCGACCCAACTACCCGTGACCACCCCATCGCTGTATGTGCTGGAATGCGGAGTCGGGGAATACTGAGGCGATGCTGCTGGCGTTCCTCAGACATCAATGGAATCCCATTGCAAATGCCCTGCTGTATTGGAAGTCAGGAGCTTTGGAGGTTTGATTCAACCAGCACCCGTACTGGAGTTATCGAGCGACCACAAACGGGTATGTTACAACATCGCGTTCCAGATGTACCACCACCATATAGATTCCCGATGGTAGTGCCGGGATACTGAGCGTGTAGCCCCCTGCTTTGTGGAATCCTTCAGCAAGAGCGGCAACAGTGCGGCCCATCAGATCGACGATGGCTATCCGGATCGGCTGTGATGCCGGTAAGTGGTAATGGAGTCGAGCACCTTCAACAACGGGAAGCGGTTCTATCCAGAGTTTCAGGGGCACCGAGCGCCTGGGCTGCATTCCCGTTGTTTCTTTGATGGATTCCGAAAGTGCAAACCGAATTTCCCGACTATTGGTACCAAGGTTGGGAATACTGTCGCCATCGGTATCAAGGACATATACCCGAACTTTTTCCAGCCCAGCAGTATCGTTGCTTTGTTCCCGATCGTGGAGATATCCTATCCACGGAATGCCTAAGGTCTGACCACATTCGAAGACACGCACAGCGTGCCCGCCTCGGGGATGTCCGGCCGAATCATACGAAAACACGATCTCTACGTCTTCGCCTCGCCGGATTTCATCGCAAATCCATTGCCAGCTTACCACGGCTCCGCTATCATAAGAGGTAATGCCGCTACTGGTGAAGTTTCCTGGCGGCAGCGCCTGTCCCTGCGTTGAGTCTCCATATCCTCTTCCCTGATGCTTGTGAACTAATGCATCCCGCAACCCACTCCGTGCTAAGTAGGCAAACTTCCCACGGAGCATAGGCTGGAACCATACCCCATAACCTGAATCTCGTCGAGGCGCGATACGGCGGGCCAAACTATCCAGCCATCCAACGATACTGACTGTGTCACCTCGTAGCCCGGGCCGATGAGCGTGTGGAATATTGAGTTCGTATCGGTTCTTTAGATACTGCAAGCTGTTAGCAACCGCCATTGGAAAGCACTGATTCTTTGCTGCTTGAACATTTGTGTCGTTCGGTTGCGTAACTTTCCAGGAAAGTCCCGATGGATCGAAGATGATCATATTCGGAGACGGTGGGACACCAATATGCGAGACCGTTCCTTCCCCCGCTCCTTCTGCATTCCAGACAACCCGATCCACAGGAAATGCCAATCGAGGTCCATCACCAAACGATGGTACAGGCTTGGGAGTAAAAATCAAGTAGCCTGACAGCGTGTCTACTTTTTGTCCATCCTCAGCTGCCAGAGCAAAGTACGTCACTACCTCCGTATCCGTGGAATCAACCCAGAGGTTTTGGACCACCCACCCAAGGTCCGTGAAAAGGTTGAGATATCCTCCCGAAAGATCAGCCGCTCCCGTCAGGGTAGGTCGATCAACACTGAGTCGTCCCCACGCCGAGAAAGGTTCCTCAATGCCGGAGAAGGAGAAATGCACCTGCTGGATCTCAACGCCCTGTCCCGGTTCAACACGGTTCGGCGACGTGACGCTGAAGGACAGCGAGTCACTCCAGGATCCCCATGCGCCCGCTTTGTCTTCTGCCCGCACACGCCACCACCATTGTCCCGATGAGAGAGAAGCGATCCGAGGCACAGTAATGCTGTCAGGTTCACCACTGGCTACCCAGTCGGTCTGATACGTTCGCACATCCGTACCCTGCCACACTGCTATTTCGTAGCGTACGGAGTCACCGTTGGGATCTTCTCCGCGTACCACAAAGGTTGGCGTTGGTCCTTGCTGTGCAGCACTATCGGGAGACAGCATCGCTGGAATCGACGGAGGAAAATTGCTGATGCTAAGCCGATACGCCTCTATTCTCTGCGATGTGCCATTGTATCCCTGTCCCACAATCACGGTGCCGTCGGGGGTAATGGCAGTTGGAGTGCCAAGTAGCGAACTATCTTGTAGCAGCGCTGCATAGGTGTAGGAAAGATCCTCAAATCCTGTTTGTGCCGTCCAGCGGAATATTCTCTCTTCGCCGGAAGAAGCTATCCATCGCCCAAGGATTGTGGGATCGGAAGATCCCATCGAGGCAGTAGTGTTCGAAACAACGAGAGCTTCGCTGGGTTTGATGTCATCGGGGAGAGGAAGCACATATACCTCTGCTGGTGAGTGCCGGAGATCCCATACTGCTGCTAAGGGGGTCAGGGAAGTGTCAGCCACAGCCCCAACGACGAACGTTCCATCTGGCGAAATTGCTCGCGCAAATGCATAGAGATAGTTTGCAGGAACAGGAAGTTGTTCCACAACATAGCTATCTCCTTTCCGGCGCCATAAGAGAACGATGAACGCTCCTTTGTCTGTTCGGAGAATGCCGAGAATTTCATCACCATTTGCTGAAACATCTACAGCCTCAGCTTCACCATCTTTCGGTAAAGGTAGTTCCGAGAACTCTCCCATAGAATTCCACCAGCAAGCATGAGAGATACCGACAGAATCTACCCAGCTACCGACTATGACGCGCCCGTTTTGCGAGATGCTTCGGGCAATGGCATACCACGTTCCTTCTGGAACAGAAAGGGCAATGATTGTGTCAGCGCGGCGGAGAAATGGTTGAAGATCATCGCCTTCCTCCGGAACGCCAATGCCTACCACCGTTTCACCATCTCCCGCGATATCGTACCCTTGAAGCTGGATCCACGAAGTGTTAATTGGAGTATGTGACTGAGTACTGCTTTCCCACAGCGTTGTGAGAACCTGCATCAGTGTTGTATCGTGTGACTGCACCAGCACTTTGCTGCCGTCAGGAGTCAGAGCCAGAGCTCGGCTGGAAGCATATCCGGAAGAGGTTCCCAGCCAATCCAGATTTTGCGCGGCGAGAGAAGTTGTTGTCAAAAGTATCAATAGCCATTTGGGGACAAGGTGCTGTTTCATCGCTTGCTCCTTCCGAATGGTTTCACATCAGGAATAAACAAATTTCCACTGGTGATCGGACAATTCTTCTGGTCATCGCTAACTTTGCTGCTGATTGAAGACGACCAATTGTCAGCACTTTTTCCCATCGGGTGAGAGTCCTGCCGTTTCTTCGTTCTTTCCATTGGAAGTTCGCACACGGATAGCACGAGCGTTTCTTCAGCACGGCTGTCCATCCAGTCCCTGTTGTCCCTGTTGAACATTGACTGCGTTTCCCGGATTGCCACCCTGACCGAGACGACCATTGGGTGGAGGTGCGCCCCATCCACCATTTCCTCCATTACCGGATAGCCCATCAGTATTGCCTGCATTGCCAATTCCGTCGCCATTGCCAGGCAGACCGGGATATGCTTCTGCATCTCCTCCTTTACCACCATCACCACCCTGAAACGGTGGCTGGCAACACCATCCACCATCGCCACCATCACCACCATAGGCGGTTGCATTTCCGCCGTTCCCCCCGGTACTGTTTCCAACACGCTTTAGAGGAGCCGGGACGGCGACGACGAAATCTCCGCCCTTGCCTCCTCTGGCTATAGCCTTTCCGCCGTCGCCACCGTGGCAGGGACCGGAACTACAATTATCATCTTTTCCCTTCCCGCCGTCACCGCCGAACGCTATAGCATTTCCTCCCTGTCCCCCAACTGCATTCACACCTATGGTGATTTTGTCGAGCCCAATGATATTTCCCCAGTACCTTACTTGCCAATTGACGGATCCACCATTACCGCCAATAGCCGTGGCATTACATCCGTTCTCCCCAGGACATCCTGCCTTACCGTCCAATGCCTCTGCGTGGGCATTTCCTCCCTTGCCTCCATTGCCAAGATTGAATCTTAAGTTGTCGTGGACGACAATTGCTTGGTTTAAGCCAAAGAAATCAACTTCGACTCTGAATAAGCCAGGTTTCCCTCCTTTGCCGCCTCTTGCTCGCGCAGGACAGCAGTCAACAGCAGTTGCATTTCCTCCGGGACCTCCAGATCCCAGATTGAAGGTTACATCACCGTAAAACTCAATGCGGTTGGTGGCGCGGAGAACTACAGATCCACCTCTTCCCCCTCTACCTCCAATAGCATTGCATTTACTTTTATCTTTTCCGCGTTTGCCGTGAGGGAGATCATAAGTCGTTGATTTTCTTGCTCGACTGCCAACATTGAGCTGGCCCCAGATATATACCCATATGCTCCGCCCACTGCTGTCTTTACGAAACTTAATAGGGGGTAGCCAGACAGGTGGTGGAAAAACAAAAACTTTGTGTGCCTTGATAGGGGTACTCATTACAGGATTTCGGCGGGAGTCTCCAAACGGGCTTTTCCCCACGCCAATTCCCGGACCATAGTGCTCTATTTGCTGGATGTCCATTTCCAACTGCTCCGGCGTTGGTACCAATTCGGGAGAACTTACCAGGATGAAATTTCCTCCCGGCTCCACCATCGCCTCTGGTCCACATTCCAGTCCTCCCGGTACGATTAGCACTAAATCTCCGCCACTACGGATCCGACCGTTCAGGGTCAGTTTCCCCGTGCAGTGAATGGTCAGGGGACCTGTAGCCGTTACCATTGCCCCTTCCGCTATCGTTAAGTTTCCTGCCCGGTACACTTCTGCTGCCTGGACTGTTTCCGTAATAATGCGGTCGGGAAATTCCTTGCTTTTCCGGATTTCAGACCCTTCCTGCTGCCCACCAGAGCGTGTGATTGTCCCGTCAGGTTCAGTGAGGAGCGTCGAGGGTTTCTCCTGACAGCCGGATACCATCCAGACCAGAAGAAAGCTCAAGAAGATCATTCCTGCTGTGATAAATTTTCTCATTGCTCAGCTCCTTTTGATTGAACACCTTAACTGAACAACAGTCTCTCCTTATTGCTGAATTCAACTTACTGCAAATTTAAGCTGCTCGCTACCCGAATGCAAGAGCATTTTTTCCAAAATGTCACTGGAGAATGCTGGATACTCGTCGCTCGCGGCAGAAGAAATGGAGCGGCTGTGCCTACAGAATCGGGGGATGCTCAGTGGCAGCGGGATTTTCGTCCGCTCAAAATGTCACCAAAGGGGTTTTGAAAATTTCAGGAATTTTTGAAAATTTTTTGTAAGAGGCTGCCGTGGGAAGTGCACTGTTGCGGAAAACACGAGTGTAATTAGGCTCGAACCCGACATCGTTTTTGATGCGTGGGAAGTGCACTGTTGCGGAAAACACGAGGGGGAATCTGCAATTGAGATGGTCCACTTCCATTGCTGCTGGCTGCTTTGTGCTGGCGAAGTGTTAGCCGGATGAGCGGAAACGCTGCGTCGTATTGGCACTGCCGCTCCCTTTGTGGCAGTGTAGAGGAGTCGGCGCGTAATCTGCTCCTTTTTCTGCGCAATATTTGCCTGCCCTTTGTGCTGGTGTAGGGGAGTCGGCGCCGGGATAGGCACTGCTTGGGGAAACTGTCAGAGATACAGCACGGGTGTGCTGTGGCTGCTGGACAGCGGGCGGTGTATGGTGTCGGCGCGTGGGTGGAGCAAAAATTGCGATTCTACACATTGATGACGGTGGCGCGTCTTCTGAATGTGCTCCGTTGCTTTCCGATTGGCAGGAGTTTTTGCCCGGTGTCAGCGCATCCTGGCGGTCTTAGAATTCCTGGAGTAAGAAGGTACGGTATCCTCGGGGAGAACGGTAGAGGATAACCGTGTAGGCACGCCCGCGGAGTGCGAAGAGATTTTCCAGCCGGGTGTAACGCTCTTCCGTTTCGGGATGCCAGAATACCAGAGTGGTTCGCCGCTCTCGCGGTAGCTGGATGAATTCGCTGTGTTCGCCAAAGGGAAGTGCTGTCAGCAGGAGATCCCCGTGCAGGGAATCGAGCGACACATTGACCTCAGCAATGCCGTCTGCTAAGTGAAACAGACGGATTGCTGGATGCTCTACGCTTTTCGGTAGCTGGTAGAAAAGTGCGGTGACGAAGGAGGAGTCGTTGACGGGAGCAATCAATACTGCCGCTCGCTGCTCCGGTGTTCCCTGAAATGTAACAGGACGTTGATCAACTTCCACTGTTCCTGCATCCAGTGGCAACACAGTGGAAAGCTCGCTTTCAGCCGGCATTGTGAGCTGAGTAAACACGGGCGCTGCGGACAGCACGATGGGCTGGTTTTGCAAATTGACAACCCGGAGAAATCGACCGGTGGGCAATGGAGTGAGCTCAGTTTGCTCCTGACCCTGCGGCAACAGTACCATCTGAAGCTGCGCATTGCGATGCAGGACGACACCCAGATAGGAACGCTGCTGGAGGGTGGCGATGACGCCCTGGACAAAACGGTTTGCAGAATCCGGATGAAAGAAGGCAAGGGGAAAAACACCGGGAGACACGGGGACGGGCGATGATACAGTGCCAGTATGCCAGTTGTCTGCTAACACTTCACCACCTGCCAGCCGCCCGTCGGCAAGCTGTCGGGTGCCAGAAGCGGCAAGCAGGGAAGCATCGGATGTTGCATTGTACAACTGAATCACCGCCTGTCCAGCCGGTGGAGAGAGGGGATAGCTGTGCAGGAGCAATCGGATGCCACCGGTATCCGCCGTTGCAACCAGCACATATTCCTTCTGCACTTCAAATTGTGCCGGGATTTTCCACACGCCCGAACCAGCGGTAACGGTCAGCGTGTCCTGCTCCACACTTCGACAGGCTTCGATCGATACGGGCAATGATCGCTGCCACGGTGCTACGGCAGAGGCAATGGGCGTTTCGTTCAACTGGACGGCGATCGGATCTGTTGTTAAATTGGCAATGGTAAGTGTTGCTGTGAGCTCTGTTGTGGGCTCTGCAAGCTGCCACGCTGCAGCAGACTGCTGCTCGTTCAGAACTCCCAACTGCCACTGTCCCTGCGGATTCCGGAAGAGAATGAGGGTAAAGCTGAACGGTGCAGCAGTAGTGATGCGGACAAATTGCAAAACGGAATCCTGCTGCTGACGTCGACGCAGGACGCTCAGCACAAGATCGCCTGGCGGACGCTCCACAAAATTGGAAATTCGGGCATAGGGGACAAAGCCAAAAGTTGGATGTGCAGAAGGGCATCCAACTGCGATGCCATACAGAGCGGAATCGGGAATAGCGTTCAGCAGGCGAATACCAACCTTAGAAACCGTTACCTCTGAAGGTGTGGGGAGCGCAACCAGCGGTACGACTGTATCCCGTACTTTGCCGCCTTGCTCTATCTGGAGAACGACGAAGGTTGTGTACGTCCCTTTCCGCAGCACGACCGAATCCTGCCAGGTGGTATCCGTATCCGATCGGTGGATGCTTACAATCAGAGAATCAGCCGGTATTGCCCGGAGCGGTGAAAGTTGCGCATAGCCAACGTCGGCAATTGTGAGCAGATTGCCAATGGTGACACTCCGTACCTGGCGATCGGCGGCTAAATTCAGCACCCGGACAAATGCTGTGTCCGCTTGTAGCGGCTGGAGCAATGTGGGATCTTCCTGAATCCAGCAGCCAGAGTTTCCAAGCAGTATTCCCAGCAATATCGCTATTCCGACCAGTAAGCCACTTCGCATCCTCTGCTCTCTTTTCATCCGCAATACCCGTGTTGACGAATAACTCCGGGTTTGTATCCACTCTTTGCGGTAAAGGACACAGATAAAGCAAACCACTGGCTTGCCCGGACAACCCGGAGGGTTGTTCTACCAACGATGAAGCTCCACTGAAGCACGCATTTCCAGTAAACCGTAGGGGCGAATGCTGAGAGCGCCGACTTCCGCCGGCAAAGGTTAAAACACCGTGTAGGGGCGAAGCGATGCTTCGCCCGGCGGGCGACCAGCCGGGTCGTCCCTACGCGTATGTGGCGACCAGCCGGGTCGCTGCTGCTGGGAGCGCTGGCTTTCGCCGGCAAAAATGCACCCTAAAGGGTGCGCTCCCAGTAAACGCACGCTGAAGCGTGCGCTCCCAGTAAATCCTACCCGAAGTGCCGACTGGAAGCGCCGACTTTAGCCGGGCAAAGGAGCGTTTACAAGGAAATTCTTTTTTACTCCGATACTTTTGGAACTCCCGCTGGTGGGTGTGCTGCCAGGTGCTGCGCTTCCCGGAGAAGCTGGTCGATCCGGTCCTGTGGCAACACGATCTGTGTCTGGAATCCTTCGGCAATTTTCCGGGATCGGGATACCGCTTCGATGCGGCATTTGATGACTGGCAGCCGGACTTCGGTGACCGTGGCGGTGATCGTTACCTGATCTCCGACGGCTGCCATTGCCAGATGCTTCAGATACAGCTCGCCTCCAACAGCATTCTCGCCCGGATCGAAGAAGGATTCAATTGCGCGTCGGGCAGCAACTTCGCTATGATACGCCAGCCAGTACGTGGAGTAGACCGGGTGGATCAGGCGTCCATCCAGTACCGCTGTCATTTCCTCTGTGACCCGCACCGTAACGGTAGCACGGGAATGTGCAACTTCCGGTTTCATAGACTACACCCCATTTTGTGTTCGTTTATCCGTGCAATTGGGTGAAAAAGAAAGTTTGCAAATTTATGAAAAGGGCTACAAGTAGCGGGACGGTACAATTGATCAGCTTTGGCTGCAAGTTGAACTACGCTGAAACCTCTGCCATCCGGCATCAACTGGAGGAAGCAGGGTTTGCGGTTGCTGCCTCGGACCAGATTCCCGATTACGTCATCATCAACACGTGTGCTGTTACCTCACAGGCGGAAAGAGATGCGCGCAAAGCGATTCGCCGGGTCCACCGACTATTCCCGTCAGCGAAGATCGTGGTGACCGGCTGTTATGCACAACTCCGTCCCGAAGAATTAGCAGAGCAGCCCGGCGTTATTGCGGTATTCGGCAATGCCGCCAAGGGACAGATCGCTTCGTTCTTATCCTCGCATCCGGAGGATTGTACGACGCATCTGTTTGTCTCCGATCCCGACGGTTTCTATCAGGCAGCGACGGCGCCGGAGGACAGTCGAACGCGGGCATTTTTGAAGGTGCAGGATGGCTGCGATTACAGGTGCAGTTACTGCACGATCCCGAAAGCGCGGGGCAAAAGTCGGGGAATGGCAATAGAGGAAGTGTTGCAGCACATTGAGGCACTGGAGCAGGCAGGCTATCCGGAAGTGGTGTTGACCGGGATCAATCTTGGGGATTATCGAGATCCACAGAATCGTAAATTTTTCCAGTTGCTTCAGGCGATTGAGGCGATGCGTCCTGGGCTTCGAGTGCGTATTTCCTCCATTGAACCGAATCTGGTCACCGAATCGATCGTGTCTTTGATCGCCCAATCTTCCGTTTTTTGCCCCCATTTCCATCTGCCGTTGCAAAGTGGGTCGCCAGCCATCCTGCGTCGGATGCGCCGGCGGTACACGGTGGAAACGTACCGTCAGAAGGTATCGATGATTCTGGAAGCTATGCCCAATTGCGCTATTGGCGTCGATGTCATTGTCGGATTTCCGGGGGAAACGGAAGAACACTTCCAGCAAACGTACGAGTTTCTGGAAAGTCTCCCAGTGGCGTATCTGCACGTCTTCAGCTACTCCGAACGTTCCGGAACGGATGCTGCGCTGTTCTCGAACAAAGTGCCGGCAGAAGAGAAAAAGCGGCGATCGCAGCTATTACGGCGACTGTCGGAGCAGAAGCGGCAGGCGTTTGCACAACGATTCGTTGGGCAGACGCTGGAATGGATTCCGGAGCAGTATGATCCACAGCACGGTGGATGGGTTGGATGGACGGAAAATTACATCCGGCTGTTTGTGCCTGCGCCGGCAACGCTGGCACATCGGCGATATACCGTGCATATCCATCGCCGTAAAGCGGCGCAACTGGTTGGTGACATTGCCGAGCCGTTGACCGCCCCAGCAGCCGTGGTACAATTACCGGTGGTGTCGTAGCGATGGCAGGACCGATCCACACACATCGGCGCGTTGCGCTGTTGCTGGAATACGATGGTACGCAGTACTCCGGATGGCAGCGGCAATTGAATGCGCCGTCGATCCAGGAAGTGCTGGAAAATACGTTCCGCCGAATGCTGGGACGGTACATCAACGTCATTGCAGCAGGCAGAACCGATGCTGGTGTCCACGCCCTGGGACAGGTTGCGCACGTGGATTTGCCGTCGACTGTGACGTTGCCCCCGCTGAATCTGGCGAAGGCATTGAACACAATGTTGCCACCGGATATCCGCATTTTGTGGTGTGCTGATGTGCCCGGCGACTTCCACGCACGGTTTGCTGCCATCCACCGCACGTACCTGTACACCCTCACGTTGTTTGAGTCTGTTTTCTATCGCCACTATGCCTGGCAACTGCGGTACACAATCGATCCGGCGCTGTTGCAGCAAAGTGCAGGCATTTTTGTTGGCGAATACGATTTTACCACTTTCTCCAAGTTCAACGCCGATACCCGCAACTACATCTGCAACGTTGACCGGTGTGAATGGCGATTGCTATCTCCCGGTGTGTGGCAGTTGGTGATCTCCGCCAACCGCTTTGTCTATGGAATGGTTCGCTCGCTGGTCGGCGCAATGGTCGATGTTGCACAGGGCAAGCGGACGATCGCAGAACTGCAAGCAGCGCTGGAGCAGAAAGATCGGGCGTTAAACAGTCCCTTAGCACCTGCCCGCGGTCTGGTACTCGCCCAGGTACGTTACGATCCAGATCCCTTCGCTCCGTACTACCAGCAGGAACACGTGCAGCACCACCTGGCGTTTCTGTTTTGACTTCCCACGCGCTAAGCGGTGGTGAAACATAAAGCGTTTGTTTCCTCGCCGAAAAGGAGAAAGTGTACGACTGGTTTCGGACACATCTACGAAACAGAGAATTTGAGTGCACCGCCGCGGATGCCCTTACTGGGAGCGCCGACTTCAGTCGGCACGTCCGCTGAAGCGTGTGCTCCCGTGAAACGCTCAACCTAAGAGTATACGCATACGATTCGCATTTCCACAAGTAACTGGGGCATATTAAAGACCCGGCAGCCGGTGCAGCATTGCCTGCCGGGAAACCGGAAGAATCCGGATGCTTTTGCTCATCGGTCTATGCACGGTGGAAAGAACACTGCTGATGCGTGGAGCACCTGCTGCAGCGAGTGCCAGCATTTATCGGCACACATTCCTGCCGCACCGGCGCTATGGAAAGACCGCCCCATCAGGGACGGTACAACAGCACTTGTTGGCGTTGTCAGACACCACATTGCATCGTCGCACAAACACCACCGTCGCACCTGCCACGGTGATGACAGCTTACTGCTGTGGTGGTGCTGGCGGCACCGCTGGAGGTGCTGCTGGAGATGGTGCTGGCGGCACCGCTGGAGGCGATGCCGGAGGCAGTGCATCAGGATGGCGGAATTTCTGCAAGTGTTCCATCGCCTTTCCATATTCCTGCTGCGCTTCTTCATAGAGTCGAAGCCACTGCTCTGCGTCCTTGAATTGCTCCTGAAATGTCCGCAGTGCTTCCTGTGCCTCTTTGTATTGCTCCTGTGCTCGCTGTAAAACATTGAGGTCTTCGAGATAGTCGTAGAGCCGGCTGGCGAGTTCCTGATACTGACGGACGATTTCCGCTTCGTCGATTCCTTCGGGAAGCTCCGGCGGCGTACCGGGAAATTGCTCCCACCACTGCATCGCCCGGTCAAGTGCATCCTGCGCCTGCTCAATGGCTTGCGTGGCGGCATCAGGATCGATAAGTTCGTTCAGGCGCCAGTTCGCTGAATCCAGTTTCGGCTTCATCATCCGATACCATTGCATCGCTCTTTCGTGTTGCCTGAGCACTTCTTCCCACAGCTTCTGCATATCCGATGGCTCTGGCGGCACTTTGAAATCCTGATGCATTTTCTTGAGAGTACCCGAAAACTGCTCAAGCATTTTCTGCGCTTTGCGCGCCGCTTCCAGTCCCTGCTTGTACCGTTGCGGCGCCTGTTGCATCCATTGTTCAATCTGCGCTCTGTACTTCTCAGGGAGTGTGCCCCGGAGAATTCTACCATCAGGGAGAATGAAAAAGATGTGCGGTTGAAGCGAATCCTCTGATAGAGCGGTTGTTGCGGATACTTCCTGAATCCAGCGCTGCTCGCGGGAACTGAACGTAGAGGCTACAAAGAGAAAGCCGAAAAACAGTGCGAAAATGGAGCGATAAAAAAGCGAGAGTTGCCGCATCGGAGATGCTCCTTTTTTGAAACACCGCTTCTCAATACAAATATACACATAACGGCGGCATTTTTTGCAAACTCGCAGACAATTTTTGCACCCGCGGGGAAAAGAGAGCGGGCACGGAGAAACAGGAGCAGGCGTGATCGGACAGTCACCTTCTACGAGGATACAGAGTTCGGAGACGACTCATGGGAGTTGCCTCTGCGGGAAGGCGAATGTGCCGATGTGGTGTAAGAGGGAGAGACTGACCAGCGTTGCCTGTCCACGGGCACGTACGATGCGCGATGCGGAGGGGGTCACGGCACGCTGCGCCTCTCGCAGGTCAGGATGATGATGGGGTAACAATGTGCTGTTCTCATCCCCTTGCCCTCTCTCCTACATGGGAAAGGAAACACTGGCTGCGCCGGCTTCAGCCCGCAAAGGATGCACACTAAGGTGTGCGCTCCCAGACACACTAAAGCCTGCTCCCCTGCCGGAAGCACCGGCTTTAGCCGGCATATCACTGGGAGCGCCGGCTGGGAGCGCCGACGTTAGTCGGCAAATGATAAAGGATGCACTGGCGTAAATATGTAGGGGCGACCGACCGGTCGCCCCTACGGGTGCGGGTGATGACGACCAACTGGGTCGCTTCTACGGGATGGACAACCAGTCGGATTGCGCCTGCAGATGCAAAAATTTCCTTTCCCGCTGGAAGAGGGTCAGGGTGAGGGCAATGCCTGTTGAGGTGTAGCTCCCAGCGAACACGGGAGCGCCGAACTGGGAGCGCCGACACTGGGAGCGCCGACTTTAGTCGGCAACGGGTGAAGGATGCACGCTAAAGCGTGCGTTCCCCAGTAGATGCACCCTAAGGTGTGCGTTCCCAGTCGGTGGAGGCGCCGAACTGGGAGCGCCGACGTTAGTCGGCAAATGATAAAGGATGCACTGGCGTAAATGTGTAGGGGCGACCGGCCGGTCGCCCCTACGGGTGCGGGTGATGACGACCAACTGGGTCGCTCCTACGGGATGGACAACCAGTCGGATTGCGCCTGCAGATGCAAAAATTTCCTTTCCCGCTGGAAGAGGGTCAGGGTGAAGGCAATGCCTGTTGAGGTGTAGCTCCCAGCGAACACGGGAGCGCCGACACTGGGAGCGCCGACTTAGTCGGCATATTACCGGGAGCGCCGACTTTAGTCGGCAAGAATAGCAGGCAAGCCTCTGGCTTACCCTGGTCAATCCAGAGGGATATCCTACGGTGGTGCACACTGAAAGGTGTGCTCTCGGTGTGACATGTGGGATCACAGTGCTGCTGTGCCCACAGGCAAATTGCTGTACGCTCCTTGTGGAATCGTGGAAGTTCTCTCCCACGGAAAGGGGAAGGGTACAGAGGCAGTGCTCACCGCTGGCGCAGTTGTCGAATCGCCTGCGGATCGAGACTCCAGATGAAAATGCCGGATCCCTTTGTCCCCGGCATTTCTCCCGGCAGCAGGATGAAGCCATTGTTGACGACGAACCAGGTGGACCACAGGGGAATGGGTGACTTGCGCGCTTGCTCGATCGATCGGGGCAGGGCAATGTTTCCTGCGATCATCTGCCACTGACCATCGGACTGCAATTGCCATAGATCCGCTATGCGTTTGACCGGAGTTTCCGGTATCGTGTCCTGCTGCCACCATATCACCAGCAGCAGGGAATCGTTCAAAAATGCCGCTCGCTGGATGGAGTTCACCTTCCGGTAAAACAGCGGACGCAACATCCGAATTGCCGCCACACCGCCCTGTTCCTCCACGATGCTGAGCAACGTGTCGTGCAACGTCCGGAGCAAAGCACTGCCGTTCCATCGTTCGTGCGGATGCTCCAGAACAGAATGCAGTGTGCCATTCCAGTTGTAAAAGCGGATGCGGTATCGCGTGATCTCTGAAACGGCAATGCCCCACGAACAGACATCTGGTGGATAGGGTGGGTAGAAGTACAGAAACCAGAATCCTTCAGGATCCGGGAAGAAGATCCGCTGGAGGGAATCGGTGCGCAGATCATAACGCTCCACCAGGGTATGGGAGGAATCGTACAACTGGCTTCTTCCGATCCCGTGGTGGAGGAGAACGATAGCGTCGGGAAATACCACCGGCTGCTCCCATAGACTGCTGTAGACCTTGAACTCTTTTCGCCGCACCAGGATCTTCTCACCCGTCGATGGTTGCTGCTGGATGGTGCACAGAAACATTCGCATTCCGGCAGTAACAATCACCAGCGTATCATCGGACATCAGTGCGGGAATCGCATTATCAACGGAGACTCGCCAGGCATCCAGCAGATTGCGCATCAGCAGAGAATCCCGGATGGCAATTTTTATGGAATCCCACTGGCGAGTATCGAAGTGGTAAATGTACAGCCACTCCGACTGTGCCCACAATTGACTGCCGGGATACAGCCACAGGGAGCGGTCGGTAATAGCAAGACTCCGCTTGAACGAGGCGATTTCCAGATGGTCAGGAACGGGTACCAGCCGAACAAGACGAAACAGGCGGGGAATCTCCCCCACCTGCGGTGTTTGTGCAAAACCCGGGATCACAATACTGAAGCACAACAGCCAGCAAATCCAGTGAATCCGTACTCTCGTTGGTAGTTTCTGCAGATGGAAGTGGCACGAGCACTTATTCGCTTTGCGGTAAATCCGCACGCTCGTTGGCAGTTTTTGCACTCTATTCCTGCTCTCTTTGCGGCGCTTCTTCATCTTCCGTCCAGAGCTCAATGCGGAGATTATCAAGATCCTGCGCCGTCCACTTCACAAAGCACAGCTTCCCGTCAAATTTTTGAGAATACGTCCCGGTCAGCTTTCCTTCCGCAATCCGGGCTTCCGCGTAGTCAATGAGTTCGGGAAATCCGTGATGTGCATCTGGTGGCATTGTCCACGCACACGCTTCCCAGCCTTCCCCCTGACAGCGGAGGGAATGCAGCGAATCCTCGTGCACCTCCACAACCTTATTGTATCCTTTAAGCCCTCCATCTTTCTTCTCAACGATGATCCGCGCCATACTGTCGGAAAGTATGGCGGCGAAAAGGAGTGCCGCAGCAAAGATCACGGCGAAGGGAAGAGCGGTTTCGCGGTTACGCTGTTCCATCATCCTCACCCGTTTTTGTTCGACTTCTTGCTTCCTGGATACAAAATTAGCGCTGATTGCCTTCCAGTTGCCGGATGGAAGGAGAATCACCGCTTTCCTTTATCCTCTGATGCTCTGCTTTTCCTTCTCAAGTTTCTTCCCTTATATACACCTAATGGCGGCATTTTTTGCGCGACACCGATGGTACAGGAAAAATTCCAGAGGTTGTTCGGAAGTGTTCGATTCCCAGCTCCAGACAAACAAACAGCCTCAAAATGAGAGTTTCATCGGAATGCGGTAGCCTTTCCACCCAATCCTTTTCCACTTGGCTAATACAATAACCTGGGTCGGATCGGCAGCAACGACTGCAACCTGCACGGGTCTATTCTGATCCTTCCGTTGATGCTCAGGCAAATCTGCGGACAGAAACGCATACCGATGGTGGATAGAACTGACGTCTATGCCCAAATCGATCCGGGGTGTGCTGTCGGCTTTGACGAAGGGAAACAACAGAACGACCAGAGAATCCTCCATTCCCAGAGTACTGATCCGGTCTTGAAACTCGGCCGGAACGGCAGCCAACCCCATCTTTTGCTGCATAGACCTGAGTCCCTCAAAGTGTGAAAGGATAAGTTTGTGCACTTTCGCTCGGTACTGTGGCAACCAGAAAAGATCCTGGCAGCAGGGTGTTGCGGTTATCTGCTGCTGTGTGCTATCCCATTGTAGCCACACGGGATATTCCAGTTTCAGTGAGATGAGCACCGCTCCGCTGGACAGCGGAACGGGATAAAGAGGAAAGCGAATAGCGTTGCCGAAAGATGCTGGCTCTGATGGATTGAAACGCAGATGGAATGGCAACTCCTGCCACTGCCCATCGCGATACTCCCACCCGGTAATTACACTGTCGGTATAATCAAAGGTTAACAACTGATTGCCCACGAAGAAGAATTGTTCGTTTTTCGGAGGAAAGCCATCCAGCACCACCACGGAATCGAGTTGAGCAGTACGTGGCGACTGGAGGCGGAGAAAAAGCAATCCCAACTGACTTTCCAGATCGAGCGTTTCGGCAGCAGGATCTCTGGGAAACGAGGTGAAAAAGGAAATAATCACAGTCGAATCTCGAACACCGGCGATATTGTAGACTGCCAGAAACGGGTATCCATATTCATCTTTGAACCGTGCCCATAGAGAATCCGAAATGGCGGTTGTCGGCGCAAAGGGAGGAAGAAATCGGAGGGAATCTGCTGGTTTCCACAGCACAAACAGCGAATCTGTTCCAGTATGAAGGCTGAAAATTTTATTCTGGGATTTATCAAGGAGGATGCTGGTTTGCAGGTGCGGCAGATACACGGCATCGTCGATCTGAGCAAGAATTGCTCGCGGTCCGGATCGATGAATTGGAAATTCGCTTAGGGACTGCGGAGTAGGTGCCAGAAGTTGCTTTAGCTCGTCGTCAGAGGGAAAGTGGTGAACAGGATCGGGAATTTTTCGGAGCACCGTCCCATCGGGCGCAATGACCAGCATCGTTGGAAATGTCTGCACCTGAAAGATATTTGTCAGCGCATCGAGCGTGTCTTCAATGATCATATCACGTGGAAACTGATCCCACAGCACCTGGCTCTCTCCCGGCTGATCCGACGCCACCACAACCAGAACATTTGCTTCCAGTCCCAGCTTCCGGATTTTCTCAATCAATGCCTTTAGCCCAACCAATCCGCAGGAAAGGCAAGTCGAAACATCGAAGGCATACAGAACCGTAGGACGGGCAGGATCAAACTCTGCCTGCTGCGATCCCCACTGGTGAAGCACTTCCTGCTGGGGATCGGGCGAAGAGCATTGCAGGAAGAAAACTGTGCAAACTACAAGGGCTGCGATGCTACCGCACCGCTGAAGCCAGAACGTGCGCATCCGAATTCCTCTATTTTGTGATACTTCCGGCGTTCCTATCCGAAAGTCTTTGCAAGCAACCAGAGAAGGAAAGAACAAAGAGTGTTTTTTCGCAAAACCAATCTCCGCTCCAGAATCTTACTTTCTCCATTGTCGATCCAATCAGTTCCTTACGCTATTGCATTGCTTGCAGCTTCTTGTGAGTTACTTTTGCCACGCACTCCAGCAGACAGGAAACGATCGCATAGTCTTCTGGCTGTGTTCACTTTAAAACGAAATTTTCTGCACATTGTTTCAACAAAAAAATCCATTTCCGGAACCTGTCCCTCACAGGTTGGGTACCTTCCACGACCCGGAGATCCTCGTATCTCAGCCGTAAGGGAAACGGGAAGCCAGATATATGGAGGCGAAGAAGCAACCTCATTTCTGAAGCCCTGCAACCGAAAACATCATTAGTTGCGCTGCTGTCATCAGTCAGCAGGAGGAATAGCATCTGGCACTCGCCGGGGAATAATCTTTCACGATGCTATTATTGTCTATCTATGCGGAACTCCGTAACTCGCATCCGGTTGCCTTCCCAACTGACCAGATACCAGTGGGTGTTCCACGGCATTCCGGGAATGTGGTAGAACTTCAGGAGCTTACATCGTGCTTCAGGATAAGCACTGCTGATAGAAAAGGAAGCAACAAATTCCTTTGTGTGTATGTTATAAAGTTCACATAGCATTGAGGACATCGCACCTCCAGAATGATATGCACCATTGCGAGATGATTGAACTCTGTAGTAGACAGCTACTAATGAGTCGTTGATTTGATCAATATCCATAGGAACAAGTTGCAGAAGCGATTTCGTCGTATCAACGATCTCGCTGTAGTTTTCAAAAAAGGCATTGGTATCACGAATTGCCTTATGCGCCGGGCGCAGTACACGGGCAATTTTCTGCACCTGCCGTTTGAGGATCGCATAAGATCGCAGCGGAATCGTATCGATCGTGTGAGGACCGTAGATCCAGAGGTAGGGAGAAAGGGGATAGGCAGCGGCGTAGCGGTTGGAATCCAGGAAACACCCAGAATGAGGAAGCAGGGGACCATAGCCAATTTTAAGGCGCCGATAGACGTCGGGCAATTTGATTGGCAGAATAGTGAGATGTTGGGTATTGATATCATAGAGAGCAAAGGCAAAGGCAGAATCGTAGAAATGAGAGTGCAGTATGTTCCCTTCTAAGCCTGAGTAAGAGGTGTAAGGAATACCTTTTGCCAATTTCAACAATAATTTAGCGCGAGCCAGATTGTGAAGGTTTTCCATATAAATATCGCTGAGCATCCATGTATGTTTTTCAATATAAGGTACAGAAAAAAGAGTATCTATTTTCATGCACTGATTCCAAGGATCTACGGTAAGAAAAGTAATATTTTTAATAGTAGAAGCACCAATAGCAGTGTCTCCATTTGCTTTCAGAGTGTAAAAGATTTTAGGCAAGTACAATTCCTGAATAGTAGCAGATGGACCAGCTTGTAGCCCACCAGTTAAAATAGGACGTAATAATCCCACACTCCTCATATAGCTAACACTTGAGGTGTCAATGCTAACATGCTGGAGAATTGCCTCTTCGGGAAGTTGCAAAATACATAGTAAGCTGTCATTATCGAGACTGTGCAGTACGTATGCCCGCAAAATATTAGTCGCAAATGCCAGAAGATGGAGTTGAGGAAAGATTCCCATAATGTAAGATTGCCCTGGTGAGAAAAATGAGTTCGAAAGTACGTATTCCTTCTGAGCAGACCAGCGATATGCTCCGTCCGATTGAAAGTTCAATGCACATCGCCCCACAGGGTGCGGTTTTTTCGGAAGCTGCACATCGGCTGGTAAATTTAACGGCTGACGGTTGCGCAAAGCCTGTTGTAAAGTTCCCAGCAGACGCTGCATATCAACCCGTCCAAGTAGAAGAGCGCTGTACAGGGGGGTTCCTGCTGCATCCCAGATAATGTAGTAGGGCATATTGGTGGAAGCAATTGCTTCGGCAATGCCTGTTGAGTCGTAGCGGATAATTGGATACTCCTTGTAGGGATGCTGCTTTTTCAATATCTCTACAGCACCGGGAAAAAGGGAATGAAAAATCAAAGCAATGTTGTTCGTTAGGGCGCTGTCTGCCTGCAGTGTCATCTCAAGGAGAAGGGGGAGGTAAGACTCACATCGAGGACAAAAACCCGGTTGTAGTACAATCGTAACGAAAGGGGAGCGGACATTGGACCCAAAAATCTCTGCCAGCCACGCTGACATCAGAGGTTGCAGAGTATCAGGAACCGTAATCTGCGAAGGTAATATAACGACTGATTGTTGCTTTGCCGAATCTTTCTTTGTTCCCTGAGCTTCGTTGTTCTGCTGTGCCGTCAATAGAGCAGGTAGCACAAGCAGCAAACCTACAGCATACCATCGAAAACAACGCTGTTGCATAAGCATCCTCCGCAGTTAGTAAATGTAAATGTTTCTCTGCTGACTTGATAACAAAGCGGGGGACAGTCAATAGCTGCTGTCCCCCCACATCGGTTTCCAGATATGATTTGGGATGCCGCTTTACTCTTCCGGACATTGTGTGCTGGGATCAATCTTTGCCCCCTGGTTGTTTTCACCGATTTCTAAGAGCGTACCTTCATAGACATCGTTGCTGCCGTCCTGCATTTGGACTCTACAGAGGTTCCCAGGAACTGGTTCTTCATCGCCACCACCACACGGAGAAAGAACAGCACATAATATGGGGGCTGGCTCTGGGCAGATTACCATTACTCCATCCGGAAATACCGTAGTACCGCCTTTTCCATATATGTAAATTTCACTCTTCAACGGCGCCCCATAAACCATACTTGTAGAGATAGCGAACACCACTGCTACGAACAGACCGACAAAACGTTTCATTTTCGTATCCTGAATTTTGTTTGACTCTCTTACTTTCTTTAAAAACTGAAGCTGGTGCCTGCCCGTTGCTTCCTTCGCACTTCCCGGCGGGCAGCGGGGCAGGGACACTGCCACACGCAGGTCGTGGAAGAAAACAACCACCAGCCTCTCTATCCTTATATACACATAACAACGACATTTTTTGCGTACCGCTGCGCATTTCACCATCGACGCAAAATTGATGGCGTTTAAGTGTTTATAATTACAGGGACTCGTTCATTGAGAGTGTGCCAAAGTGAACAGATGGTGCATTGGCTGGGCGTTGATGCTGGTGGTGATCTTGCCCGCCGGGGCAGGAACACCTCCATCGGGTGCGAGGACGTCGTCACCCTGGATCGAGGGGCATGTGACGCTGATGCTGAGCGCTGCACGGAACTGGAAAGTTGCAGAACAATTGTTTATTGCATCCCAAACGGGCGTTCGGATTCAGCCCGTATGGAAAATCGGATTTGTGCAACTGCGCTTCCTGGCAAAGCTGGATGTAGAATGGGTGTATCACAAGCTGGAGGATGGAGAATTTTTCTTTCCTGCTGAAAATCACTGTTCCATCGAGACGCAATGGGAATGGTTGCTGGGATGGCAGGTCAACCCGCTGCTGGCAGTCGGTGTTGAAACCGCACCGTTGAAAAATATGCTTTTGAAACGTGGAGAACTTCAGACCGTTGCCCAATGGTGGGATCCTGTGACCAGCTCTCAGCAACTGGGATGGCATTATCGATACCGCTGGGACGGTGGATCTCTGGGATGGCAGGGTGGGGTGAAATTCCGGCAGATCAGAGCACACAAACATACGAAGCTTACGGATAATCGGAAAACACGCGACCGCGTCGAACGATGGTATACGGAGTATGGAGTCCAGACAACGCTCGAGAGTCAAATGAAGCTTAACGGAGGGCAGTGGCGACTCCAATTGCAGGGGAACTGGCGGGCAAATCTCCACGCCGGTGAGCAGTGGCGCTGCTTATTCAAATCACTCCTCCAGTGGCGCTTCTGGAAATTCCTTGGACTTCGCCTTACTGTGCAGATGGAATATGAACCGCGCGTGCTCAAAAAAGTACAGTATAAAGTTGAAACCCAACTGGGTGTGTTGTGGTAACAGGTGACTGACTGTGAAGGAGTATAAGGGGATGGATGCGGCTGAGGATTATACTGCTTTCTGGTAAATTTTTTTGCGTCAGTTGTAATCTGTTGCATATTACCGAAAAATTTCTTAAATTCGCTTCCACCTTAATGTGATTGCTGGCGAAGAGTAATCCATAGAGTCATAGATACAGGAGCTTGCTGATGGCAAATGATTCGTCGCAACGCCAGCAGAGCGCAGAACCGAATTGTCCGGAGAAAGTGAACGGGACGCTTCCTTCCTGGTGGTACAGTTCCGAAGTGCAGCAGGCGTATTGCCAGTGGTCGACGCTGTGGCTCGCCAAATTGCCGCAACGCTATCCCGGCTTCTGCAAAGAAGACTATGAGGATGCGATTCAGGAGGCGTGGCTGCGATCGATGGGCAAGATGACCACGCTGGAAAGTCTGGGGCAGTTGTACCAGTATGTGTTTACCACCCTGGACAATCTGATGAAAAATTGGTGTCGCCGCTCATCCAGTTGCGTCGTGGAACCGCTGGATGACAACATCGCCATCGTAGGTGAAGATGGGGATACCAGCGTAGTGCTCCGGCTGTATCTCCAGAAAATCCGCAAACACGTATGCAGCCATTTCGGAGTTGAAGGATGGGCGTTGTTG
>JALWUI010000064.1 GCA_027082775.1 Candidatus Kapaibacterium sp.
CCGCCAGAGGTGTTTCGCTTACTGCCGGAAAGCGAGCGGCAGGAATATGAGCAGCGGGTAGAGGAGTTGCAGAAGAAATTGCAGGCAATTATCCGGCAAATGCCGCGATGGCGGCGGGAAATGCTCCAGCAGATTCGGGAGCTGGACCGCGAAGTGATGCGCTTTACTATTGAGCCGTTTTTTGAGGAGCTCAGGAAGAAATATGTTCACCTGGAGGCAGTCCAGCAATTTCTGTCGCAGGTTCAGGAAGACATTGTCCGCAATACCGAGGTGTTTCGAGGATCAGCGGAGGAATCGGAAGTGCCGGTACCCTTTGTGAAACCCTCTTTGAGTGCATTTATGCAGCGATATCAGGTCAATGTGCTGGTAACGCAGGACGGGCAGTCGGGAGCACCGGTGGTATATGAGGATCATCCAACTTATACGAATCTTCTGGGACGCATTGAGCACTATGCGCAATTTGGAACCCTGATGACAAATTTCACCCTGATCCGTCCCGGTAGTCTCCACCGGGCAAATGGAGGATTTTTGATTCTGGATATTCACAAAGTGCTGCGGGAGCCGCTGGCGTGGGAAGGATTGAAGCGGGCACTGTTTTCCCGACAGATCAGGATTCAGTCGCTGGAGCAGGCAATTGGATTGATTGCTACCATTTCGCTGGAGCCGGAGCCAATTCCTCTGGATGTGAAGGTTGTATTGGTTGGAGACCGACTGCTGTTTTTCCTCCTTTCCGAACTGGATCCTGATTTTCCCATTTTGTTCAAAGTAGCGGCAGATTTCGAGGAATGGATCGAGTGGAACGAAGATGCCATCCCACAATATGCAGGGTTGATTGCCACTATTGCACAGCAAAAGCAACTGTTGCCTTTTCACCGCGAGGCAGTTGCCCGCATTATTGAGGAAGGAGCGCGGTACGCAGCCCATGCCCATCGGCTGACCCTGTACGTTGGCTGGCTGACCAAGCTGATGCAGGAAGCAGCATATTGGGCACGGCAGGCAGGCAAGACGGTTGTGGAACGCTCCGATGTGGATACGGCGCTGGCAAAGAGCATTTATCGGTTGGACCGGGTTCGCAGGGTGGTACAGGCAGAGATTCTCAACAATACCCTGTTGATCGACACCACCGGTGAAAAAATAGGGCAAATTAACGGATTGGCGGTTTTACAGTTGGGAGAATTTGCTTTTGGCAAGCCCTCGCGTATTACGGCAACTGCACGCGTTGGACAGTCGGGCGTAGTTGATATTGAACGAGAAGTAAAGCTGGGAGGCACCATTCACTCCAAGGGCGTAATGATTCTGGCGAATTATTTCACGAACCGATACAGCCGCTTCACGCCTGTAGTGTTTTCTGCCAGTCTGGCTTTTGAACAGTCGTACGGACCGGTGGAAGGCGATAGTGCTTCGCTGGCAGAGCTGTGCGCTTTGATTTCAGCGCTGACGCAGTTGCCAATTCGCCAGGATATTGCCGTTACCGGGTCGGTCAATCAGTTGGGAGAAGTACAGCCGATCGGCGGGGTCAATGAAAAAATTGAGGGATTTTTTGACATCTGTAAAGCCCGTGGACTGACAGGGACACAGGGCGTCATCATTCCGGCAGCGAATGTGCAGCATTTGATGCTTCGGCAGGATGTTCAGGAAGCAATTGCCCAGAAGCAGTTTCTTGTCTATGCTGTCGAGACGGTCGATGATGCGCTGGAAATTCTGCTGCAACTGCCGGCAGGAGAACCAGATGAGCAGGGACAATATCCACCTGATTCTATCAATGGGAAAATCGTGGCGGCGCTTCAGGAATTTGCGGACAAGTACAAAAGTTTTAATGCCGGGAAAGCGCAGGGACATTCGGAACAAGGGCAACAACAGGATACATCGGAGCAATGAAACGCATCGTTCTGGTTTTTCGCCCCCAGCATTGCGTACGGTTTCAGCCGCTGGTTTCTTTGTTGCGTCTGGTGCAGCACGTTTCGACCGAACTGTCGGTGGTGATTTTGAGTGAGCGGCTGGTGCCGCCGATCGGCACGCAGGTGTCGGCTTTGACAGGTGATATCGAGGAATTTTCTCTTGAGGAAGTGCATCGCGAGTTGAAAGCGCTGGAAGAACGGATAGAGAAAGAAATTGCAGCGCTGCGGCGGCAATTAAGTGTGCCGCTGTCCATTCGGCGTCTGTCTGTATTGTCAGAGCTGGAGCATTCGATTCCGCGTCCATCCCTGCTTCTGGAATTTGCGATGCCGGTGCTGGCAGATTTGCAGCAGGCGTTCCGAACAGCGACTTCGCAAATGATCGGGTGCTTGCTGCCACGCAAGTACGGAGAACAGGGATATCTGGATTTTTTGGGTGAATTGTCACACCAATTGCAACTTCCGGTGGTCTGTTTGAGCGACATAGAGACGTCGCGTGCATTGCCAGTTCCAGAAGGAGTGACGATCATCCAGACGGCAGAACCGCTGAATGTCGCTGCTGTGCGAGATTTCCTCCACCGTTATCAACCTACCGTGCTGCTGGTGCCCAGAAATTGGCTACGGGAAGCACCGGAAGTGCGGGAATTTCTGACGCTGTATTCCTCGGTTCCCGTGTTGTTTGTGTCCGAGCAGGAATAGCTTATCGAGATACGGCTGCCATTGGCAGCAGGGTGATTGCAGACTTTTGCATTAAACTTTGCCTTCTCAGGAAGTTTCTAACGGGGTCCGGAACAGATCAAAACTGCCTCTGAGGTTCTCTCCCGCCTTGCGAGAACAGCGGAAGCAGCAAGAAGTATCACAAAGAGGGGAATGTACAATGAAGTATTGGCATACCTTTGCGTGGAGTATGCTTGTGGGATCGTTTTGGGTATTTGTGGCGTTTGCCCAGGAACCTCTCAGCGATCAATGGGCAGATCCATTACCAGTTCCAGATGGTGGCGGTAGAGCGTATGGGGATGTGGGGAATAATATGGCGGTGTTTGCTGACGGAGAATTGGTGTTGATTTTTAATGAAGTGCCGCTGGAAGGGGGCGGATTAAAACTCAAAATTACCCGTTCCACAGACGATGGGAAACATTGGAGTACGCCGCAGAATTTTTCGGTCGCTGAAGGATTAACAGGAGCGTGCTGCCCAACTCTGGCAGTTCCAGATCCACAACAGAGCGTGGTTCATCTGATTTTCCGCGCCAGGCTACCGGAAGATGGACTCTATCACACAACCAGCACCGATCGGGGGCAGACGTGGTCAACTCCGCAGCATCTGGTGACCCCCGATCGATATGAGATTGAGTACCAGTACATCACCGTTGACGGCAAGGGAAGAATCCATCTTTTCTGGCACGAAGGCAGCAGTACCAATCCGGATCAACACGGTGAAGTATGGTATATGCGTTCAACCGATGGTGGCGTTCACTGGAGCCAGCCACAGCGATTAAGTGCCGATGACGGACATTTTTCGGTTTATCCGCGGGCAGATTATAACGGCGCAACTACCGACACCCTCCTGGTTCCCTGGCGGGATAGTCGAGCCTCAGGAGAGGATTGGGATATCTACGGTGCGATCACCTATGATGGCGGAATGTCGTGGAAAGAAGTGCTGCTGGCTGGCGGTAATGGCAAACAGTGGGATCCAATGGCAGTAGTGGATGAGCACGGCATTGTGCACCTGGGCGTAATGGAGTATCCTCGCACCCATCCGCTCGATGTCTTTGTGTGGTATACCCGATCACTGGACGGCGGCGAAACGTGGGAAACACCGAAAACGATGCGGGAAGCACGCACTATTTTCCCTGTCTTCCTTTACGATGCAGCACACGATGTTATCTGGTATTTTCTCCGCATTGAATCGGATCCAGGACCGGATGCAACTTCGGATTTAGGAGTGCGCTATTCTCTGGATCAGGGAAAAACCTGGAGTGAGGTGGAACGGCTCACGCAACTGGATGTCGGCGGAACCAAATTTCCTGCTTTCGGTATCGGTGCCGATGGAATTCCACGAGTAGCATACACACTGCGGGATACGGCAACCGGGGATGAAGATCTGTTTTTCCAGAAACGCAAAAAGATGCCTGAATCGCAGGGCGGTGGGGGTGACTCATCAGAGGTGGAAACCTTTTTTGCCGTTCATTGCGAACCCCAGACCCCGCATTTGTTCCCAAAGCTGATCCAGTTGGTGGCAATGGCAGAGCGCTACGGTATTCCATTAACTATCCAATTTGCGCCGCAGTGGGTGGAGGCGATTATGCGTGATGAGAAAAAAGTGCAGCGAGTTCGGCAATGGCAGCAGTGGGGACACGAAATTGCGGCGCATCACCATAGCGTTTTTCATCTGAACTGGGATGGGTTTACCAACTATGCTGATTCCGTCATTCACAGGCTGGGCAAGCAGGATCAGTACCGGGGTGATATGGCGGCATATTGGAATATCGTTGAGCCTATCGGCGGTGATTCACTTCTGCTGACCTATGGCGGACCGGGGGCTATGGACCCGGATTCTTCCGTGGATTGGTATCTGAAGTTCTGGTACCGCACTGGTGGTGGGCGAGATCTACAACGTGCCTTTTCTGCGCCCAGAAATGTGCCTATGCGACGCTACCTTCCGTGTCAGGTGGACTATACCTTTTTGCAGACGATGGAGGATGTGACAACCCTGGAAACGCTCTACCAGAATACCACTGGCAAAGTCGTTGTTGGCGTCACTACCCACGTGTTTAATTTCGCAGCGGATACTACCTATGTCGAAGAATGGATGCGGTTTATTCAGAAAACCCACAAAAAAACGGTGCGCCAGATTATGCGGGATCACCAGTGTCGACCGGACTCCATTACCACTACCGGCGTAGAAGAAACGCTTGCCGATTTTGGCGATGGTGTGTCGCTGCGCGTCTCTCCCAATCCCTGCGCTGCATCGACAGTAATCGCGTATACAGTACCAGCAGCGGTCATTGGACAGGCGGCTGTGCAGGTAACGATTCTGGATCATACGGGGGCTGTCGTCCGAACGCTCATCGATCAGCAGCAAACACCCGGACGCTATGTCGTGCGCTGGGATGGAACAGATGATCGCGGTCTGGTAGTGGCCAGCAGCACCTATTTCTGTCGTGTGCAAATAGGCGCCTTCTTTAGAGTTGCTGCCATTGTGCTTCGGCGGTAACAACATCGGGCTGGAGCGTTGCTGAGACAGGTAATGCTACTGGGCTTTGGACGCATTCAGAGGGCAGAAACGGTGGACGTGGATTGGAAGAGTACGTCGCGGAGCGCCCGCGAAGTACTTATCCAGAAACAACACCGATGGAGCGTCGATCGCTGCTGAGGGGGTGCAAGAAAAAGGAATTTAAAACGTTGCAATTTGGCAGGAATAAGTAGTCGCGTTTATCAGGTTTTCAGTCAGTACGATGTACAGCACACGTCTTTTTCGGCTATTGGAGCAGGTGGAACCTCCAACGCGTGAAGCGCTGATAGCGCTGCTGGAGGAATTTGAGAAGCGGAGTGAGGAAATTGCCTCCGGGCGGGAAATACGGAAAATCTGGGAAGTGTTAGACAGGGTAGGGCAGGAACTGCAGGAACTTGCCGAGGCACAGAAGCGGACCGAACAGCGGTTGGAGGAGCTTGCTGAAGCGCAGCAGCGGACGGAGCAGCGAGTGGAAGAACTTGCCGAGGCACAAAAGCGGACCGAGGAGCAGATGCGGCAATTGGTGCAGCGGCAGGAGCAGTTAGAGGGGCGGATGGATCGGCTGGAGATAGCGATGCAGGAGCTTGCCGAGTCGCAGCGGCAGACGGATCAGAAGATGCGGGAACTTGCCGAGGCACAGAAGCGGACCGAAGAGCAGATGCGGCAATTGGTGCAGCGGCAGGAGCAGTTGGAGGGGCGGATGGATCGGCTGGAAATAGCGATGCAGGAGCTTGCCGAGTCGCAGCGGCAGACGGATCAGAAGATGCGGGAACTTGCCGAGGCACAGAAGCGGACTGAGCAGCGATTGGAGGAGCTTGCTGAAGCGCAGCAGCGAACAGAAGAAGAAATTCGAGGGCTGACGGTGGCGATGAAGGAAATGCGCCGGACAGTTGGAACTCTTCAACACACCGTTGGATATATGCTGGAAGATCGCGCCTGTGCTGGATTGCCAGCGTTGCTCAAAGCAGACTTTGGTATTGAAGTTGTGGGCAGGCTTACACGGGATTATGTCAGAGTTGGGAAGCGAAATGTCGAAGTGAACATCTTTGGCAAAGGGCGGAAGGATGGAGAAGAAGTGTGGATCGTGGGAGAAGCAAAAACGCAGGTGTATGAGCGCGATGTGAAGCAGTTTGAGCGGACGGTCGAGGAATTGAAAACCGTGCTCGGTGAAAATCTTTTCCTGGTAATGGTCGGCTACCAGATTACGCCCGGAGTGCAACAGTATCTGCGCGCCCGTGGTATTGCATTTTACATTTCTACTGCGTTGCCTCTTTAGTTTTTCGTTTGATGAAAGCGCTACCGCTGGTAGCACTGTTCCCTGAAACGTCGGAAATTCAGGGACAAGAGTTTCGCACGTTCCGGGTGTCCCAGCGCTTTTTTACGAAAGAAGTTTTTGAAAGACAGCAGGGCTCTTGTGTCGCCGTGCTGAATGAAAGGAAAAACTTGTCTGCTACGGTCTTCGTCATTGCAAACTTCGGTGAATTGCACAGAGGATGGAGAAGCGTCTATGAAGTATCGGCAGTTGACCTTGCTTGTACTCTGGTGGAGTGTGGTCGCAGCGGTGTGGGCGTATGAACAAATCAGCTTCACCATTGCGCCGCAGCATCTTACGGTACGGAGCGGCGAATCAGCAGTCGTCCGATTGACGATGCATCTGCAAGAGGGATGGCACGCATACGGGATTATTCCGCGTACGGATGAGTGGGGAATCGGTCCGCAGGCAACTGAAGTACGCCTTCATTCCGAAGTGTTACAGCAGGTGGGCAAGTTGAAAGCCTCACCACCGAAGCAAAAATTCGACAGGGGATTCCAGATCGATGTTGACTACTACGAGGATACTGCTGCTTTCTGGATGCAGGTCACGCCGAAGTCGGGAGTCAAGCCGGGGAAATACCGCTCAGCATTGTTGGTGTATTACCAGATCTGCGATTCGATTCGGTGTCTGCCCCCGGCTGAAGATACGGTCTGGTTCGAGGTGACTGTGCTTCCACCAGCAGAAGAACAAATCATTGAAACCGAACCTTCACCGCCCGCCGCACCACAGGTACAAA
>JALWUI010000065.1 GCA_027082775.1 Candidatus Kapaibacterium sp.
AAGACGATTGCAAGGCGTTCACTACAGGAAAATCCGCCGAAGACGTCTTGCCAGCAACCCAGAGCATTCCATCCAGAACTATCGCTGCATTGGCAACGTCGGAACCGCTTCCACCGAAGTAACTTTGCCACAGCGGATGGTACAGGGTATCCAGCGCAATACAATAAAAATCCGTCGCTCCCTGCAAGTGATCGAACACTGCCGTGGAGCTTACGGGAAGATCATCGGAAAGAGTTTCCAGCACCACAATTTCCATCCCGTCACCGCTGGCAATTGCCTTGCCAGCATCCGTTCCTGCACCACCGATGTAAGAAGCATAATGCAGGGTCGTCAGGGCAGTGTCGAATACTGCCACAAACGCATCGGTCTGCCCACCACCATAATCGGGTTGAAATGCAGACACCGTTGGAAAATCCTGTGAGCTGGTTTTTCCCGTAATCCAGACTTTCCCATTCCGCACTGCTACAGCAGTTGCTGCATCATCGCCGCTGCCACCAATTAAAGTGAAAGCAACTAATCGCAGTGCTGGCGACAACACTGCAAGGAAGGCATCCGTTGGCGGTGCAAAAGTGGTATCGTAACCCCCCCGGTGTGAAGGCAAATCTGGCGAAGCAGTGCTGCCAACAACTACGATATTCCCGTTGGGCAACACAGCTCCATCGGTAATAACGTCATCACCGCTACCACCAAAGAAGGTACTCCGAACCACCGGATCCACCCACGACGGGACTGGCGGCTCAGGCGAGATCGTCACAATCGAACCCTGCACTGTTGCAAACTCTGCCGGAACCGATCGGGTCAGTATCGGCAAAACAACCTGGAGGCGATCGTGATAAATAACGCCGGTCTGTGTTTGAATTTCCAGCGATGTTCTCCGTGCCGCGATCGTATCCGCCCCATCCACAATCCACAGTACTGATGGCACTGTTCCCATCCACTCATAACGGAGGCGACCCCGGTCAATCCAAAGGTGCAACTGTGTTGCTCCCGTCTCGCTGCGCAACCACAGCTCCGAATATGGCTGGCAATAAGCCGACTTTGCATTTCGCACAACGGTCCACCGCACCGGTAACGGCGATTGTGGCGTGACGACAGGCAACGGAAGAGGATACCGGAGGAAAACAACTGCACCGGTTGTTCCTGTTGAATCCACGGAGTAATAATCAAACAGCAAGCCCCGGGTTGTCACCCAGAGCCACGCATCGGGCAAGCGACTCCAGAACAGCACGGAGTCAGGATACCGCCCGTCGTTGGGAATAAATCCTGCGATCGGCAAACGCGCATACACAGGGATCAAACCCACCAGGATGAGCCATACAATAACTCGATACACTCTCATTCACATTTCCACTCGCGCTCCGATCTCACAATACGGTTGACGAACATCTTCAGATAACCGATAGAAAGGCAAAGGTATCTTAATTAAGCAAACTGGCACACTCCTGACCATCTTCGGTGTCGACGGAAGGTTCAGGGTGATGGTCTCAGCAAGTCCATCTGTGAGAAAACAGGAGGTTATCCGTCTTGCAGGCTTTGCAAAAACCGAAGAAACCGATGAAACGACTCTCTGCAGCAACTATCGCAGATGCCTGGCTGCTTTTCATTACCGTTATCTGGAGCGGTACGTTCGCTTTGATTAAGCTGGCACTGCAGGAAATCCCGCCGTTGACCTTTACCGCCACCCGTTTTACCCTCGCTTTCCTTGCCAGCACTCTTGTGTGGCGCTCTTCTCTCTCCTCATTGTCCCGAAATCGATTTCGGCAAGGCGTAGTGTTGGGTATCCTGTTTGGTTTTGGCTTCTACCTCCAGACCCTGGGGTTGCTCTTCACCAGCGTTGGGAATTCTGCCTTTATCACCGGTGCTCTGGTTGTCTTTACCCCTTTTGCCTATTGGCTGATCGAACGAAAACGCCTGTCCATCCATCACATCATCAGCGTTGTCATCGTCTTCGCGGGACTGCTCATTTTCGTACGTCCCACCGCAGCCTTTAACATCGGCGACGGTCTGACCCTGCTGAGCGCAGCAGGATGGGCACTGTACATTGTCTATGTAGACGTGTTCACCCGGCCTGTTGCAGCACATCATATCTGGTCAGTCACCGGGCAACTGGTCATTGTACAGTTTGGCGTCACTGCTGCGCTGGGGATAGCTCTTGCTGTCTTCCTTGAATCTCTCCCTTCTCTTTACTCCGTCTCGTGGCAAGCGATTGGTGCACTGCTGTATACCGCCCTGCTGGCATCGGTCGTTGCAACAGGCATTCAAACCTACTATCAACGTCGGACCACGCCCGTACGTGCCGCGCTGATCTTTGCCTTAGAACCCGTGCTGGCGGCGCTGCTTGGAGTCTGGATATTAGATGAATCCTTCGACCGCTGGCACTGGATCGGCGGAACACTGGTGATCAGTGGCATTCTCTGGACCGAACTCCGCTCTGCTGCTGAAGACTCCTCTGGATAAAATGGTATAGCCCCGATACCGGCGTAACACTCTTACAGCGAACTCCTTTTCAGAATAAGGCATCGAAAGCCCCTTCCTTATCCATAGAACGGTCATCCAGGGTAAGCTGGCGGCTTATTCTCGGCTATTTCACTCTTTCTTACCGGTCGACTCAGCGCTTCCGGTTCAAATTACGTAATTTTACGTATTGATTTTTTGGCTATCAGCGTGTATTTTTGCTGTGATATACTCTAAATCAGGAGAAAATCCAATGATGGATCAGTGGAAATCGATCTTTGACAAAGCATTCCCGCTCTTTGTTGTCTGGATTGTCTCTGTCGTCACAGGCTGGTCTCAAACGGTTTTCCGCGAAGGAGGCATTCCTCGAATGGTTATCGCTACTACCGGCAATGTGGGAATTGGTACAACCACTCCTTCGATCACTGCATTGCTGGAGTTGAGCTCAACCTCTGCGGGCATTCTCATTCCCCGACTGACTCAGACGGAGCGAGATGCGATCGGTTCTCCCGCGCAATGGCTATTGATCTTCAACACCACCGCCCAGCAGTTTGAGTACTGGAATGGTTCGCAGTGGATTCCGCTGATCTCCGGTGCTTCGCTGACTTCCAGCAGCTGGTCACTGACGGGCAATGCGGGGACCGATCCGACGACGAATTTTCTGGGGACTACGGATAACCAGCCGTTGGTGATTCGGACGAACAACACCGAGTGGATGCGGATTACCACGACTGGCAACGTTGGTATTGGCACAAGTGCTCCCGGCTACCGCCTTCACCTTGCTGCTGATGGGATGATCTATGCGGAAGGAGCCTTTGGTGCGGGGGCAACCGTTCCGTCGGGAGCGAAGACAGCATTTATCTGGAACCCGCGCAAAGCGGCGATTCGAGCCGGACAGGTGACAGGGAATCAGTGGGATGATGCGAATGTTGGGAACTACTCGGTTGCTTTTGGGTATGCCAACACTGCCAGTGGTGCTGGGAGCACCATTGGTGGTGGGCAGGGCAACGTTGCCAGCGGTCAGAATAGCACCCTCGGTGGTGGCTACCTGAACACCGCCAGCGGCAACTGGAGCACTGTCGGCGGCGGCTATCAGAACACCGCCAGTGGCGTTACCAGTACCATCGGTGGTGGTCTTTCCAACACTGCCAGCGATTATTATAGCTCTGTCGGCGGCGGTCAACAAAACATTGCCAGCGGCACTGGCAGCACCGTCAGCGGCGGCGTCCAGAATACTGCCAGCGCTCACTATAGCACTGTTAGCGGTGGTCTTTACAACACCGCCAGCGGTTACTCCAGTATTGTCAGCGGTGGCCGGAACAATACTGCTGGCGGTGATTACTCCTGGGCAGGTGGCGGCTATATGTACCTCAGCGCTGCTGCCGATCGCACCTTTGTGTGGGGGTATGCCACGGCGACAACGGCGATTACTGCTTCGGATGCCTTTCTGATTGGTCCGTATGGCAACAGCTACCGTGTTGGGATCAACGTACTGAATCCGACCGCGGCATTGCACGTCAATGTTGGAAGCTGGACATATCCATTGCGGGTAGAAGGATTATCATCGACCAGTGCAGCGACCAGTGTATTGACCGTCGACGGTAACGGCATCGTCTACACCACCAGTGCCAGCAGTCTGGGTGGCAGCAACGCCTGGTTGCTCACTGGAAACGCAGGGACGGATCCGGCAACGAATTTTCTGGGTACCACGGATAACCAGCCGCTGGTAATTCGGACCAACAATGTAGAGCGGATGCGGATTGCTGCTAACGGCTATGTTGGCATTGGAACAGATACTCCTGGGGAAATGCTGGATATTGTCGGCAACTCCGATGCTGATCTGGATCTCACTTCCTTTGGTTCTTCCATTAGCACCATCCATATGCGTCGAGCCTTAGGAAGCAAATCTTCTCCAGCACCGGTAACCAACAACAACAACTTAGGTGGTATCGAAGGCTTGGGGTACGACGGAACACAATACGTCCGGGCTGCTGGTATTGACTTCCAGGTCGACGGACCGGTCACCGCCAATGTGGTACCGGGACGGATTGTATTTCGAGTTCGACGGCAGGGGAGTACCAGCTGGGGTGGAGAGGAACAGGTGTTTATCAAGAATGATGGGAAGGTAGGTATTGGTGTTGCTCATCCCACACACCGGCTGCATGTTGTAGCAGAAACCGGGGAAGATCCGCTCCGCCTGGAGGGTCTGCGAACAACAACAGCGACGGTGGATTTGCTGGTCGCTACGACCAGTGGCAGTGTGCATACCAGCAACGTACAGAGCTTGGTAGGCACTGTCGCCTGGTTGCTCACTGGAAATGCAGGAACAGATCCGGCAACGAATTTTCTGGGCACCACGGATAACCAGCCGCTGGTGATTCGAACCAACAACACCGAGTGGATGCGGATCACGACCAGTGGTAACGTCGGTATTGGGACAATGACACCAACAGTGAAGTTACACGTCAAAGCTGCCAGCGATCCGCTGCGGCTGGAGGGATTGCAGCCCTTGAGCAACGCCAGCACAGTTTTAGCCGTCGATGCCAATGGCGTCGTCTACACCACCAGTGCCAGCAGTCTGGTTGGAGCTATAGCATGGCTACTGAGCGGAAACGTCCTGAGCGGAGGAGAATTTCTGGGCTCGGTGAATAATATGCCAGTTGCTGTGCGGGTTAACAATCAGGAAGTGTTTCGGTGGAATACCAACGGGAGCCTCCAGCGACGATCTGGGGGGAATGCACGGGGCTATCAAGCGGTTGATTTACAGAGTAGTGGTGCCAGCGCATCGGAAGTTGCCAGCGGAGACTATAGTGTGCTTGGGGGAGGAATCAACAACACAGCCAGTGGATACGGTGCAGTTGTCAGTGGCGGCGTTGGCAACACTGCCTCAGGGAGCCGGAGCAGCGTTGGGGGCGGTGAGAATAATCTGGCCAGTGGGAACTACGGAACGATAGCAGGTGGGCGATCGAATCAAGCAACGGTTGATTATGCAACCGTTGGAGGAGGATATAATAACTGGGCACAGGGTCATAGCAGTCTCATTGCAGGAGGAAGCGGAAATCGTGCGACAGCCAATGCAAGTTTTGTTGTTGGGGGCCAGAATAATCAAGCCAATGGCAACTACGGAGGTATTATCGGGGGACAGTACAATGTCGTGTCAGGGGCACATGGAGCTGCAATCATAGGAGATCATCACGAAGTCAGTGGCTTCCACTCGGTAGTGGTTGGAGGTTCATACAACAGAGTGTGGGGAAGTTACAGCACCATTCTCAATGGGGAGCAGCAGACGGCTGGAGGAAGCTATGGGGTGATCCTTGGCGGTCGGGACAATGCAGCGTACGGAGATTATATGGCTGTGGGTGGGCGCTCGATGTATGGAACAAGTTCTGCTCACCGGACCTTCGTTTGGGGCTATGCAACAGCGACAACGGCAATTACGGCATCAGATGCGTTTTTGATCGGTCCATACGGGAACAGCTATCGAGTCGGGATCAACGTACTGAATCCAACCGCGGCATTGCACGTCAATGCTGGGACGTGGAGCTATCCATTGCGGGTAGAGGGATTACCCTCAACCAGTGCCAGTAGCACAGTGCTGGTATCGGATGCCAGTGGGATTATTTACACCACCGGCGCCAGCAGTCTGGTCGGAAGTAATGTATGGTTGTTAACCGGCAATGCGGGAACGAATCCGGCAAGCAATTTCCTGGGGACCACTGATAATCAACCACTCTCGATCCGCAGCAACAATCAGGAGGTTGTGCGAATTTCAACCTCGGGTGTGCAAATGCTACACCACAATACTACATCTGTCCTCAGCATAGGTCCCAATCAACGAGTGAAAATTCAGGAATACCAACCGCACAGTGGAACTGATATTGGTGCCCCGGTGTGGGGGCGAGGCAGAATCAGTGTTGGGGGAACGGTCATCACAGGCTTTTGGCCCGCTGTGAAATTTAACACGTACTGGAATCCCGCCGTAAGTCAGAACGTCCACATCACAACAGGGTCAGCATTCGTAATCAACCACGAACAGGATCCCGCCGCAAATAATCTGGTCATTTACTACTCCCCGTACCAATCAGCAGGTCAACAGTTTCAATACAATGTAGGGCTTGCACTTACAACTTCCGGCAACGTTGGCATTGGAACTGATGCACCAACAGCGAAGCTCCATATCAGCGCAACCAGCGCACCTTTGCGGCTGGAAGGATTGCAGGTAACCAGTGCAACGACAACCTTGTTGGCAGCAGATGGGCAGGGGGTGGTATATGCAACCAATGCCAGCAGTTTGATCAACAATCAGGCGTGGTCATTATTTGGCAACAGCGGGACGGATCCAGCAGTGAACTTCGTAGGAACTATCGACGCCCAACCGCTGGTGTTCCGCACGGGCAACGTTGAACGGGCGCGGATTACAACAGCAGGACATCTGGGGATTGGGACCTCAAATCCTGGGTGGCTTCTGGACGTTGCTGGAAGCGTCCACTTTGGAACCAGCGGAAACTTTGGAACCATCATTGCTGATATGCAGGCAGCCAATTCGTACGCTGGGGGATTGCAGGTGCGCAAGCGTGGAGCAACGGGAGACGCAAATGCAGCGGTCGCGGATGGCTCGGAAATTGGATACCACGATTTCTGGGGCTGGGATGGGAGCAACTACAAGCGGTTAGCATACGTACTGGTAACCGCTCACGGGAATATTACTCCGAGCAGCGG
>JALWUI010000066.1 GCA_027082775.1 Candidatus Kapaibacterium sp.
ACCAGTGTAATTCGGAGTTGTGCGTATGGCGGCAGGGATCGGATCATCGTAGGGGGACCGGAGTATGCCTTTGTGTATCGGCCGGGGGCGTTGCTGCGCCGACCGTTTGTGTATGATCAGCATCAGTATCGGGTCAGGGAAGCACCGGGGTATGACACGTTGTGGTACTGGGCGTATTGGGGTTTCGAGGTGGAGGAGGTGCCGTTTTTGCTCCGATGGCAACCGGTGGAAGGAGCCGAGCGGTATCAGGTGGTAGTATATGAGGACGATGATGATCTGGCAAACGCCGAAGGACCACCGAGGAAGGTGATGGATACGGTGGTGGTGGACACGACTATCGGAATCTGGGTGGATCCGAAGCAGAAACTGGTCGTGGTGTACCTTCGGGCAGAGGGAGGGGGAAAGGTGAGCAACTGGGTGCAGTTGGAAGGCAGCAGTGCGGATGTGGTGACGGGGATGGGACAGGTGAGGCTGAAGAGGATAGCAGGAATTGTGAGTCCAAATCCGAGTCGGGGGTGGATACGGGTGCGGTATCCGTCGGAAGAAGGCTGGGCAATAGAGATTCAGGATCTGGTAGGGCGAGTGGTGCATCAGCGGAAGCAGGGAGCAGGAGAGTGGGAAGCGTGGATGGAGCTTTCGAGCAGTGGGACGTACTACGTCCGGTTATGGAGAGGGGATCGGGTGATTGTGATGCCAGTGGTGGTGGTGCGGTAGGAGAAAGCGGAGTGTGACCGGGAGTGCCAGCTTTCGTCGGCAAAAGATAAAAAGAGGCACTGGCGTAAATGTGTAGGGGCGACCGGCCGGTCGCCCCTACGGGTGTGGGTGATGGCAACCTGCCGGATTGTGCCGACTGGGAGCGCCGAGTTTCGTTGGCAATTGCCGGGAGCGTCGGCTTCAGTCGGCAAAGAATGCACCCTAAAGGGTGCGCTCCCAGTAGATGCACGCGAAAGGGTGCGCTTCCGGACACCCGGAAGTGTAGACTCCTGGTAGCAGGGAGCGCCGAACTGCGGTTGAAGTACGCACGCCCGGCGAAATGGGGATGCTGGTTTCAGGCGAAATGATTACACGCCAAAGCGTGTGCCGTGCTGGTGTAGAGAATGCCGGCGCAGATGCTTGTGTTAGACCCGAAGTCGCTCCGGATCAATTTTGTTCAGATACTCAACTTTTTTCAGCAGCTCTTCTCGCGTCTCCGGATTGTTGGGGTCTGGCAAACAGCAGTCTACCGGGCAGACCGCCGCACACTGCGGTTCGTCGTAGAATGGCACACACTCTGTACATTTGTCCGGAACAATGTAGTAGTGATCCGCCGACCAGAAATCTCCTTTATACCCACCCGGAGAGGTGGAGTCTGTGTAGGTTTCCCCGGCTAAGGTCCACGGTGCACCGGGTTCATAGATGGCGTTGTTCGGGCACTCTGGCTCACAGGCGCCACAGTTGATGCAATCGTCGGTAATGTACAGTGCCATTGTGCTTTGTTGAGCGTTTTCTGGAACATTTCACTGGAATTTGCACTGATAAACAACGAGCAGCACTGCGAGAGATTTTACGCCATTTCCTGCCGTAATGCTTTGAGGCGGGCAATTTCGTCGCGAAGCTCTGCTGCCAGCTCGAATTTCCATTCTCTGGCTGCCTGCTCCATTTCCTGTTCTAATTGCTGGATCAGCCGTTCCAGTTCTGACGGTGTCAGGTACTGGGCTAAGGGTTCCGCCGCACGCTGGTACTGCTGCTGTTGATACAGATGGTATCGTTCCATTCGATCGCTCTGAATGTCTGCGATGCGAGTGCTTTGCAGGATTTCCTCTCTGGTTTTGTAGATGGTCCGTGGAACGATCCCGTGTTTGCGATTGTACGCTTCCTGAATTTTGCGTCGCCGTTTCGTTTCTTCGATGACCCGGCGCATTGCCTCCGTGATGCGATCTGCATAGAGGATCACCATTCCTTCTGCGTTGCGGGCGGTGCGACCGGCTATCTGGAAGAGCGAGCGCTCGCTGCGGAGAAATCCCTCTTTGTCGGCATCCAGAATTGCCACCAGTGAGACTTCTGGCAGGTCCAGTCCTTCTCGAAGCAGGTTGATACCGATCAGAACGTCGAATTTCCCCAACCGGAAATCCCGGATAATTTCCACCCGTTCCAGTGCATCGATTTCCGAATGCAAGTATGCCGATCGAATGTTGAGTTCCTGCAGGTACTCTGCCAGATCTTCTGCCATCCGCTTTGTCAAAGTAATCACCAGCACTCGCTGCTGTTTTTGAACCCGCTTGTGAATTTCAGAGATCAGGTCGTCGATCTGGTATCGCAGGGGACGAACTTCGATGAGAGGATCCAGAAGGCCAGTAGGACGAACGATTTGTTCCACCACTTCCCCGCCACATTTTTCCAGTTCGTAGTCGCCGGGCGTAGCACTAACAAAGATGCACTGGTTGATCAGGGATTCGAATTCATCGAAGCGCAAGGGTCGATTTTCTAAGGCGGAGGGCAGGCGAAATCCGTGCTCGACCAGCGTCAGCTTGCGCTGGCGATCGCCGTTGTACATTGCTCGAATTTGCGGAATGGTGACGTGGCTTTCATCGATGATCATCAGGAAATCCTCCGGGAAGTAATCGATCAAGCAGGCGGGACGTTCACCCCACGTGCGACCAGTGAGGTACATCGAATAATTCTCAATGCCCGAACAATAGCCAATTTCCCGCATCATTTCTAAATCGAACAGTGTTCGCTGCTCCAGTCGCTGTGCTTCCAGCACTTTGCCCTGAGTATAGAGTTCTTTCAGGCGATCCCGGAGTTCTGCTTCAATGGCTTTCAAAGCGTGTTCCAATTCAGGGCGGGTTGTGACAAAAATTCGGGCTGGATGAATCGCAATGGTGTCTAACTCTTCCAGTGTCTCACCCAGTCGCGTGTCAATAAAGCGGATGCGATCGATTTCATCTCCGAAGAATTCAACGCGGATCGCCACCGTATTTTCGTATGCCGGCATAATATCGACAATGTCGCCGCGGACCCGATAAGAACCCCGTCGTAATTCCCCATCGTTCCGTTCATAGTACAGCTCGGATAACCGGTAGAGCAGCTCCCGGCGGGATAGCTGCATTCCCCGGCGGAGGGGAAAGAGTGAGGCTTTGAAAGACTGGACGGACCCGATCCCGTAAATGCAACTGACGCTGGCGACAACAATGACATCGCGACGACCTTCAACCAGCGCGGAGGTTGCTTTGAGCCGCAGACGATCGATTTCTTCGTTGATCTTGATGTCTTTTTCAATGTAGGTGTCTGTTTCCGGTATGTACGCTTCCGGCTGGTAGTAGTCGTAATAGCTGATAAAGTATTCGACTGCGTTGTTGGGAAACAATTGCTTGAGCTCGCTATACAACTGGGCTGCTAAGGTCTTGTTGTGCGAAATAATAAGGGTAGGGCGTTGTACCTGCTGGATGACATTGGCGATGGTGAAGGTTTTTCCGGATCCTGTGACACCCAACAGCGTCTGGAAACGTTTTCCCTCCCGAAGTCCACGAACTAATTGCCGAATTGCTTTCGGCTGATCTCCCGCCGGTTGATAGGGAGCGTGTAATTCAAACCGTTCCATTGTTCTGATTTGCCGTTTTTGAAGAAGATGTGACGGATGCTGCCTGCTCCCTATTTCGCTGGCAATGTCACTGTCGTTCCGGTCAGGAAAGGCAAAGCGTTTTAGGTTTAGTAAAAAATTTGGCTTAATACAGTAAGCTGGCGGTCAGGATGCAAAAATTATCCAAAGCGACCGGTGACATAGGCTTCCGTTTCCTGCCGATCAGGGTTGGTGAACAATTTGGTGGTTTTGCTGTATTCGATGAGTTCGCCGAGGTAGAGGAAAGCGGTGTACTGACTGATCCGTGCTGCTTGTTGCATATTGTGCGTAACGATGACAATGGTACAATCTTCCCGGAGCGATTCGATCAGTTCCTCGATCTTCGCAGTAGAAATGGGATCTAACGCCGAAGTGGGTTCGTCCATCAGCAGTACTTCCGGGTTGACAGCGATAGCACGGGCAATGCAGAGACGTTGCTGCTGCCCGCCGGACAGACTCAGCGCCGACTGATGCAAAATGTCTTTGACCTCGCTCCATAGAGCGGCTTTTTTGAGGCTTTCTTCGGCAATATGATGGAGGTGCTCTTTGTCCCGAATTCCGTTGAGTCGGGGACCAAAAACGACATTTTCGAAAATGGATTTCGGAAACGGATTCGGCTTCTGGAACACCAGCCCAACGCGTTTGCGCAACGTCACCACGTCCACATCTGGATCGTAGACATTTTTTCCGTCCAGCAGGATCTTGCCGCTGACCCGGACGTTTTCGATAAGGTCATTCATTCGGTTGATGCTCCGCAGCAGGGTCGATTTGCCACAGCCGGATGGTCCAATGAGTGCGGTGACGTGGTTGGCGTAAATTTCCATCGAAATGTCGCGCAGGGCTTGCTTATTCCCGTACCAGAGGGAGAAGTTTAGAATGTGAATCTTCGTTGTCAGCCGGGTCATTTTTTGTGCAGCGTTTAACGAACGGCATATCAACGGTTGAACGGACTCAATAGCGTAAATGGTGATGGAAGTGCCGGTATCGGTACACGAGGAGCAGTGCCGAAAGGAGCGCAAAGATACAGATGGCGATGATCATCCATACGGTCGGATAAGGTGGAGGCTGCAACCACAGTGCGCTGACCAGCCAGAGGAAACCCAGCACACCAAGCTGCAATCCCAGCGCAAGTCGCGGGAAAGGGATGGGGTACAAAGGCTGGATCTTGCGGTAAAGGTACGCACTCTGGGTCAGGTATGCAGCAACGGTTGCCCACGCTGCGGCTGTGTAGCCCAGCAGGGGGATGAGCAGAATGTTGCAGACAACATTGGTCAGCGCAGCAAACCCCGTAGCAGATGCCAGCCAGGAGGTTTTGTTGTACCGGTACACGCCCGGCAGCAGCAGTGGAGTAAAGCCGTAGAGCAGGTAGCCAGCCGCAACAATGGGGACGATGTGCGTTCCTTCCCAGTACCGTGGATCGATCAGGGCGACGTTGAAAACCGGCAAACGGACTACAAAGTCGATGCCCAGGAGAAGCAGTAGAAAAAGCAAGCCGCCGAAAGTTGTGAACAGTAAGCTGATATGAGCAAACAGTTGCGGTGCGTGTTCTTTCTCGTAGTGTCGGAGGAAGAAAGGTTTCCACGCATATTCGAACATCGAAATGAACAGCAGCATCGGGATAGCCAGGCGGTAGTTAGCCTGATAGATCCCGATGGCTGCATCGGAGGCAAAAATTTTGAGCAGTGGACGATCCCCAATGTGGAGGAAAATTGCACCAATAGCTGCCGGGATGGTAGGGAGAGCAAATCGAAACAGGGTTCGCAGCATCGGCGGTGAGAAGCGAAAATGCAGCAATTTTGCAACAATGGGCAGCACCAGAAGAAAGCCAAAGCCGGAGGAAATGACATTAGCGATGATGATCCATTCTGCCGTTTTATGCAATCCAACCAGAAACCATACATTCAGGGCAACGTTCACAACAATGATGGCTGTTTTCGCCAGCGAAAAGCGAATCGTTTTTCGATGCAGGCGTAGATGGGCAAATGGGAGAATCAGCAGACTGTCAAAAGCGGCAATCCAGACGCTCAGTCGAACAATCAGGGATGCCTTTGGTAACGGTAGGGCTAACCAGTTGACCACAGGGTGAGCGAAGATCCAGACGAGGGCAATGGCAATGGCAGCAGCGACAAGAGAGGTCAGCCAGCCATTGGAAAAAACCTCCTTTTCTCTATCCAGCGGCTGATTTGCCGCATAGCGAAAAAAAGCAGATTCCATTCCAAGGGTCAGAAAAATATTCAGGAACGCCAGGAGGGAGTACAGAAAAGCAATGCCACCCAATTCAGACGGCGTCAGGTAGTGGGTGTATAAAGGTGTGAGCAGGAAGGTCAGGAAGCGCCCGATGACAATGCTTAGCCCATAAACGATGGTATCTTTGCCGAGTTCTTTTAAATAATGGAGCATACGGTTGTTCGTTTCTGTGAGTCTTTGATAACGGAATTCGTATCACAAACCTATGGGCTTTCTTATGATTCGACGAAACCTTTCCTCACGTTGGCTGAGCCTGCTTATTGTGTTGAGCATTTTTTCTCTGTCTGTGGGAAGCGCGAAGGAAAAAGATGCGGAGGGACACGAAGCACGCTTGAAGCAGTTGCAACAGAAAGTGCAGTATCTGGCATCGGATGAATTAGAAGGTCGGGCAGCCGGAACCGAAGGAGCGACGAAAGCTGCTCATTTTCTGGCGGAGCAGTTAGCGGCTCTCGGTTATCAAAAGCCGTGGGATACTGGTTATCTGCAGGAGTTTTCGGTAGTTACCGGGGCAAAGCTGGGTCCGAACAATCAGCTTTCCGTCAAAGTGGTCGTGCCAAGACCCGGTGTGCCTTATGAAAAGTCCTTGATGCGCACGCTGCACTGGAAGGTTGATAAGGACTGGCGTCCTCTGGGGTTGTCGTCCGATTCCTTGGTAACCGATCGCCCGATTGTGTTCTGTGGTTATGGGATTAGCTCAAAAGCGTTGAAATTTGATGAGTACCAGGATGTCGATGTTAAGGGAAAAGTAGCGCTGATTTTGCGAGGGACACCGGATACAACCGGTAATCCTCATTCCAGGTTCGCCCGGTTTGCTTCGCTGCGGTATAAGGCGATTAACGCGCGAGAGCACGGCGCAGCCGCCGTCGTGTTTGTCAGTCACGAGGGTGATTCTGCCGATGTATTGCTCAAACTGGAAGTGCAGGGGCTGGGTAAAGCGGTTGGTATTCCGGTCATTCATCTCAAACGTTCGCTGGCAGCAAAACTCTTTCCGCCAGAGAAAACATTGTTTATGGCGGAACAGGAGATCAATCGGACGCAACAGCCGCACAGCTTTGCTCTTCCACGGGTTCGAATAACCCTCCAGACCGATGTGGACTTTGTCAAATCACCAACCTATAACGTGGTTGGCATTCTACCGGGCAGCGATCCGCAATTGCAGCAGCAGTATCTGGTCGTGGGCGCTCACTACGACCATCTGGGATGGGGCAAGTATGGGTCGCTGTATCGTGGCAAGGAGCCGAAAATTCATTATGGAGCGGATGATAATGCTTCGGGAGTAGTGACGGTCCTGGAAATTGCCCGCCGTTTAAAGGAGAATCCACCAAAAAGGAGTGTTATCGTGGCATTCTTTGGAGCGGAAGAAATGGGGCTTCTGGGCTCCAAGTATCTGGTGGAGCATTTCCCTGTTCCACTGGATCACGTGGTGATGATGCTCAATCTGGATATGGTTGGTCGGTTGAAGAACAACCGGCTCACTATTATGGGCGCCGGGACTTCTTCGGCGTGGGCGGCATTGATTGATTCCATTAAACACCGCTTTGGACTGGAAATTTCCACCACTGCCGATGGATTCGGACCCAGCGACCACGCTTCGTTTTATGCCAAACAGATCCCTGTGCTCTTTCTCTTCACCGGCTTGCATAGCGATTACCACCGCCCATCGGATACGTGGGAGAAGCTGAATTATGCAGGAATGCTCCGGGTGGCGGACGTTGCAATGTTTATTCTCCAGACCGTTGGCAATGCTCCGGAACGCCCGGCTTTTGTGAAGGTGAAGCAGACTCAGCAGCGTCGTCGCGGAGGACGGTTGAAAATTTATCTGGGGACGATTCCAGATTATGCTGATCATCCGAAGGGCTTGCGCCTGTCGGGAGTTCGGGAGGGAAGTCCAGCGGAGCAGGGCGGTTTGCAGGAAGGAGATGTCATTATTCGCGTTGGCGAGGTGCGCATCCACGATATTTACGACTTTATGTACGCCCTCTCGCAGTACAATCCCGGCGATACCCTCCGTATTACTGTGTTACGGGGAGATCTGGAAGATCAGCAGGTGACTTTGAAAGTGGTAGCTGGTGATCGATGACGGAAAACGCTGCGACAGCGTTCGTTAGCCGAAAATTTCGGCTGGAATCAACCAGCGGATTCCCGATTTCGGGCAATGTTGAGTTTTTTGCGACGGATGAGCAGAAACCGTGTGTCCTGATTTTGCACGGTTTTAAGGGATTTAAAGACTGGGGATTTTTTCCGGAACTGGCACGGCGCATCGCTGCTGCGGGTGGGATCGCAATCCGCTTCAATTTTTCTTTGAATGGAATGGAAGAAGGAGAAGACACGGTACGCTATCCTGAGCGGTTTGCCCAAAACACGGTATCGCAGGAATTGGCAGATGCAGAACAGGTATTGCAACAGTTGCAGCAGGGACAGGTGCGGGAATTATGCGGATCGCACTGGGATGGGAAGCGTATTTTCCTCTTCGGACATTCCCGGGGTGGTGGTGTTGGTCTGCTGCTATTTGCCCGACATCCGGAAATTCAGCGGGCAGCGCTCTGGGCTTCCATCTCACGCTTTGATCGCTTCACGGAACGTCAGAAGGCATTCTGGAGGCAACACGGAGCTATCGAGGTGAAGAATGCGCGGACCGGACAGGTGCTGCAAATGAGTGTCCGATATTTAGAGGATCTGGAAAGCCATCGCCGGGAGTACGACTTGCTTCAGATAATGCGGTCTTTAGATCGCCCTGTTCTTCTGGTTCACGGTGAACAGGACCTGACCGTTCCGCTGGCGGAAGCGCAAGCGTTGTATGAAGCAGCACCTCCAGGAATAGCACGTTTGTACGTTGTGCCGAAAACGGGGCATACGTTTGGAATTGTCCATCCATGGGATGGAACACGCCCGGCTTTTGAAGAGGCGGTAAGAGTGACGCTCCAATGGTTCGGATTGGCATAGGAATCATTTTAGCACTGCTGTGCTGCTGTTGTGTTCCTGTGCGTTCTGTGACGAAGCCAGCGGTTGAAAGGATCTCGCTGAGTAACGAAACACCCGGAGGCACGCTGCTGTTGGCGGCACTGGAATTGCAACGGGGTAATGCACGCGCTGTGGAACAACTGCTCCTTCCTGATACGACCGCTGCAGCACTGGTAGATCGGTTTGATGCATTGTGGGATCTTGAGCGCATTACGCGTCGCATCGATCGACGAACGGTTACCTCTTTTCTGATGCTTCCCGCTTCGGATCGGGGAACGACCGTTGGTTTTGTGGAATTCGGCTATCTTGTTCGTCTTCAACTGGAGCTAAGACAGTGGGGATCGCGCTGGTATCTGAAGCGGATCGAAGAAGATCCCGATCAGTTTCCGTTGGGTTCGTCACCGAAGTTGTTCGAACAACTGGCGAGGGGCAAATGATTTATTTAGACAACAGCGCAACAACGAAGATGGATCCGGAAGTGCTGGAGGCAATGTTGCCGTATTTGCAAGACGAATTTGGTAATCCCTCCAGCATTCACCAGTTGGGGCGACGGGCGCGGGTTGCCGTGGAAAATGCGCGCGAGGAGATCGCTCACCTGATCGGCGCCCATCCGTCGGAGGTGATTTTTACCAGTGGCGGCACGGAAGCAAACAACGCCGTCGTTAAAAGTTGCTGCTTTGAGTCGGATTTAGTTGACCGCGTTGTGTGCTCCAGCATTGAGCATCCTTCGGTGCTGCGTCCGGTTGAAACGGCTGGGCGGCTCGGCAAAGACGTTGCCACGATTCCGGTCGATTCTCAGGGATTCGTGCGATTAGATGCCATCGAGCAGTGGAATGATCGGCGAACGTTGATCAGCGTGATGCATGCGAATAATGAAATCGGCACGATCCAGCCGGTCGAGAAGATTCGGGCGCTGTGTCCCGATGCTTTGCTCCATACCGATGCAGTGCAAAGCCTGGGAAAAATTCCTTTTCGTGTTGATCATCTGGGGATTGATTTCGCTACGTTTTCTGCTCACAAACTCCACGGTCCCAAGGGGATTGGCGCACTCTATGTGCGGCGAGGAATTCCGTTCAAAGCGCATCAGGAGGGAGGATCGCAGGAACGCAATCGTCGAGCAGGGACGGAAGCAGTGGCATTGATCGTGGGGTTTCAGGTGGCGGTTCGCAAAGCAATAACTGAATTGGAACACCGCCAGCGCCGAATGACGCAGTTGCGGGATTTGTTGCGAGCCCTGCTGGCTGAAAAAGTGCCCGGCGTTGTTTTTCATACCCCTGTGGAGAACGCACTGCCGAACATTCTGCACATTGGCTTTGAAGACGGCGATCGGCTGGATGGGGATGCGCTGCTGCTGGCACTGGATATGCAGGGAATTGCCGTCTCCAGCGGCTCTGCCTGTAGTGCCGGAACCGTGCAGGTATCGCACGTGATGAAGGCGCTGGGGAAATCGGGACCGGCAGCAAAAGCAGTGATCCGTTTCTCGCTTTCAAAAGATACAACGGAGGAAGAAATTCGCACCGCAGTGGAAACGCTGGCTGCTATTGTGGAAGAAATGCGGATGGCGCAGCACGTGTAAGTGCATTCCTGCTGCGTATCGAAATTTACAGGAAACTCCCACCAGGATTGCAAAGATGGGATGGAAAGTGTGGCGTTGTCCAGCTTTGTAGATGGCTGCCTGAAACTATTTTGCCCGGAGAGTGAAGGGGCTGGTTGGTAGAATGAGAAAACTTCGTAATTTTGCTGCTTCGGACTGATGTCAGAGAGAGGAAGCAGGGAATGGCAGAAGGCTTTGAAAGAAAAATCAGCTCATTTGAGCAGGTTTTAGCCAGACGGCAGAAACGACCGATCTCCTTTGAAGTGGAGGGATTTGTGCCACCGCATTCCATCGACGCTGAGCAGGCGGTGTTGGGCTCTATTTTGACTGATCAGCGGGCATTGCCACGCATCATTGATATTCTGGAGCCTTCAGCATTTTACAACACGGCGCATCGCACTATTTATGAGGCAATGTTGTCGATGTTTGAGCGCAATGTGCCGATTGATATGGTGTCGCTGGTAGAAGAACTGCGCCGGCTGGGAGTCTTGGAACAGGTTGGCGGGGCGACGTATATAGCGGAGTTAAGCACGCAGGTGGCAACTGCTGCCAATGTGGAGCATTATGCCCGGATTGTGCAGGAGTATGACCTCAAACGCCGATTGCTGGAAGTAGCACGGGACATTTTGCAGCGTGCTGCTGATCCTTCTTCCGATGCGCTGGAAGATATTGATCGAGCAGAAGCGGAGATTTTCCGCATCGCTGAAAAGCGGCTGGGACGGAACTATCACAGTATGAAGCAGTTAGCACGGGATACGTTCGAGTTATTGCTGCAGTTGAGCGATCGCGAACAGCATCCTGAGGGACTAACCGGCGTGCCAACAGGCTATACAAAACTGGATGAATTACTGGGGGGATTTCAGAAGTCGGATCTGATCATTATCGCTGCCCGTCCCTCAATGGGGAAAACCGCGCTGGCACTCTCCATTGCCCGCAATGTTGCCGTCGATCTGAATATTCCGGTGGGATTTTTTTCGCTGGAAATGTCTGCAACTCAACTGGTAATGCGGTTGTTGAGCGCAGAGGTAAAAATCAGTGCTCACCATTTGCGGACCGGGCGAATTCCGGATGAGATGATGCCGGAAATTACCCGGCACATTGGCATTTTAGCGGAGGCGCCGATCTACATTGATGATAGTGCTGCGTTGTCGATTATGGAGTTGCGGGCAAAAGCCCGGCGGTTGAAGGCGGAGAAAGATGTGGGCATTATTTTTGTCGATTATTTGCAATTGCTCCACGGTCCACGGGCAGAAAGCCGGGAGCGGGAAATTTCAATGATTTCCCGGTCGCTGAAACATATTGCCAAAGAGCTTAACATTCCTGTCGTTGCCCTTTCCCAGTTGAATCGTTCCGTTGAATCGCGTGCCGATAAGCGTCCGCTGCTTTCGGACCTTCGAGAATCTGGTTCGATTGAACAGGATGCAGATGTGGTGATCTTTGTCTATCGTCCCGAATACTATGAGTTTGCAACCTATGATGATGGGACACCAACGGAGGGGACAGCGGAAATTATCATTGGCAAACAGCGAAATGGTCCTGTTGGATCGGTGCGATTAGCATTCCTGAAAGAGTATGCCCGGTTTGAAAATCTGGCATTTCAGTACGATGAACCACCGGAATTGAGCGCGCCGGCAGATGATTTTGACATTCCTTCTTTCTAACAACGTGCCTGTTGACAGCGCTATGCCACTTACTGGTTAACCGGTAGTGCAGATGAGGAATCATTCTCAGGACATTGTTGACAGCGCTATGCTGCTTACTGGTTAACCGGTGCCGCCCCTCAGATAGGAAAATCCATCAAAAGCCTGGACTATCTCCGAAGGAGCATACCGCTACGGGTGGTAAGCTGGTTATCGGATGATGAACACAGGATAGCTGGCTTGGCGTTCAGGGGCGGTGAGTTTCAAAACGTAGGTTCCGGGCGCCAGATTCCCCACAGAGAAGGGAATTTGAATGCCCTGTTGCGTTTGTTCCACCGTTGGGGTAAAGGAGAGCGACCACACAATGCGACCGGATAGGTCGTACAGGCTCAGGGTATGAGGGACGGCCATCGGGGTACGGATGAGAATCCATCCATTGCCTGTCAGCGGATGTGGGATGATGCGAGCAATGCCGAAGGCGCCGCCAAGATGGACAAGCTCATCCGTTGCCAGCCGCAGCAATCCGTGCCGCTTTGTTGTCACAATCACTGGCGGAGTCCATCGGATCGAGTCGATCAATAGGGGCGTGGCGATGGTATCGCCTAAGAGCACCTCAGCGTGCAATGTTGCCAGGATGGTGTCCTGCACAGGACCCTGGATCTGCACAATGCGCCATTTGCCGGTGATAGTATCGTGCGTCAGCCGGGCACCATCAACCTGATGGATGTAGAGGAGGGCTGCTTTGAACCGTAAGGTGAGATCGCAGGAATCCACTGTACTGAGTAGGGCAAAAGGCTGGTCTGAGCGGAGAGTAATGGGAATATCCACAAAGTCACCGGGGCGTGCGGTGCGATCTGGGAGATATACCGTTGCCTGAAGGTTTTCGGAAATCCCTTTGCCGCGGAGGTGGACCATAAAATTGCCGGCATTCGTATAGAGGTGTAGTTGGGCAGATCGGGTCCCAATCGCTGTTGGCTGGAAGACAATGTCGATATTTCGGAGCGTTCCTGCGTCGATCGTCAACGGCGTTGTCGTCGTTACAGAAAAATCCGCAGGATGTGTCCCCAACAGCAGAATACTGTCCACCGTGGCAGTGCCAGGACCCAGATTTTCAACTGTCAGTGAGCGGGTGCGTTGTTGTCCAACCAGAACGGTTCCAAAGTCCAGAAGGGTATCCTGCACCGCAAGGGTCGGTCGAGGCGTTGTTACCCCTTCTCCCCATACCTGTACACTGAACACGGTACCGCACGGTTGTGCAACGTGAACAAAAATCGTTGCCGTATCTTTTCCTTCCTGCAGCGGGGTGAAACGAACCTGAAGTACGATTGAATCCTGCGTTTCCAGCATTGCCGGAAGATCAGCAGGATGGAGGAGAGAGAAGGTAAACCGGGCGTTGTCGACCCATACCGAATCAATGAGAATGGATTCTGCACTGACGTTCCGCCAGACCAGTTGGTCTGAAAGTGTCTGCCCAATCGTTGTGGTTCCCAGAAAGTGATCGGATGGGGCATCAACAGCAAGGGTCTGGAACTGAGCCCGCAGGGGAATCTGGATTACCTGCGCACACGGATCAATGATCAGGGTTGCCATTCCCACAAAGGTGCCAGCCGTAGCACTGGCGATAGAGACTGTGAAAAAGAGGGTATCCTGCGCTGCGATGCGCATACCCGGTGCAATGCCAGTGAGCTGGAATGGTGCTGTTGCTGAAACGGCTGCGATCGTGACGGAATCAATATTTTCACTGCCTGAAGCCGTTAATCCCAGTTGGGAGCTCAGCGTTAGAGGATGGGTTGTGTCACAGAGTGTCGAAGTCCCGACGTCTGCGGTATCTGACGAAGGAAGGTTAAGCACTGCAATGCTGACGCCGACCTTTGTGCCAATAACCGGTAGCAGGAAACGCTTATCGCAGGGCTGGTAGCGCACATCCAGCGTGTCGAAAAATGTGCCTGCTGCGGGAGCGGTAAAGCGGATGGGAAGGACGATGGAATCACCAGCGGGGATCGAAGGCGGTGGCGCACTCAGCAACTGGAACGCACCGGTCTGAAATTGTGCCGATTGAATCGTGATCGGTATTGGTGAGGGATTGATCAGCGTGACCGTCTGCTGCGCACTGCGAGCACAGGTGTCAGCCGCCAGCACCAGCGGCGGTAAGGTGGTCGAGAGGAGAGATGGGCGCACTTGTTGGGCAAACAGTACTGATGATCGGATGCCACTGCATTGGGTGCTGGTGAAGAAAACCCGGAGGGTGTCGGTGTATGTTCCAGTAGTCAGAGGATCAAAACGAATGGTGATCGGGAGAGAATCACCCGGTGCGATGGTGACGCCCTGCAACGATCCCAATACGCTGAACGGTGGACCGATCTGGATGGAGTCGATGCGGATCACGTCACTGCTGGGATTGTAAACCCGGACGACGGTATCAAAAGGAGTGGTGCATTCGGGAAGGAGCGGAAACTGCACGGCGCTTGCTAAGGTCAGAGAGGGAAGAATTTGAAATCCCCGAACCTCTAAGGTTTGTTGGACATCGCATTGCTCTGCAATGAGCTCGATGGTTCCCACATTCCATCCGTTGTTTCCTGCTGCAAACTGGATGGTGATCCAGGTTGGTGCTTTCGGTGACAGCACAAATGGCAGGGGCGGATCGACTACGCTGAAAGCGGGATGATTGGAAAGTGCTTTGATAATGCGAATCGGGCGATTAGTCGGATTGTAGAGGAAGATTTTCTTTGTGCTTACAGTGTTACAGTCGCGCAGCGTGTCGAAAGTAACGGTTTCCCGGGATAGGGTGAAAAATAACGAGTCCTGCGTTGCGCGCAATGGGATGGTGGCGATATAGTTACATCGATTGGTGAACAGGGTTGCCTCAGCATTGATAAGTCCCGTTGCAGATCCCGATCGGGTAAACTGGATGGAGAAACGGTACTCCTCTTCCGGAGCGATTTCAATGGGAAAAATGGTGCCCACCAGTTTGAACTGAGGATGCGAGAACGTAACGGAATCAATACGAAGGGCAAGCGTTCCTGTGTTTTGTACGGCTATCGAACGTAAAGCGAAGGTATCGCATTGATAGAGGAGACCGAAATCCATGGGTGCGGTTTGCAGATGAATAGAGTCAACGCGAACGCCCATTGTGACTTCAAAATCCACTTCGCACGGATGCATACGGAAAAGGGCAGTAGCAACGGATACGCCAGCACGGGACGGGGTAAACCGAACAGGAATGGCAACAGTTGTATTGGCGGCAATTGGAACAGGAAAGCTGCCGGGAAATTGAAAGTCCGGGTTGTCAACCGTCAGCAACTCAACAGTAACGTCTAGCGGTCCCGCATTCGAGAGTCGAATAACTGTGTCCAGGGTCTGATCGGTACACTCCAGCGGTCGGAATGAAGGAGGTTCCGCTAATTCTGGAACGTCCTGCACCGCAATATGGGCGACAGCGCTAACTACGGGCGGGGGACACCGTCCGGTGACGACCACCGTATAGTTTCCCGCCATATTTGCTGTAATATCAGGGAGAACCAGTCGGCGTTGAGTGTATCCCGGCAGATTCTGTCCATCTTTCTGCCACTGATACTGCACATCCTGCTGATCAGTGAGCACTTCCAGAATCAAAGTGTCTCCAATGCAGACCGTCTGGGATTGCGGTTGCTGTAGAATTTGTGGTGGCAGTACGACGGTCAGCAGGGCAGCGTTAGAGGCAACGCCTTCACTGCACACATTGTAGAAAACAGCGCGATAGAGATTGCCGTCAGCAGTGGCAGGAACTGGAGCAATGCGCAGAGTGTCTCCGTTCACATTGAGATTCTGCCAGGTGCTACCACCATCGGTGCTGACCTGCCATTCTGCGACCGGGACAGGGAAGCCAAGGGCGTGGACGATGAAAACCGCCGTATCTCCAACACACACTTCGACTGAATCCGGATGCTGCAGAATCTGTGGCGGCGCTTTGATGGTGAAGTTTTCGCTCTCATCTACGACAGTAGCAGAATTCTGATCCTGTACCCGAATCCGGTAGGTTGTGCCGGGAGAAAGTGAGGGATCAATTGTCCATACCCACATCCCGTAGGCGGCAGGAATGTGTTGAGCTAAAACGGTGGGAAAGGTATTGCCTCCGTCTGAGGAAAGAAGAATTTTCACTTCTTGCACACTTCGGCTCTGCCATCGAATGGACACCTCGGAGCCAACGCACCAGGATTCTCCCCCTTCCGGATTGAGCAGGGTGATGTGCGGCGGCAGCGTGCCCAGCATAGCTACAAATCCATCACCGCTGCTGCCTCCAAAGGTTGAGTCGAAAACCCCACGGGTTGTCGGGAAGTTGTCCGATAACGTATAGCCACCAATGACCATTTGTCCATTGTCGTCAACGGCGAGGCTGAGTCCTTCTTCATTTTCCGAGCCACCCAGGTAAGAGCTGTACAGCAGCGTGGAAAGGGAAAGATTCCATTTTGCTCCGAAAGCATCTCGAGCACCGTTATTGCTCTGGTCGTAAGCATTACTGGTAGTCGGAAAGTCCCCGGATTCTGTGTTGCCACACAGATAAATCCCGGAATTGTCAGCAGCAATGTCCAGCGCTCGATCGGTGCTACTGCCACCAATAAATCGGGCAGCCAGAAGGGAGCTTCCGCTACTGTTGAAAAGCGCTACAAAGCCATCCTCACCGCCACCATAAGTGTTGGAAGCCGGAAAGTTCGATGACTGCGTAATGCCGGAAACAGCAACATTGCCGTTGGAAAGAATGGTAATGGCGGTGCCTTTATCGTGGGAAGTTCCTCCTAAAAATGTGCTCCAGGCAAGATTGCCAGAGTTCCCATCGATCTTGAGCACAAAGGCATCGAACGCGGAGGAATCACCGGCATTCAGCGTAGTATCATAGGCTGCTGCGGTGACAGGGAAATTCGGAGAAATGGTCCGTCCGGTAACGTAGATGTTCCCCTGCGCATCGACAGCGACGCCGCTGGCAGCATCCAGACTCCGTCCGCCGATGAAAGAGCTGTACAGCAGTTGTTGCCCGTTAGCGCTGAGCTTGAAAACAAAGCCATCCCACGTATTGATGGAGGGATTTCCGTTGAGCACCATCGAAAGCGCATTTGGCGTAACGGGAAAGTTGCTGGATACCGTTTGCCCACAGACAATCGCTTCTCCGGCACTATTGAGCACAATTTTGCTCGGATCGTCCCAGCTTACGCCACCGACAAAGGTAGAGTAGACCAGAGATGCACCGTTGGGTGACAGTTTGGAAACAAAGACATCCCGTTGTCCGGCAAATGTTGTTGAGTATCCAGAAGCCACCGGAAAATCGGATGACCACGTAACTCCTGTGACGTATGCATTGCCTGCCAGGTCGGTCGCAATGTCGTTGCCGTAGTCGTCAGCACTACCACCCAGAAAGGTCGCATAAATCAGGGAAGAAGCGGAAGGATTCAGCTTGACCACAAAGGCGTCGTATTGTCCATTCTTGTTTGTCTGATAGGCACCCGCTGTAACGGGGAAGCTGGCAGAAACCGTTCGTCCGGTGAGGTAAATGTTGTCATTTTTATCAATCGCCACACCCCATACTTCATCACTGTTGGCACCGCCGATATAACTGCTGAAAACCAGCGGGTCAATTGTGAGGCGAGATTGGGGAAGCAAAGGTGCGATGCGGAAGGTGTAGGCGCCGGATGCAGAACGATGGAAGGCACATTCAACTGCCCGGATACTGTCCTGATGGACAAAAGCAACGGGAGGGAGTTGCGTAATAGTGCCGACCGATGTCCGACAGACCAACTGGTGAGCTTCGTTGATCCACAGCGAATCGATTCCGACGATGCGGATCTGGAAATTGGAGAGTGTCCATCCCTGTGGGAAGTGAAGGTTGTATCGAAGGGTTTTGTGCACGGTATCGATCAGATATTCGAGCGTGAAGTCTCCATAATCGGCAATGATTCGTCGATAGCGGCGAACAAAGCGCCACGCCTGTCCGTTGCGGAAAAAGTGATAAAAACCGGAAAGCGTTTCCACTGCTCGCCAGTGGGGTTTGCTGGATACCGGAAAGAGAATGCGAATGACATGCCCACGCCGCAGCGGAGATGCTGCAGAGGAGTCGATACGGAACTGATCCAGCACCATTCCAGAATCAGTCAACCAGATATGAAAACCCGGCATTGACAGCAAAAATTTTGCTTCATCTCCCCATTGCCCCCGATTTTCGACAAAGGCTGCCTGTTGCAGCGCGTTCCACCATTGCCGGGCAGAATCCTGCTGGATATCCGAAGCGAATGCCGGTGCTGAGAGTAGCGACCAACACAGCGTTACAATGGCAGCGAATGAAAGGCGATATGGATGGATCATCGGACCAGCCATATTTTCTGCACACTGTGTTGCGTTGGCGTTCGGAGGATGCAGTAATAAAGCCCGCTTTGCCAGTTTCGTGTTGCAATGCGAAATTGATACTGGGCAGGCACTGGTGCTGCAATCTGGAACGGCTGCTGCCACAGCAATCGCCCCCGGAGATCGTAAATCTGGAGTGTATGTTGTCCAATTTCGACCACATTGGCAGTAAGTTCAACGGCTTCGGGAGGGGCAATTTGTACGTGTACACCAAACGTTGCATCCCACGGGGAGCGGAGCAACCGTTTTCCACCTTCTTCACAAATATTCACCAGTTGAATGGCGCCGGGCTGGAGCTGAAATTCAAAGATCGCTGTATCCTGAGGAGCGACACTGAGCAGAATCGGTGAGAAATCCCGATCACCCAGTAAAGCATCACCCACGACCCACAGCGTATCTGGTGGAGTGGTCAGATTTGCTAAAGGAACCGCGAAGGTTGCGATTTGCTGTTGCGCTTTGATCGTACGTTGTACCTGCTGTGCTCCTTCGATCCTGCGGATGAAGAAGACGGCGGGATCAATCTCAACAGACAGTGCGATGGTGCGGTTGAAGATTCCTCCAGCCGGTCCCTGGAAAATGATGGGAATGCGAACATTTCGCTGGTGAGGGTCAAGTTCAAGCTGCGGTGCCTGAATACCGATAGCGGGACGCGCCACTGTGCCTTCCACTGACAGCCATTGGGGCGAGCACTGCGGTTCCATAGTGAGGGGAACCATCACCGAGAATGAGCCGATGGCTTGAGCTGTGACAATCACTTCTACCCGGACACTGTCCTCTGGTAACAGGACGACGGGATTACCATCAGGGGTACGGAGTGTAACACCATCGGCTGTTCCTTCCCGGATGGTAATCGGAATAGTACCGGTGTTCCGGAGGGTGACGGTGCGGGTGAGCGGGAATTGATCACGCAGCAGTGTTCCAAGATTCAGAGGATTGGGAGTAATGGCAAGCTGGATTTGCGGAACTTCGATCGTGATCGGATGTTCCAGAGGACTGCGAGCAGAATCATTGCTATGGATTCGGACCGTCCCCGTAAAAACTCCTACTGCCGGACTCCGGTATGCGATCGTTACGGTATCCCACTCGCCGGCATAAATACTCAATGGCAACGGTGTAAGGATGGTTGCAGCAATTGGAGGAACATCGATGTCAATAGCAGAAACCACCAGCGGTTCTTGCCCCCCGTTGTGGATGGCGATCTGGGTGGTGTCGGTTGAGTCCGGACACAAAAGCTGGAGAGGAGTTGGAACAATTGCTGAAATTTGCGGAGGAATTGGGAGAATTACTGCAATCAGGCGAGTGATGGGGTCATCGCATTCTTCAGGAACGGCGTATTCTAACCAGGCGCTGGGTAAGGGACCGGGTTGCTGGGGTGCAGAGAGCCGGAGTTGTGCTGTGTAACATTCGCCCGGTTGGAGTTGCGCTGTCGCAGGGGATAGCAGGGTATAGTAGGTTGCTCCTGGTCCAGCCAGCGATATGCTCAGCGAGAGCGGATAGTTGTTCTGGTTGCAGAAGGCATTCGGGATAGTAAAGGTCGTATCTTTGCCAGCCGCTATTTGCACCACATCCGCAGAGTTAAGCGCAACAATGGTGCAGGGAGTGCCGCCTTCGCCTCGCAGTTCAACACTGACCGTGCCCAGGCAGGGAGAGAAGATGTCCAGGAAGGTGCGGCGGACACCTTCCTTGAGGGGCTGGAATAAGACTTTGAGGGGGAGGCATTCACCAGGAAGGATGGTTAACGTATCGACGGCAACTAACACCGCAAAATCTTGAAAGTTGAGCTGCGTAATGGATAACACGATTTCTACCGGCAGTGTCCCTTCGTTGCAGATGGTGTCGAACAAAATCGCCTGTTGTCCAACCGGGACCATTCCAAAGTCCAGCGTATGGGCAGCAATGCGAAGCTGCGGCGCTTCGATAGTAAAGACTGTGTCGCTTTGATCTTTACCGCCCGGTAGCGGTACAACCTGCCCGATCAGGAAGTCAGATTGTCCTGCATTCGAGAGTTCGTAGGGATAGCATTGCAGTTTCGGACTCTGGTACCAGCCACCGGCAAACACACCGAATTGCGGATCGGGAGAAAGGGTCGTAATCCGATCGTCGCGAATGCCTTCATTGAGCATCCACCACAAAGGTTCGCCCTGCTCATCAAAAGCGGCAATGAAGCTTTCCGCATCAAAGCGATTCTGCGATTTGCGGAGCGTTACCTCTCCATTGCGATACAGGGTGCGCCCTTTAAAAGTACCGGTGATAAAAAGCTGACCACTCCGATTGACAACCAGATCCCATAGCTGATCGTCGAAGCTGCCAACAGTGTAGAAGTGGTGCGACCATCGGGGCGTGCCGTCGGGAGCGTATGCCAGCAGCATACCATCGGTTGCCCCATAGGAAGTTATGCTCCGATGCGGGAAATTTGCCATTCCGGAAAAGAAACCACTCTGGTAAATAGTGCCGGTGATGTCCGTCGCTAAGGCTGTCGTCGTAACATTATCGCCCAGCAGGTAATGCCACAGCAGTTGACCGCTGGAATTGAATTTGGCAATAAACTTTCCGCGGGGGACCAGCGTATTGGCATAGGACCGTCCAGTTACGATGTAATTGCCGTCGATATCGACCGCAAACCGGGTTGCCCGGATATCCGGCAACTGGAATCGTTCGACGACAGTTCCAGTGAAGTTAATTCGCTCAATGAAGGATCGCCATAACTGGGTATTGCCCGGAAGCAATTCCAGCGAAGTACGAAGCAGGTAGCAGCGACCCTGCGGATCTAAGGTGATTTGTTTCAGGGTATCGCGGAACAGAGGATCCGTGTAGGATCGGCGCCATCGTGCGCGCAGGGTGCTGTCCGCAATCCGGAATTGAGCTATCGAATTTGGCATCAGGACAAACGCATAACCCTGATCGTTGAGCACGACCTGTTTGGCAGATGCTGGAACTTCGACGACATCCCGGGGAACGCCATCAGCGAAGGCGAGGAGCAGGAAAGCTCGTCCTGAGGAAATTTGAATACTGTCACCGAACTGAATGGGTTGTCCCTCGAAGCGACCCAGCGCGACCACTGCTTCGTCCGTATTAGAGGAAAGACTGAGGATTTGTTCCTGCTGTGCGTGTGCTCCTGCGATCGTCCAGCGCCAGATCGGGACATTGGCGTGAGCCTGGACGCGGATCATATATCGCTGTCCGGGCGCTGGGGGAACCCAGATGTAGCGGTAACCAGTTGCGTTGTCAGTGATCAGTTGCCACGAATTGCCCCCGTCCGTGCTGTACCATAGCGACACGGGCTGATAAGCCGGGATACCGCCCCAGCGGATAGCGACGGAATCACAGGAGGCAAAGATTTCACCACCGGCAGGAGAAAGTAACTGGACCGGCGCATCCGCCTGTCCCGGTCGTCCACCCCACAGCGTGATGACTTCCACCGGGCACGGTGCAGCATCAATTTGCAGCGTCTGGATCTGAAAGCTCTGCTGCGGTTGCCCTATGAATCCCAATCGCAGGGTACGGGTTGTCCCCTGCGAGATGACAAAAGGTGGTGGTGAGCCACCCCAATCCTTGACGAAAAAGCCGTTTCCGGCGCCGGTCAATTGTACAGCCGAAATTGTGAAGTCCGCATTATGAGCGGTCAATTGAAGATCCCGATAGACCGTATCCCCCGGTACGGGATTGCCAAAGCCAACGACAAAACTGGAAACATCAAGAGCTGCCACACTGTTATCTGGAGCAGTGTACACGGTTGTGGTTCGGAGTGCCAGTGGAAGATACGTTGCTTCCACCGATCGGATGCGGCTGGTTGCACCACAGCCGACGTCTGATTGCCAGATGATTTCGCACGCTTCTACTCCCTGCAAACGGTCAGCGATCAGCCGATAGATGGCTTTGACTTCTTCCACTGTCTTCAACTGCTCGAAAGCCAGACCACCAGTTTCTCGAGCGATTCTACGCAGGTCTGGATGCATTCGGAGGTCTAAGGTGATCGGATAAATTTCAATGTTTGCTAACTGTGCCCGCGTGATAATTTCATCAACAACGTTGTAATCGAACGAAGAGGGGGGGATCGGTTGACCATCGGTAAAAAACACGATTGCCCGGCGATTGTTGTCAGGATTAGGCTGGCTTTCCATCAGAGGAATAGCGCCATAAGCTGGATCCAGAAAGGCTGCTTCGTAGTTTGTTCCAACTCGCTGGGACGGTTCCAGCCCCTGCAAAGCTGTTTTAAGGTATGAAGCTGAACCCTGAAATCCAGCGATAAGATAGGCTTCCGCATCGAAAGCGGTGAGGGCAATTTCCGTGCGCTGGACGAATTCAACGGCATCCAAAAACTCAGCCATTGATTGCTTCAGCAGCTCCATTCGGGTTGTCACGCCGTCGGCAGTGTGGTTTGCCATCGACATACTTTTGTCTGCGACGAGTACAACCTGAATGGGTTTGCGCTCCTCGATTGGCTTGCAAAAGACCTGCAGTATGGTTCTCGGCTGCCCGTTTTCCAGAATTCCAAAGTCAGTCGGTTGTAGATTCCGAATCGATTGCCCGCTGTTGTCTGAAAGAATCAATCGGGAACGGATAATCGGAAAGTTAGAGATGTCCAGATCAACCAGCGAGAAAACCTGCGCAGTCAATAGTCCTCCGGCAAATATCCAGTTAAACAGAAGGATTAGCAAAATTCGTCGCTTGCTTAATTGCATCATCGTTTATTTGTCTGTTTTCACGTGCCGCAATTTACAATGAAATTCACAAATACAGGGAGAAAGTTTGCGAAGTGTTAACACGGAGCAGCCGAATGTGTTACAGATGGAAAAAAGACATTCTACGGTGACCTGTTATTGCTTTCCAGAACAGAAAGATTTTCGGTACGATGAGCCTGCTGAATGCTTCGAGAAAGAAGCACAAGGAAGCTTCGAGTGGCAGCAGAAACGCATATTCTCAGTGGCAAGAGAGAAAAGCCCATTACAGCGGCAAATGCACAGTGTAATTGCAGTTGGGTTAACAAAGCAATTGAGAGAAAAGCCCATTACAACAACGAACTGCCTCGATAACGCTACTGACAGTAGCGACCCCGGCAGGATTCGAACCTGCGACCAACGGTTTAGGAAACCGCTGCTCTATCCTGCTGAGCTACGGGGCCTCCAGCGTTTAACAAGCCGGTAGACGATCAGTTTTTCCCTTTTGTTGCCTGTTGACGGAAGCGACCAAATTGTTCCATCAGCCGATTTTCTGCTTCGTACATTTGCTGCCGCTTTTCCGGCGTTTGATCCTCCCATCCCGCAAGGTGTAGAATGCCGTGGAAAACAAGGCGGAGCAGTTCCGCTGTCAGGGAAACGCCATATTCGTGCGCATTCCGTCGTGCCGTCGGTACACTGATGTATAGCTCCGCCACTAAGGGATCCGCTTCCAGACCAAAAGTGAGAATATCCGTGGGATAATCGTGTCCCAGATAGTCCCGATTTAACTGGTGAATAGTTTCATCTGTGGTCAGGACGATGTTCAGGCGACCGGAGGGTAATTGCAGGGTGCGGAGGGCAAATAGCGCAGCAACTCTGAGGATGTTCTGTCGGAGGTAGCGTTCGCCTGAGGCATTGATAACCTCCACAGTGTGGCTCATCGATGGTCAATCCTCGCCTGCCGGGAAAAGCGATTCGATAATCGCTAATTGCATTGCTGCCAGCAAGAGGCGTTCGTCTAAGTTTCCAAAGTCCGTGTGGAGGAGCTCCCGATTCACCGAAGCAAACAGAGAGCAACTGGCGTTGTTTCCGATGGTCATAGTGGAGAAGTAAGAAGAATGATGGGGGTCCCGGGAAACAAAGATCACTTCTTCGTCCTCGAAAGTGACATACCCAATACAGTTGTGAAGCTGGTACATCCCTGATGGAGTCAGCGCAGAAACGATGGTCACTTTCTGATCATTCCACGAGACGTTCTGATAAATCGTTAAACTCAAGGTAAAACCATTCGCAGGGTTCTGGATAGTGAATTGAATTTCGTCATCCTGAATTGTGGGCGATACTTTCAATATCGCTGCAATTTTTTTAATGTCAGCTTCGGTTAATTGCATCGATATCCCTTGATTGTCACGGATGTCCCAAAAGTTGTATTTTTGTGAACGGGAAAGTTTCAAAGATAACAAAAAGCGGGGAAATGATGAGCGAGCAGCAGATTGCAGATGCACAGCAGTCGGTGCGGGAAGCCTCGGATGTTGTAAGGATCACTTTTCCGGATGGAAGTGTTCGGGAGTTTCCCGCAGGAGTGACGGGGATGGAAATTGCCCGATCAATCTCGCCACGACTGGCGAAAGAAGCGTTGGGAATTATTGTCAATGGAGAGTTACGCGATCTTTCCCGTCCCATCACAGAAGATGCTGAGGTTCGCATTGTCACCTTCAAAGATCCGGAAGGGCGGGAGATGTTCTGGCATTCTTCTGCTCACCTGATGGCAGAAGCACTGCAGGAACTTTATCCGGGGGTGAAATTCACCATCGGACCGCCGATCGAACAGGGGTTTTATTATGACGTTGAATTGCCGGAGGGGCAAACGATTACGTCCGAGGATTTTGAGAAAATTGAGAAGAAAATGGAGGAATTGGCAAAGCGGGATGTGCCATACGAACGGATGGAAATTGACTGGGAGGAAGCGGTCGAGTACTACCGGAAAGAAG
>JALWUI010000067.1 GCA_027082775.1 Candidatus Kapaibacterium sp.
GAAACTAAAGACGGGACGTTCGCCTTCCGGCGACGCCGTGACGACATTCACAACGCCGCCGAGTGCCCCGCTGCCATACAAAGCGGATCCCCCTCCCTTGATCACCTCCACCTGTCGGGCAACGAACAGCGGCAGCGCATCGAATTTCACGTCTCCTCCATCTCCTGCCAGAAACGGAAAGCCATCCAGCAGCACAAAGGTCCGCGATCCGATCCCCAGCGCAAAACCAGACGTTCCCCGAATATTGACCTGGTCGCGGGTTACATACACACCGGGCACATATCGCAAAACCTGATCCAATTGCGTGTGTCCCCGCAATTCAATGTTCTGGATTCCCACCACCGACACGCTGACCGGCACTTCCTGTGCCGATTGCACCCGCTTACTGGCAGCAACAACAACTTTTTGCAATTCGATCGTTGCCTCAGCCAGTACAATGCGCAATCGGAGTGTATCACCGGAACGAAGTTGCAGCGGCTGGCGATAGCTGCGATAACCGATCGAGCGTACAATCAGCACATCCGATCCTGCTGGCACATTGGCGATTACAAATCGTCCATCCGGTTGCGTTACCGCGCCCCGCTTGCTCTTTTCCAGATACACCGTTGCTCCGGGAATTGGCCGCCCGCTCTGCTTCGCGACAACGATCCCCGTCACCACCGCCTGCGCCCATCCAGGGAGGCTCAGCGCCCAGTACAGCACAGCGACAAGAACGACCCATTGCCAGCGCTTCATCATCGTTCACTCAAATGGTTGCGGTGGAAGATGACGAAAATCAACGCGCATATCAACCGATTCCACGACCGTTTGCGGAATCACCGGAATCTTCCGCGGCACCACCGTATCCTGGCTGAAACTCCCATAGACCGCCGCAACCCACCAGTCTCCAAACAGATTCGGACCATACCGCCACGCAACAGCGACATAGCGCAGGGTGTCGGGGAACGGCGACTGCAACAGAACTTCGTACGTGGCACTATCGACAAAGCGGGGCAGCGTATCGGAAAAGAAAGCGCGTCCCGCCAGCACCTCTGCGATGATCCCTGCTGAATCCTCAAACGGAAAGCGTTGAAAAGCGACCACCCGCAATTCCTGCACACTATCCGGTGGGGGCCAATCACTCACAAAGACGACGGTTCCTCGAATACCCGTCGGTCGCTCCGGTGGCGGCGGTGCCAATCCCTGATCGCAGCTCAACAGTACGAAAAGCAACGACAGTATGAGCCAAAAACTTTTCATCTCATTCCAAATTTACACTTTTTCCAGCAAATGCGGAATGTCCCCGATCCAGTTCTCGCCTCCCACCAAACCCGGCAAACCCATCCACTGCCGGACGCCATCGCAAGAACCGGCAATAATTTCCGTCTTCAGGCAATTCTGGAATAATCCAGCGAGCTGTTTCACAAATTAGCAGAAAAACGATGTTCAAAAAACTTTTCCAGAAAAAAGGAGAAGCTACCACCGATCAGGATACACTGCGGTTTAAAACCACGCTGAGTTGCCAGGGATGCGTTGCAACCATCACTCCTTTCCTGGAGCAGTTAGACGGTATTGAAGAGTGGTCGGTCGATCTCACATCCCCGGAAAGGATTCTCAAAGTTCGGGGCACAGTATCGCCCGAAGCCGTGATCCAGAAACTGGAAGAAGCAGGCTACAAAGCAGAGTTGTTATCCTGAGATTTGAAGTCCTCAGATCCCGCAACGCCATTATCTGCGTACGGGACAATAAAACTCCTTCTCACCAGAGGCAAAGCGTGTGGCAGCCGCAGGGGGAAAGCACACCTTCATCGCGTTTTCCCCTGTCCAGTAGCACCGGACAAACATTTCAGGGTGTCGCCATCCTGTCGGGAGCGCGTGCCTTCTGAGCGTATTCGTTTCTGCCCTACTTCACCACCCACACCGGCACCACCTCCATATACCGCCCGCTCCGCAAACGCACAAAATGTAACCCGCTGCTCAACCCTTCCGTCCCAAGCCGTACTTCTTGCCACCCCGCCTCCTGCTGCCCTCTCGCTATCACCACCTCCTTCCGCCCATACCCGTCGTACAACACCACCTCCACCGCTCCACTGAGCCCGATCCCGTACCGCACTACCACCTCCTCCCCTTCCTGCTTCGCCTCCAATCCGTACTCCTGCCCCAGCCGAATCTCCCGCACATCCCGCAAACAGTACTCCCCTAAGCGCACTGTGTCCATTCCCGTCCCCGCTTCCACACACACCGCCCGATCCCCAACATCTACACTGCTCACCGTTACCTCGACCGCTTCCCTGTCCGTTCCGCCATACACCCCATACCACAGCCGCACCACTTCGCCACTACCAAATCCTCCCGATCGCTGCCCCGCAAGCCGCACCGTCCCCATCCCTTCCTCCATTACCTCCCACTCGCCTTCTACCGCCTCCAGCCTGCGATACCCCAGCACTCGCCCGTCCCATTCCAGCTCAACCTGCAATGCCTCTACCTTCGCTTCCCCGCTGCTATCCGCATACACCACCCGCACCATCGCCTCCTCGCCCGGCAGCTTCGCTTCATCCACTGCTTCCACCCATACGCCTATTCCTACCTGCTCCCGCCTCCCTCGCACTTCCACCTGCTCCACTCCCACACTGCTTTCCACTATCACCATCACCTGATAGGTTCCCGCCTCGCCCGGCAACAACCGCACCCCGACCTGTTGCTCCTCACCGGCACCGAGCGTAAACGCCTTCGGTCCTGCGATCGCAAACTCACTCACATCCCCTCCTGCCAGCCGCACATCCGCTACCTCCACCTCCACGCTTCCCGCATTCCGCACCACAATTGCCCCTTCTCCGCCATCACACCCCAATACCGGTCCGATCACTGTCCCTTCTGCTTCCAGCCCCACCACCTTTGCACACCCTCGCACCATCACCCCGCTTTCCACCCGTGGCGCCTCTTCCGGTCCCGGTGCTGCATCACTCCATATCCGCACCCGCACACTGTCTTCGGGATATGTCCGTGCCCGAAACCGCACCCCAAGCCAAAGCGTATCTCCTACATCCAGTGTCACCGGAAACTGCACCCAGTTCTCTGCCCGGAACGCCTGCGGATCACTCATCACCCCATCGTCAAACTCCACCGACCAGATCTGCAATTGCCACACCGCTCCCGCATTCCAGACCTTTATCTCTCCGCGCTCCTCCGACTCCTTTCCCAGCTCCACACACTCGAACCGATACCCTTCCGCTCCGATCTTCGGCACATACGCCTGCCCTCGAAGTTCTCCTGCCACCGCCTCCGCATCCACAAACACTGCCCGAATCACTGCCCGCAGCGTGTCATCTACCGCCGTCTCCACCTGCGGCTCATATGCCACCCGCACCACCACCTCCTGCTGCGGATTCAGCACGATCCCTTTCGGTGTTCCCACTTCGCTTCCGGCAAACTCATACCCGGTGATCCGGAAGTGTTCGACCTGCCCTTCCAGCACCACCGTATCGATCCGCACCGCATTGCTGCCGCCATTGCCTATCACCACCTGCCCGCTGTGCACCGTCCGCATCCGCTGCCACCCCCAGTCATACCCCGTGATGTACGGCGCTGCCGCGATTCCCTCTCCCTTCCACACAGAAATGTTGTCATCACCCGCCGGGGCATCACTGACAAATTCCACCTGGATCTCATACGTCCCCGCCGCCTGCGGTGCAAAACACGCGCCCTTCCAGTACACCACTTCTCCCGGTGCAAGCACCAGCGGAAACGTATCGGCATCATCAGCGATGAAAAACGGTGGCTCAACGCCCCGGATCGTATCAATCCGAAGTGGCGCACTGCCCTGATTCTCGATCCGGATCGTCTGGGCAAAGTCGTAGAGATTTTCGCTGTTACACCGCTGCTCACCGGCTGCCACCTGCCGGGCATTCCAGTCGCCCACCACAATGTGCGGCTGTACGCCCTGCCCCTCCAGGGCAACCTGCCAGCGGGCACACGCTGCTACGATCTGAACCGTATCCCGCTCCCAATCCGTTTCATCCGTTCGCTCCCGCTTCGGCTCATATTCGATCACCACCCGGAGGGTATCACCCGAAGCAAGCACAGCTGGCAGCGGCGGCGTCACTGCAACGATCCGATATGCTGCTGCCCGCTGCAACCACACCGTATCGATCACCACCACAGAATCCGATTGGTTCACCACCCGAAGCACCTGCTGCTTTGTTATGCCCACCCGTACTGATCCAAACTGGAGGAGCGTGTCACTCAGTGCCACATCCGGTGCATCGTACACCACACTATCCAGCCGCACATTGCCCCGCCAGTCCACCACCCCATAGACCGCTTTGCCATCCCGTGAGGGATCGATCACTTCCAGTCGGAAGCGGATCTGTCGCCAGTACCCCTCGCCGCGGTTTTCCAGCACCGGTGGTGAGACCATTCGGAGGCGGTAGTTATAGGACCGATCGCTGAGCAGTTCCACTCTGCTGATGCCGGTATCTTCGTAGGGAAGATCGAGGGAATCATCACGGGCGGTAACGGTAGCGATGCCGCAGCTATCCTGCCGCTGCAATCGTGGTGCTTCCGTGTCCAGCTTCTCCAATCGGTTCCACGCCATCAGCGTGTGGCCGTATTGACCGCTCCGTATATCCGCCATCCACAGCCCTGCCAGTTGCAGCCCCACGGGCACCGGACTTTCCACCCACTGCACCCCTTCATCCACTGACAATCGCACTGCCCAATAATCCGTCCCCGGCACCCGCTGCCATAACGACTGCGGCGATAGCTCCTTCAACTCCCGACCATTGTACCGAACCTTCCCTGCCACCTCCATATCCCCTCCGGCTGCGATCAGCAGGTTCGCTACCAGCCGCGTCGTCACATCCTCCCACTGATACCCCACCTGTTCACACAGATACTGCTCCACCGGGATTGCCCATAGAAACACTGCCGCATCTCCTGCCCCGCCGTACTGCACCAGCATAAAAGGGCGATCTGCTTCCCAGACCGCATACCCCTCGATGAACTCCTGCAGGTTGCCCCCTTTGACATACTCCATAAACTCTCCTGCCCGTCGAAGCAGTCCCGACCATTGTCCTTTCAACTGTCCGCTCTGCGGATCGTACCACCGCACGGTAAAGAGGGTGTTTGCCTCCAGCGCAACAACCCGGTAGTTGTCGCCGCTGTAGATAGGTCCCCCAGGGTGATTTTCCAGCGGTCCGCGGTTCCGCAGAGCACGGGTAATGTATCGTTTCCCCCACACCCCTTTCGGTGGCAGCATCTCCGCTATTGACTCTCCACTAAATTCCGTCACGTGCTGGTATGGCATGTAGGCTTCGGCATTGATCGAGATTACTCCCACCGGCTGACTGGCAACGATTTCTGTCCCGGTGATATCCAGTTCCCCTTCATTTCCATTTTCATCCAGGCTCAAACCTAGACTGCAGAAATCCAGCACTTCGCCTGCATTGAGGGTAAACTGGAAGGTTTTGCTCCAGTCTCGAGGAAACGCCACCTGCTGATCCTGTCCGTTGATCCGCATCCACCCCCGCCCGTGCCCCCGAAGACGAATCTGGACATTGGTCCCGTTCTCGCGGGCTATAACGTAAAAGCCATTGGGAAACAGCGTCCCGCGATCAGTATAGGAGTCCCCTCTGTTATCATAATACCCTGCAAACACATAGTGAGTCCCCCACACAGAAGTCGGATATGCCACGTAGCTCGCCATGTCCAGCTCTTCTTCCCGACTGGTTGCTGTTACAACAACCTTTCCGGAACTCCGTATCCGAATCGCTGTATACTCGATCTTTCCAACCTGATCCTCCAGCAGTGGCAACTCTTCCTGGGTCGTCAGCACCCGCACTTCCCCCCTGCGGAGCACAAATGGCGGCAACTGCCACCCAAGTGCCGGCACATCAACCCACACTATCCCGCTATCGATACCAATGATAGTAACCAAAAGATGTGGGCGATGATGACCATCTGACGGTGGAACAACAACCCAGAACTGGCGTCCCGCATAGGCATTCGCCACAGGTAGCGAGCATACCTGTGGATATACCCATTGTCCACCCATTACCCACAAGATAATTCCCCACACCCAGCATACCCACCGGGAAACCCGCATTATTCTGTTCCTCCCTCACCTCCTTACGGGAGGGTATCCTGACATCCAGGTCGATCACGTATTATCGACACCTGTTCTAACCGCAAATCCATCTCCCGCACCTGCCCTTTCACCACTTCCATCATCTCCTCATACATCAACACCTTCTCCTGATGGCTGTCCAGCAATAACTCAAAACATCCATCACCTACCTTCGCCGGTTTGCCAAATTGTATTCGCCCTTCCGTTCGCCATCCTTCCAGTTGTCCTGCCGATAGCAATGCCTCTGGAACAGTGAAGTCCTTCATCCAACTGGTAAACACTGCTGTCATTGGAAATGCCTCCAGCTTTTGTGAAACTGCCATTTCGCTCATCCGGGAAAAGCAAATTACAAAAAATTCCGGACACAGGCAAGACCATTGAAGAAGGTCCGGGAGCGCACATTTCAGTGTGCATTCTTTGCCGGCTAAAGCCGGCGCTCCCAGTTGTTGCCGGCGAAAGCCGATGGTTCCGGAACAGAGGCGACCTGCATCGGGCATAGGGCAGACACACCGGTCTGCCCCTACTGGTGATGATTGGCGACGCAAGCATAGGGCAGACACATCGCTCTGCTCCTACCACTCCATATTGCATCGGGAAACTTCTGTCCCCGGTAGCGATACTCCTGCCGATGTGTTCTCTGCCATCGACCCTGAGGTTTCCACCACGGCACCTTCATCTGCTATCGAAGAGATTGCCCTACTGTTTGAACGAAATTTCATATTTTTGACGCTGCGCGCAACAAAGGGGAAAGCAGAAGGATGGCGAAGGGACCAGGGATTAAGAAGCTGTACTACTCGATCACGGAAGTGAGTAAACTTCTGGGTGAAGAACCCTACGTGCTGCGATACTGGGAAACGGAATTTCCGCAATTACGTCCCAAGAAAAATCGTGCTGGCAACCGAATTTACACGGATAAAGACATCGCCATTTTGCGAGCGATCCAGCATCTCCTCCGAACAGAACGGTATACGATCGAAGGCGCCAAAGAGCGGCTCAAGAAATTCGATCCCGAAACGGGAGCGTTCACCGTGGATACGCACTCCTCCGATACTCCGCCTATCAGCCGGGCAGATCTCCAGCAGATCCGATCACTCCTGCAGGAAATGTTAGACTGGTTGCGCTCCCTTGATTAACTCCCGGTGCGGTGGAGTACTGCCTCCCACGTCAGTTGCGCACCGCTGCGCTTCACAATTGCCGAAGCGCCGCAGTATTTATCCTGCGACAGTTCGATCGAACGGTTTAGATCTTTCATCTCAGCATCCGGGCTCCACAGTTCGTACGTCAGATGCACCGTTTCAAACACCCGCGGATGCTGCTCCGCCCGTTTCGCTGTTGCGTGCACTTTCAAATCGACCACCGTTTTCCGTTTTTTGCGCAAAATGCTGATGACATCCATCGCCGTACACGCAGCAATCGATTCCAGCAACACGACCATTGGTGGTGTTCCCCTGCCCTGTCCACCGTGCTGCGCAACAGCATCGAAATGCACCTCCAGTCCGTCCGGCGTCTTGCCAACAAAGTGCATTCCCTCAACAAATTCCACCGATATTTTCATCGCCCTTGCTTCCCTTTTTATGGCACCTGCGTTCGTTCCGGAGGAATCCCGTATTTCTGCTGGAGATAGCGAACCACTTGCTGTATTTCCTGCTGCGAAAGAACTCGACCATAAACGATCATCTCTGCTATGAAGCCGCGATAGAACTGCTGAATGCCGGGAACATTGATCCGTCCGATGTGAAAATTGGAGAAATCCCGCGGCGCTGTGTAACGCATCACCGTAATATGCGGCGGTGCCGGTGCTCGTCCGTGCTGAACGACTACGTTGGGCACGTAATTTGCTCCGTTGTTTTGATAATCGATTCCCCGACTGCCGGTTGAAAAGATTCGCTGCCAGAAATCCCGTCCTGAATCCGGTTTTGCCCACACAATAAACACCGTTGCCGGAATAAAGCGATCCGGCGGACCAACATCTCCCGCGTGCATATAGTCGTTGTTTCCATCGAAAAAGACGGCTGGTTGTTCCCCAATGCCCTTTTTAATCAGCATCGGCTGAGCAGGAATCATTGGCTGAATAGCGTGGTGCTTCGTTCCGCTACCATCTGCCCAATACGGTAGTTTGCTGCTATCCGGCCGCTCAATGGCATCCGCTCGCAGCCACAGCCGCATTCCTTTCCGCACCCGAAGGCGTTCATCCGGCGGTGGCGTGGGTATTTCCTTAGGAATGGTGTCAATAACCCGCTGCGGTTTTGCGCCTGCTTTGCGCTCCGGTTTGCCAAAGACCCAGTTCAGGAATGGCTCTGCATAGAGCGCCAGAAATACAATGCCAAACATCACCAGAACACCGGCGAACCAGAACAGCAAAAAAGCTCGCAACTCCTTCTTCCGCGCCTCCCGTTGGACATCTCCCTGAGTCATCCACTCGTCCTGTTTGTTCCAAGATCACAAAAGTACAAATTTACGAAAAACTCTGGTTCCGCTAAGAAATAAAGGCAAAGTGCTTCCCGTCTTGTGCCTGTTGTCCAACAAGCAACAGAAGAGGATGGCGGAGTTACAGACACCGGCAGACGCAGCGCGAACAATATGGATCGATGAACCCAAACAGCTTTACTGGAAAATCACCGATCGAGCGATTGCAGCATTACGCAAGATTCGGCAGGAACACGAAATTCCGGAAGAATATGGTGTGCGCATTGGCATTCGCCGCCGTTTTATGGCGCGTCCGCAATTTACGATCGCCTTTGATGTCCACGCTTCCGCCTCAGACCGCATTTTTGAAGTGGAAGAGTTTCGGTTCTTTATCGATCCCGCTGTTCTCCCTCAGCTTCACGGGGTGACTGTCGACTACGTTGAGCGTCCAGATGCCACCGGTTTCACTTTTCTCAAAGGCCCCTCAGCCTACCAGCCGGTGCAGGATGAGCAGCGCGAGAAAATTGTCATCACCGGTGGCTCAGAGGAGCTGATTACCAAGATCATCCAGGCACTGAAAAATTGCTATGATCCGGAAATCCCCATCGATATTTACGAGCTGGGGCTGATTTACGAAATCCACATCGACGACGCAAACAATGTTGCCATAAAGATGACGCTGACAGCGCCAGCGTGTCCAGCAGCCGAGATCCTGCCAGCAGATGTGGAACGCCACGTCCGTAGCATTCCGGAAGTCAACGATGTGACTGTGGAGGTTGTCTTTGATCCGCCGTGGAGCAAAGATCGCATTTCGGAAGTTGGTAAGCTGGAATTGGGAATGCTGTAGGCACGTTCCCTCTGCTCAGGCATACGTCGCGGAAAGGCGACTTTTGAGGGTGTTCGTCCGTTGCATTAACCGGAAGTCTCCGCTCCAATAACACCGTACGACCACTCCCCATTGGTGTAAGCTCCCTTACATCCCTATACTTCCCAAACCGCCGGCGGCGTATCCGTACCGAGGGGAAAGAAGTATATGCCCTCACACTCCCGTACTTCCAAAACCGCCCTCCCCACGGGATGTGGGAGGAAGTTGCACAACTTCTTCCCAGCGAACTTTCTCATATCGCGCAATCACTAACTGCGCAATACGCGCTCCTCGTTCAACAACAAAAATATCTTTGCCGATATGTGCTAAGATCACCTTGATCTCACCTCGATAGTCGCTATCGATCGTACCGGGTGCATTGAGCGCAAATATGCCATACCGCAGTGCAAGACCGCTGCGGGAGCGAACCTGCGCTTCATAGCCGTCCGGGAGAGCAATAGCAACACCGGTGGGCACCAGCACAATATCACCCGGCTGGATTGTCAGCGGTGTTGAAACCGCCGCATAAAGGTCCATCCCGGCTGATCCTGCTGTTGCATAGGACGGCAAAGGAATGTCGGGATCAAGTCGCTGAATTTGTATCCTGAGCATGGCGCTGCTGTCCGATCTGGTGAAGATACTCCACAAATCGGGGCGATTGCAACAACACGAGCGTTAACTGAATCGTCGCTTCCACATCCTGCAGATCCAGTACTTCCCAACTGGTATGCAAATAGCGGGTCGCGACCGACAAAATCGTCGTCGCAACTCCACCGCGGGTGTCCGTCAGCGGATCGGCATCGGTAGAAGACCAGCCGCGTTCGATCTCCACCTGATAGGGAATATCTGCTTCTTTCGCCAACTGGATCAACAAATCCGCCAGACGGCGATCGGTTCGAACACCCCGCGCAATCCCGACACCAGCACCAACTTTAATCACGCCGAACTTTTTCTGATCTACGCCGGGGAAATCGGTGGCAACCATTACATCGTAGATAATCCCCACATCCGGATTCAGTGCAAAGCCTGCTGTTTTAATCCCCGTCATACTGGTTTCTTCCTGCACCGTGGATAATCCGACCACATCAAAAGGAAGGGAAATTTGCTGCTCAACCAGTCGATTCAGGATTTGACTCACGATAAAAATCCCCACGCGATTGTCAAAACACCGAGCGGCTGCCCGGCTGCCTGCTAACGGGAGAAAATCGCCGCCGACGATCACCGGATCGCCGGGCTGCACCAATTGCTCAGCCATCGCCTTATCCGCCGCCCCAATGTCAATCCATAGCTCGTGCAGCTTGCGTGCCTTTCCCCGTTCTTCCTCCGACAGCAGATGGACCGCTGGTGCGCCAATGACTCCGTGCACAACGCCATTTGCTGTCAGAATTCGCACCGGCTGTGCCGGTAGCACGGCTGGATCCACACCGCCGATGCTCTTGCAATACAGCATCCCGTCATCACTGATGTAGTGAACAACCAGCGCAATTTCGTCCGCATGTCCCCCAAGCAGCACTGTAAATCGGGAATCTGTTCCTCGATACCGGGCTGCCACATTGCCGTGCACATCCTGAGAGATTGTCAGCGCTTCCTGCGGGAGGGATTCAATCCACTGTTGCTGCACCGATTCTTCGTATCCCGACGGTCCGGGTATTTCGACAAACTTTCGCAGCCACGCCAGTTGTTGCTCTGTCATCAACATATCCTCCAATTTGTGATCGGAAAAAAGAATCGCAAAAATACAACGCTGTCCGGAGATGAGCGGCAGGATATGCGACACAATCAACCGTAGCGTTTGCAACGGAAACGGGTTACAAAGCACCCGCCACTTCTGACCGAGCTACGGCAACTCTTTTCCTAAGGAATGCGGAGCTGCACCCCAACCCGGAGTGGCACTCCTGCAACCAGTGAAAGACTGGTCACCTGATCCGATTCGCGAGAGTCGCTGCTGGCAGCAACGGAAAAACCAATCCACGTTCCAATCGCCGCACCAGCGAACACATCGGAAAGCCAGTGCTGGTTATGATACATTCTGGACACACCGGTCAGGGCTGCTATCGGCAGAAAGAGCGCATAGCTCCACCACTGGTTAATTTTTCGAGCTGCATAACCTGCCAGTGCAAAAGCAGTAGAGGTATGTCCCGAAGGCATCGACAAATAGGCATTGTCGGTCTCAAACCAGCGAAACTGCTCTGGTCCTTCCCCCGTATAGGGACGTGCTCGCCCCAACACCACCTTTCCGACCGTTGTCACTGCCCCTGTAAGCAGGAGAGCTACGAATACTTCTCGTCCAATCTCACGGATGGCTGACTGCTCCGTCAATCCACCAATTCCATACAGCAGCACACTGCCCAGCGCCCAGTATACGCCTTCGCCAAAAATTTTGGCAATCCCAAACACCCTATCGGCTATTGGCGATTGCCATCGCTGAACTGCCGCAACAGCAGCCGAATCCCATCCGTACCCAATCACAGCAGCACCCAGCAGCGCGACAGCAGTCCAGTGCTCTGCGTCGGACCGCCACTGCACTACACGCCCGGCAGCCTGGACACTCCACTCCAGATCCTGTCGGATGGGAAAAGACTGGGACAGCACCCCAGCAGTACTGAAACAAAAAAGGGCAGCCATACAGACTGCCCTACACGAGAAAAGCTGGAACTTCATTGGCTACTCTTTTTCCGGTTCTACCGGCACAGCAACAAATCGTTTCACACCGCGACCATAGACCCGGAGCAGAACAACATCCTTGTCTGTGTGCTCTAAAATGTTCTTCAGATCTTTTGCCGAACGCACGGGCTTTCCATTCGCTGAGATGATCACATCACCAACCTCTAACTTCTGGGATAATCCCGCAGGACCGTAAGGATCAACATCGACGACAATCACACCGGACTTCAGCTTCAATCGCTTCCGTTGTTCCTTGTTCAAAGGCTCGACCGTAATTCCCAGACTGGCAATTTCTGTTTTTTCTTCCTCAACTTCTTCTTCTTTACCTGCCGCATATCCTTCCTCTGCCGCTTCTTCCTGTCCTTCCAGTGGACGAAGAACGACGGTTTTCTCGAATACCCTGCCGTGCCGATAAATTTTCAGTTTCACTTTATCACCGGCTCGATGCTGAAACACGATGGACTGCACTTCATTCGGCTTGTATACTGGCTTCCCATCAACTTCCAGAATAATATCGCCTTCCTGCAACCCAACTTCCTCGGCTGCCGAATTGGGCGTGACCGACTGAATAATGACGCCCTGAACTTTATCCAGTCCAACTGCTTTTGCCATTGCCTGATCAACCGGTGAAATCTTAACGCCAATAAACCCTCGATCAATTTTTCCATCCTCGATCAGATCCGCCGCCACGGCTTTCGCTAAATTGGATGGAATAGCAAAGCCATAGCCCTGATAAAAACCGGTGTTGGTTGCAATCGCTGTATTGATCCCAATCAATTCCCCCTTCAAATTGAATAAGCCCCCACCGCTGTTGCCGGGATTGATCGCTGCATCCGTCTGAATAAAGTTCTCAACTGCCATCCCGCTGGTATCTCGAAAGATACCAATCCGGCGAGTCAATGCAGAAACGATACCCGCTGTCAGGGTAGAAGTCAACCCCAATGGGTTGCCAACTGCCAGAACCCACTCTCCAACTTCTACACTGTCACTGTTTCCAAAATATGCCGGTGTTAAGCCCGATGCCTTAATTTTGATCACCGCCAGATCGGTAAACCGATCTTCTCCAATGATTTCCGCTTCAAAGGTTCGCTGGTCGTGCAAGGTCACCTGAATCTTTGCCGCATTGTGGACCACGTGGCGATTCGTTAAAATGTACCCGTCTTCCGTAATAATCACCCCCGATCCCTGACCGCGAAGCGGCTGTGGTGTACCAGGAATCTTAAACTCGAAGAATCTCTTGAAATCCTCGTCCGGGAACTGGAAGAAATCGAAAGGGGACTGTTTTGTCACCTTCTTGCGCTCAATGACCTGAATGTTCACTACCGTGGGCATAATTTTTTGCCCCACTGCCCGAAACAGGGCATTCATCTCTGCCGCTTTTTGCCGAAGTTCCTTTGAAACCGGCGGTTGCTTCGCGCCAATCTCAACGGAGGCACCGACCACAGAGGATAACAATGCCTTAGAGTTCAATTGCGTTGCTACAAGCAAAACAATAAGTAAAGCAGCCAGTCCAATCCCCGTTGAAGCAGCCAATGTTTTGAGCTTCATCCTTCCACTCCTTTGCTGTGAAACTTCCGTTGCAAGCACCTGCACACGCGTGTAGCACTATGATCAACCAATCCCCTGCCTCCAGTTGACATTTCCACAGGAAGGTGACGAATAAAGCAAAGACAATGTTTCATTCAAACTACCACAGACAACGGCTGTATGCGCAACGGCAGGATGTGTTCACGAAAAGCAGCGTTCCCTGTCAAGGTAAATTGTGCAGGCAAAGTTCTATTTATTCCTTACAGCACGGTGTAGCAACAGCCGCCGCTCTTTGTGATTCAAAACTTTCCACTCCCCTTCCCGCAGAATGGTAAAAAGATGAAGCTTTCCAATGGCAACCCGGAGCAATCGCAGCGTTGGATGTCCCACCGCAGCCGTCATACGGCGCACCTGCCGGTTTTTGCCTTCAAACAACGTGATCTCCAGCCACGAAGTTGGAATGTTCTTCCGAAATCGGATTGGGGGATTCCGGGGTGGCAGGTCTAACGGCTCCGACAACCGTCGAACTCGCGCAGACCTGGTTCGATACCCCCGAATGACAACCCCCTGTCGCAACTGCTGAATCGCCTGTTCCGACGGTATTCCTTCCACCTGCACCCAATAGGTTCGGGGATGGGCAAATGCAGGATCCAGAAGCCGCCGAACGATCGGTTTTTCATCGGTCAGAATCAATAATCCCTCACTGGTTACATCCAGCCGCCCTACCGGATAGACATCCGGGGGAAAATCAAACTCTTTGAGCACTCGCCACTCCGTGCCTGGCTCCGGTGTAAATTGGGATAACACTCCGTACGGTTTGTAAAAGGCGATGATCATTGCTTATCCTTTTGCTGAATGATCATTGCTTCCCCTCCGCTGTTTGCAGGACGAAAAGACTCCCCATTTTTTCTCCTCTGTTTCCTGCATTCCTTGCCGTGTGCTCCTCCAGATTAAACTTCGGGGTGCTCCAAAGAGTCGGAGTGTTTTTACGCATCAAGAAAACGGAGTTTCCAATGCACCGTTCAGCGCTGTCTTTGTTCATTATCCTTATGGCACTCAGCCCCTTTTCTCTCACTGCACAATCGACCCAATGCATCCTGGTTGGGCCATTCCACGCTCCCATTACCCAGCCTCATCCTCTATTCAACTTTGTCTTCACTGTAGCGTCTGACACTGCACATTTGCGTACCCTCCTGGAAGCAGCCGCGCAAAACGGGTACAAACTCTGCCTTTCATTTCTCAAATCACGCCGTATGGTTCAGGACTCCAGCGGTCATTTTGATCTCACCCGATTCAAAGCGCGCCTGGATGCATTCAAAGGCTTCCACTTCGCCCCTTATGATTCACTCATCCTCTGCCATTTGCTTTTTGACGAACCTCAGGATCCCGGCAATTGGGGCGGACGAACAATCACTGCCGCTCTTATTGACTCCGCAGCCGCCTATAGCAAAAAGCTGTTCCCCACCATACCTACTGGTGTTGGAGCTCCAGCGCAATGGTTAGCGCAGCAGGGAGAATTTGCGTTCTTAGATTATGCCAAACCGCAATACTCAATCCGCCAGGGCACGGTTGCTTCCTTCATCGCCAATCAGCATCAGGCAGCACAGCAATCCGGACTGCGACTTCTGTACAGTATTAACGTCCTATCAGGCTGGTATCACCGGTCAGCTTTCCCGGCTGACTCTCTTTTGGCAGTAGCAGTGCAACTCTTAAGTGATTCGCTGTGCGATGGGCTGCTCTTATGGAAATACGATTCTGCTTACTTTGCTGATCCCGCTGTTCACGCAGCCATTGCTCAACTGTATGATTCTCTCTGTACACCCCTCACTGCTCTTCCACTTGTTCCTCCAGTGCGCGCTACCGTGACAATCGCGAACCAGCATCTTCAGTATTTCAATGCGACGGGACAATTTGTCCGAATCGAGCTTTACACAGTAAACGGCACTCGTCTTTTTCGTTCACCGCCCATTGCCCCAGCCACCACTTACAGAACCTCCCTGACCCTGCCAGTCGGCATATACCTTGCTGTCGTTCGAGCACAACGCTCTGCTGTCCCCATTACTACCACTCTGGTGCGTTTTCCTTAGAAACAACAGCCCCTCTGAGTTGGTCACGCAAGATGTCCCACCATAGATGCTGAATCATCGCTCTTTTCCAGCAATTGCAAGAAACAAAAAAAGCCGCAGGGAAACGCCCTGCGGCTCCCGATGATAGATCCGTTAGCGCAATCAGTGGACAATCTGGAAGGGAGTAACAACGGACTTCTTCGCCGTCTCAACTCGCACAAAGTACGTACCCGACGGAACATCCCGGATATCCCATTGCCATATTGCGGAAGGCACAGCGCCAAAACGATGAACCAATCGCCCCCGGATATCCCGAATCTCCGCATTGACGATGGGTGTTCCTTCCCATCGAAACTCCACCCGGTCATCTGGCACAATATGAAGGCGCAAATCTTGCGATTCCTGCTCAACAGTCATCCCGGCTACGTCACCGCCTCGCTTCCCAGTAATCCACCGCATCACCTGCTTTATTAACCGCTCCACCGCGGATGTGTCCAGGGTCCTTGGGTACAACGGAAATCCCGTATACACAATGCGTCCCCCTGATTGCGGATCCTCTCGCCGTATGCCCATCAACCGATCCTCGTCATCATAAAATACCCCTACCACATCACTACTGACTGGCGTGAAGCTCTCCGTATAGAAAACATAAGATCGTGCCTGCCAGGCAGACAGCGTATTATAGGAGATTGTAATCCCATCACCAACACTGTCCCCTTGCTGCCCTTCAACAGTAAACGGCAACACACCGGTAATTCGCCCCTGATTGTCCCTCTGCACTCGCAGAACGAGATCGCCACTAGATCGAACCCCAACAACATTTTCCCAGAAATCCTGAGCGTGTTTACTGCCATATACCGGGTGCCAGGCGTTAAAAACACCTAAGCCTGTCGCAATCCAGACCCCTTTACCCTGCTGCATAGCTACCCTTATTCCATCGCGTAGCGGTGTACCGACCGCATCAAACTCCCCTGAAGACAGCTCCATTCCGCGCGCAAAGACCACCACCGCATCGAAATTGTCCAGCGGATAACCGCTGAGGAATTCCGGTGTTAATGATAATGGAACCGTTGCAGCATAGTTTCCATACTCTGGCATCGCCACAAGTCTGGCAACAGGCGCTATCTCCCATCCGAACAATGAAAAGAGGATATAACGCGCTGACCGGGATAAGCACCAGAGTTTGAACGTGTCTATACGACCAATACCATCTGCAACCGGTACCTGCACCTTCACTTTCACAACTACATTCGCATACCCGGCTCCGGCTGGCGCTGCTATAGCCAGATCAAACGTCTGTTGCTGTCCGGCTGCCAGACTGATCGTGTCCATACTGACCGTTGCTTCCCATCCCTGTGGGAGCAAACTCCGATCTTCATCCACTGTCAACAGAACCGTCAAATCTTTGTCGGAATAAGGATTGATCACCGTAACCTGCGTGCTTACTTCACCCTGAGGATCAACCCAGAGATACCGTTGCAATGCCTGTAATGTAACTCCATATTCCACCAGATCAGTCCCCGCCTGCAACACTTCTTTGGTCTGATCATTCTGCACAAACGCTGTAACATAAATTTGCCCTTGGGGCCACAGTTCGCCACTGCCCATTGCATAGTTAAAAGTGAAGGTTTTCGTTTCACCAGCAGCAATGCTGAAATCCGTCCCCTCAGCATCTGGCAACATATCCAGCATCGTGTCGTAGAATTCCGTCTCACCATTAGAATACGGAAGCTTATCGGGCAGATCCGGTAATTCCACGAATCGTACAACAACAGCCACCCGCAGTGTTAGCCCTTGCAACGATTCATCCGACCTTACCGTCACGGTTACCCGAACATTGCTGGGATTTGACCGATCTTCTACAACAGTAATTTCCAACGGCGTCGGTCGAGACTTCCACCGCTGAATCGCCTGCTGCAACTCCTGAAGGTGAGGACTAAGCCTTGTTTGCCCACAGACCATCGCATAAGGGATATACGGTATAGCATAATACGGACTGCGGATAGCAAGCTCGTTGTAGCTCTCTATACGAAATGGATCGCCCAGATTGTACCGCAACGACAGGATGCCGTTACCGGGATCGACCACCTTGTTCATATTTTCCGAGCCTTTCACGCACCCCTGGCACGTTGTGCTGGTAAATTCCTCGATCAAAACGATACGCTCGTATCCATAGAGCTGAGAAATAAAAACTACCGACAATACGGCCACAATAAGAGAAATGACCCGTTTCATTACACTGCCTTTCTTTGATGCAACAATCCTGTTACACAAGCTCCTCACCAGAGCGTTTTGAGCGCTTTTGCTTCTATCCTCTGTGCCTTACTGGTCGCTAAATTACAATGGCAGCAACAAAGCAATATTCCAAACCACATGGTTTCAGGATGGTGATCGAAGACGGTTCTGGTTAGCGACCAGCCCTTATTTTCAACTGCTCTCATCTTTCGTTGCCCACGTTCATGCCTTCCATTTTCAAACCCGGCTCGACATCTATAATCCTTGCATCAGCCAAAACGTTACCTGAATCGCTACCTGCTTGTGTCCATTTAGATACCGGTGGAGCAACAACGCTCAATTCCTCGAATCTCACACGGATTACCTCCATAAAACAAAAAAGCCGCAGGGAAACGCCCTGCGGCTCTCAATGGTAGACCTGTTAGCGCAGTCAGTGGACAATCTGGAAGGGGATAACTACCGACTTCCTTGCCGTCTCGATCCGGACAAAGTACGTGCCCGACGGAACATCCCGGATGTCCCATCGCCATACTGAGGCAGACACACTACCAAACTGATGAACCAATCGTCCCCGAATATCCCGAATCTCCGCATTGACGATGGGGACCCCTTCCCAGCGGAACTCCACCCGGTCATCTGGAATGACCCGTACCTGTAAGGCTTTCGGCTCCTGCTCTATGGCGACACCCGTAGCACCAGCTCCTCGTCCGCTCAGCACAATGGAGTACGGATTGTTGCGAGGATCATTCGATTCGATGATCAGCATTGAAACGTATTCCGCCGTTTGCTTCGGCTGGAATTGAATTTCCAGCGTCACCTTTTCACCAGGCTGCAATGTGAGTGGTAGGCTGGGAGCATTGAGGATCGTAAACACCTGGTCATCGTCATATAGCGTCATACCCGTAATTTCCAGTGGCTCATTCCCAACGTTGGCAATATCGGCGGTCATTGTTTTACTGGAACCGACTGCTACCTCGCCGAACTGCAACTCTGCCGGTGCAGAAATTGTTGGGGGTTTTGGCGCTGTTTTTCCAGCAGTGATCCATCGCATCACCTGTTCCATCAACTGCCCAACGGCAGCAATGTCTGAAGTGCCGTGAAGTGGAAACCCCGTATACACGATGCGCCCACCGCTCTGCGGATCTTCCCGACGGATCCCCATTAACTGCCCTTCGTCATCTTGAAACACCGCAATAACATCATTGCTCACCGGCGTAAAGTTCTCAGTGAAAATGACAAAGGGAACCTGCTGCCAATTGGTCATCTGGTTGTACGAAAGAGTAATACCATCTCCCACGCTATCACCCTGCTGTCCTTCGATGGTAAAGGGAAGCACTCCCGTAATCCGCCCCTGATTGTCCGTCTGCACTCGCATAATCGGTCCTCCATTGGAGCGGACACCAACCACGTTTTGCCAGAAATTCTGGGCGTGGCTACTGCCATATTGTTGATCCCACGCAAAGTAGATATCCAGCTCCGTAGAAATCCATACGCCCTTCCCTTCCTGGATCGCCGCGGTAATGCCATTCCGCAATGGTACGCCCAGCTCATCAAAGACGTTGGCAGACAAGAAGCCTCGACTGAAATAGTCGGTAAAGAACAGCACAGCATCAAAATCTTCCAGTGGATAGGCAGTGAGGAAATCAGGCGTCACCTGGGATGGTGGCACCAGCGTCACGTAATCCCCATAATCGGGCAACCCCGTCAATCCAGTCACTGTTGCAGTTCCCCATCCCAACAATGGGAAAGCAAGATATCGGGTTGCGTTCGACATACACCCCACCTCTACTGTTTCAGTGCGACCGACGCCGTCGGGTACCTGCACCTTGACCTTTACCACTACATTCGCATATCCTGCCTCTGCTGGCGCTACTATGCTCAGGGTGAAAGTTTGCTGCTGCCCGGCTGCCAGACTGATCGTGTCCATACTGACCGCTGCTTCCCATCCCAGTGGGAGCAAACTCCGGTTTTCATCGACCGACAAAAGCACCGTCAAATCTTTGTCGGAATAAGGATTGATCACCGTAACCTGCGTGCTCACTTCATCCTGGGGATCAACCCAGAGATACCGCTGAAGCGCCTGCAAAGTTACACCGTATTCCACCAGGTCTGTACCTGCCTGCAACACTTCTTTGGTCTGATCATTCTGCACGAACGCCGTAACGTAAATTTGCCCTTCGGGCCACAATTCTCCACTGCCCATTGCATAGTTAAAGGTGAACGTTTTCGTTTCACCAGCAGCAATGTTGAAATCCGTTCCATCAGCATCTGGCAACATATCCAGCATTGCATCATAAAACTCTGTCTCGCCATTGGAATTTGCTAACTGGTCGGGCAAATCTGGAAGCTCCACGAAGCGAGCCACAACTGCAACTCGCAATGTCAGTCCCTGCAACGCTTCATCCGATTTCACTGTCACGGTTACCTGCACATTGTTAGGATCAGATCGATCTTCAGCAACGGTAATGTTCAACGGCGTTGACCGTGACTGCCAATGTTGAATCGCCTGTTGTAATCCCTTCAGATCTGAGGCAGGATTAACCTCCGTTTGTCCACACACCACTGCATGCGGAATGCCACCAACGCCGTAATACGTGCGACGTGCCATATTTTCGGCATAATTGTGCAGATTGAATGGATCATTTGGTGCGGGCCAATCCATATGATACCGGATCGACAAAATCCCATTGCTGGGATCGACGACCTTGTTCATATTCTCTGACCCTCGAACACACGGAGGACAGGTTGCGCTGGTAAATTCTTCAATCAACACGATCCGTTCATAACTATAAAGCTGAAATACAAAAAGTGCAGAAAACACGAGTGTCAAAACAGAAACCAGACGTTTCATTGGATATCCCTTTGCTTTTGTGAAACAACACCACCTGTTACAAGTCACCATTTATTCCACGATCTTTGCTTCCGCCACTTGTAAAATCTCATAGGTTGTAGGATACCGATGGATGAAGGCAACGACGGAACAATGGTCTGCGCGCCAGGCAGTATCCAGCGTGACCGTTAGCGTATCCCGGAAAAGCGATCCAGCCGCTATAGGATCGCTCCTGACCGGAATTCCCCACGGACCAGCAACTGCTTTCCGCAGCATATGTCGATGGACATAATCATCAATCTCCGGTGGATCCCGCCGGTAATCTAATTGAAAGCCAACGACACTGTCCTCAATCACATAAACGCCAAGGTAATTATCTGCTGCCTGAGCTTCCAGGTACTTCGCCTCAACGAAAATTTTTGCCTCCCTTGTGGCTTCATCATACTGCGTCTTCAGTCGCAAATTCACAACAGGTTGTTGTTGCATCACCTGCAGTGCTGCCGCTGCCCATTCGGAGGGTCCCAGTACGCGCTTGCCCTGAAATTCCCGACGGTTCACCATCCCGTTGGGATTGCCCAGCTTGTCGATACCGAAAAACTTGAACCACTCTTCCCCTGCCGGTGTCCGATAATCTTCGGGATGATCCGGTGTCGGTGTCGCAAAGAATCCTGCATGAATTGCCATTACAACCACGCGATCCGGATATTGATCTTTCAAAGCCTGGGCAATTTCCGAAGCAGCAACGCAATTACCACACAGAAACCCGGTGTAATCTTCAATCAATACGCGCTGCACCACCGCCTGCGTTGTATCGGCACCACCTTCCAGCGGGACAGAATACGGGGCACTGATTTCATCACACGCTATTCCGACGCCAAGCAGTACCACTATTGAAACAATCCAATACCGCATGGATCAAAAACTCCCTGTTAACGACAAAAACGCTCCGTTGGATGCCGGAACCGTTCGGCAAACGCCCCCCACGCAGACAATGCCGCGCCGCTGTTTTCCGTATCCCAACTGCACCCGAAATCCACCCCACACCGTTGCGACCGACAGCGTCCAGTAATGAATGCGCTTTGCCACAACCGGATTCCCGTAGTTATATTCATCCGCTACGGTGAAGAACCAATGGGGAGCAATACTATATTCCACCAGGCCAAAAGCCCAATTTCCATCAATACGCTTTTCTTGCCCTTCATCCACCTGCTTTGCCCACAAATGCTGCGCTTCAATACGCAGGAAATCCCGCCGCCCAATCCGATACTGTAACTCTGCCACAGCGACGAACGTTCGAACCTCGCCATATCCTTTTACCCCCTCGATCACGTCCTTATCATACCGCTGCGCTATGCCCATCAGCACCGTTTTGACATTACGCGTCCACTTCCGGGACAATTCCACGGTCAGTTCCTGATAGTAGAGATGATCCGAAAATCCAGGGAAAGGGGCAGTGTAACGATAGGGAGAAAGGCGGTGCGTATCTAAGGCGTGAATTCGCGAGAAATTGATTTCAATTTCCGTTCCGTACCGCCCACCAAGCAGCGTTTTGCGAGGCAGTGTGACAAAAGCATCAAGCGCAACACCCACTTCGCCGTTCGGCTGCGTTGCGTATGGATAATGGGTTGCCAGCCGATAGCTATGTTGCCGCGTTAGTGGCGGTAAATAATTCAGCGTGAGCACATTGCCCCGGGTATTTCGGTCGCTCCGGAAATCCAGATTCTGGATTCGCTTAAAAGATGCAGTCACTCCAATGCCCTTAGCAGCATACGAAGCAGTCAGCCACCATCCTTCTCCCGGCGTATACGTGAAATTATTCGCTGCCGTCGGATCATTCCACTTGTAGGCATATTCCGCAAACAACTGGAAATCCCCAAAAATTGCATTCATTCGAACACCTGCCATCAACACATTCAGCGGAAGGCGCAATTTGCGCTTCGGATCGTTGGGATCCAGCACTATTTGATCAGGCTGGTATTTACTCACGCCGCTGATCCCGATGTCCACGACAAAAGGAAGTGTCACAAAATCATTGAGCGATCCTGCAAGGTCAAGACCACGAACGATGCCTTCCCCGGTCTCAAAAAACATTCGTTGTTTGCCGATCAATCCGGTAATCCTCACACTTCGATACGGGAAAATTTTCACCCTGATCCCATCCAGCGAATTATCAATTCCCAATTGTCGCTCCTCGTACGTACGCAGCACCATCCCACTCCCAAACTGCTCATAGAAATTCCCCACCGTTACTGCCAGCCACGAATTCCGATACTCTGCAAAGCGATACGGAATTCCCTGCCCGGCATATTGCGGTGGATAGCCTAACAATGGTCCCAGATAACCCTCGTAGCGAAAACCAAAGCGGAAATGATCCGCAACGTAGGCAACGTTCCAGTAGGCATTTGCTAAAATTTTCGACGGTACTTTCTCAGCACCAATCAGCGAATCTTCCCGGTACCATTGGGCATCAATCTGGACATCTCCCTGCAATGCTCCATTGTCCAATCCCTGAGCAACAGCAGATGCCACAATACCACAAAAGAAGAAAACAGAAAGCCACACCATCCTTTGCTGTTGTTCGTTCCGCATCCCTTTCCTAACCCAATCGCTGAGCAGCACACCGTGGATGACCATCTACTGCTCCATTCCCTTCCGCAGATGATCCGATTGCGGCGTCGGGTGAGGCTTATCGTGGGAATCCGACTGCTTGTCCTGCTCTGCTTTTTCAGTCTCCAGCAATGCCTGAATCTTTTCGTACAACTCATCCTCATCGCCGGGCGTGAAGGAAGCGTGCTGCCAGACAATGTGACCGTTGCCATCCAGCAAGAAGGTGTGTGGAATGTTTGTTACCCCCAGCGCGCGTCGCAGCTCGCTGTTTTCATCCAGATACACTTCATATTCCCAGCCTCGACTTTTTACAAAGGGAGCAACTTTGCGACTGTTGCGCACATCATCAATAGAGATTGCAATAATTTTGACGCCCGTTTCTTCCTGCCAATCCGGGTAAACATCTTTCAGTGTCTCCAACTCCACCAAGCACGGCTTGCACCAGGTTGCCCAGAAACTGATGACAAACGGCTTACCATCATTCTGCAAAGTCCGGGCGCTGACCCATTGCCCCTGCAAATCCTTGATCTTTACGTCCGGCAGCCGTTGTCCCTGCCCCTGCTGGGCAAAGCTGACGATGCCTAACAACATCCACCAACTGATCAGTTTCACCGCAGTTTTCATCAATCCATCCTCTTGTTCTGCTCACTTCCCTCTTTCAGGCTAAAAAATCCCTCAAAAGCGAAAAAGGTTACACGCGTAGAACGCCCCTGTGTCCTCTTATATACCGCATGCTCTACGTTCTAAAATCTGCGAGTTCCAATGAACGCCTACTTCACCACGTTCACTTTAAGCGTTTTCGTAAATCGTCCACTGCTCATCCGCACATAATACACGCCACTTCCTATTTCCGCCACCGGCACCTCCACCTGATACCATCCCGCCTTCCGATATCCCTTCACAAGATCCCTTACCTTCGTCCCAACCGCATCATACACCCCGATTCGCACTTCCCCATCAAACCCTATCCCATACCGTATCACCAACCGCTCCCGCACCGGCTGCTCTCCTACGACCTCGATCCCGTAGCTCTCCCCAATCACTATGTCCCGCGCCCGCCGCAGGCAAAACTCCGATAACGGCACCCGTCCTTTTACCCCACTCGGCTCTACACAAACTGCCCGATCCTCATCGATCCCTATCTGCTTCGGCTCTACCGTCACCTCGCTGCTATCACTTTCCAGATACACCTCAAAAATCAACCGACACACTTGCTCTCCGCCCGGCAACGGCTGCTGCCCCTGCCCGCTGATCTGCGCTACCCCTGGCTTCAACTCTACTCCCGTCCATTCCCATCCATCTATCAGCGATTCCACTCCCTTCAACCCCAACGCCTTTCCGTTGTACCGTATCTCCAGCACCACCTGCTCCAATCCCGCTTCCCCGCTCATATCCTCATACCGCACCGGCACTACTACCGTGTCTCCCGGCAACACCGGCTCCCCGGCATCCTCGACCACAAATACCACCGGCACCGAATACCGCTCCCCTCTTACCACCACCGTCGTGTCTCCACTCCCACTTTCCACCAGCACCTCTACCTCATAC
>JALWUI010000068.1:0-5543 GCA_027082775.1 Candidatus Kapaibacterium sp.
TTCAATACCTCCTTTTTGGTACCGCCGCTTCCGCTGTTGCTGGGCAATGCGGTGAAGCTGAAGAATCATCTCGCTGAGCGGATGGCTGCGGTCACCGTCGATAATTGCCTGAACTTCTTCGTAGGTAAAACGCTCGTCGCTGTTGATCACCGATTCGACGATTTCATAACTTTTGACCGATCCCCGCGGCGAAATTTCCATCAACACCGAATATGTCAGGCGATCTTTGTGAGGAACCAGCGAACAAATGTTCGTTGACAACACTTCGGGGAGCATCGGAATAACCCGGTCGACTAAGTAAACGCTGGTTCCACGTGCGAAGGCTTCCCGGTCAATGGCAGACCCTTCTGGAACATAATGGCTGACGTCTGCAATGTGCACGCCCAGGCGGTAATTGCCATTCGGCAGTCGTTCCAGCGAGAGAGCGTCGTCATAATCTTTGGCGTCTGTAGGATCAATGGTAATCGTGGGAATTGCTCGAAAGTCCCGGCGATGAGCAATGTCCGCTGCTGTGGGTTCACGAGCAAGCTGGTCGGCTTCTTTCAACACTTCTGGGGGAAAAGCTGGTGGAAGATTGAATTCCCGAACGATGCTGTCAAATTCCACGGTGGATTTTCCAGATCGCCCCAGAACCTCGATCACGCGGGCGGTGGGGTTTTTATAAGGATCGTCCCATCGGAGCAGTTCGATGAGAACCTTATCGCGCGGACGTGCGCCGTTTAAGTGGGAGCGATGGATGAGAAAATCAACGTGAATGTGCTCATCGTCCGGAATAGCAAAGTAGAATTGATCTTGCTTTTCAATGGTGCACACAAACCGGGTTTGTGCTCGGTGCAGCACGCGCAGGATTTCTCCATAGATTTTCTGGTCTGGCGTGACCGTTGTAACGCGTACTTTGACCCGATCTCCGTGCAGTGCCGTATTCATCAGGTGACGTTCGACAAAGATTTTTTCAAATTCTGGGTGATCGGTTCGAACGACGCCGTCGAAAGCGAAAACATAGAGCGTTCCTTCCAGCACCCGGATCGCATCGTCAGAGAGATAATACCGCCGCCGGCGAGATTTGCGCACGATCCCTTCTGCAACCAATTCCCGCAATGCCTGCTGGAGCGCTGTAAAGGCATCGGTGTCTGGTGCGATGCCTAAGAGCGTGGCAATTTCCTGAAGTCGCAGCGTTTGGGGAGCGGCATTTTCCAGAAGCTGAATAATGCTGTGTTTAAGATAACCCAGTGCGTTCTGTGTTTCAGGCATAAATTTTGACCGTGTTTGATTTTTGCGCCGCACGTTCTAAGATAGCATTGGCTTTGTTGAGCACAGTGTCAACAGAGCGGTGCGACCGGGTTTCAACGATCCCTGCACTAACGGTTACGGTGAACTGGGTATTGTGATACTGCAGCGGCGTTTTTGCAATTTGTTCGCGGATCAATTCTGCTAAGGAACGTGCTTTGCCCGCCGGCATCTGCGGTAGGAAGATCGCAATGGTTGCCTGCGGCAGCCACCCCATTGGAGCATAAGGAGGAACGTGATGGAAAACGATCTGGAAAACGGTTTCTAAAATTTGCAGGACCGCAGAAGACCCCAGGCGTTGTCGAAGCGTGTCCCAGTGGTCAATGCGCAATAAGACTAAGGATGAGCGATGCTTCAAGGTTTTTGTTCGGAGCAGCTCTTGCTGGAGCAGTTTTCGGAACATCGGTTCCGCCCATAGCCGGTCAGCAACTGTATCGGGGATCATTGGCGGCAATGTAGCAGGCGTCACCGCACCGCGAACCCGATGCCAGAAGCTGTGAAGGAACAACTGGAGAAAGTTTTGTTCTTGCTGCACCAGCGGAACCTCGGAAGCGAGCAATACCACGTGGTATCGGTGATCGGAACCGGGGAAGAAGAGACCAGCGATGAAGTGCCACGGTTCCTTACCATCGCTTGATTCAGATAGTACAAATGGTGGCGGTGCTAGGGTTTCGAGCGAGAAAAGCGGATCGATGGATTCAAGTAGATGTTCCAGTTGATCCGGGCTCAGCGTTGTAGCGGAAGGAACAGGTGACCATCCCTGGGCAGTCCAGATGGCGATGCCGTACTGGAGATAGGGATGGGTGGTGTTGCGAAGCATTTCTAAGGTTTGTGTGATGGCGTCAGGATCTGGAAGCCCCGGTTCCTGTGTGATGAAACTCTGGAAGTGCAATAGAAATTGCGCAGCTTGGTAGTAGTCATATTTGGAGATGTAGCCGTGTACCAGGGTGGTAATCAGGCAGGCAAATTGCGTCAGGAGTTGCACAGTATGTACATCGAATGCTTTTTGCCTGGTGGAGTCAGCAACTAAAAGTCCGATCAGAGAGTGACGGTACTCGATGGGAAATGCAATCAGCGATCGTGTACCGGTCGGAGCAGTGTAGTATGAAATAAGGTCTGCTTCCACGCTTTCATTGATGTCCGTAATGATTTGCGGTTTGCCATCCTGGATGATTTGAGAAAGCAGGTCATCCCCAATAGGAATTTTTCCCTCGCGGATGGGAAGCGCCGTTTCACTGTGAAAGGCTTCAATACGGAGTTGTTGCCGCTCATCGCTGACCCAGCAGTAAAAGACCATACGGGCATCGATGAGGTTGTGGATGGCTTTTAGAATTTGCTTCAAAAGCAGTGTAAACTCTTTGCGCGGCTCTGCGTGGATGTCATCGAAGTTGGGAAGAATGTCCTCAAGTCTGATGTCTACGGGCTGGCGAATGTGTCCAACAGAGTTTTCTGGCGGCGCCGGTGCGACGGCAGGATCAGGGTTGTTCGTTGCCGTTGCTGTTTGTGGCTCTGGTGAAGCAGTGGCGGGTGCAGAAGAAGTGCCAGAAGCTGATGACGGAATAGTGCCAACAATTCGGAATCCCTCGTCTCCATCCTCAAAAGCTCTGTCGTTTTCATCCGGGACCTGACGCTCAGTGTCAACTGAGAGGGAGAACGATTGAGCGGATTGATCAGATGGTTCATCAGCACTGGCGGTTGGAGGAGCGTCGGTATCTGTTTCCAGCGCATTGCCCGGATCGGTATCAAACGTGAATCGAGTAACACCATCAGCAGTAGTGGTGACTTTGACCGGAATATCATTCACCCCACCAGTCAGAGTTTCGCTTTGCAGAGGCACGTCATCTTTAATGCGCTGGGCGATGAGAAGGAACAGAGCAATAACGCTCAGGATCGTGACGCAAATGCCGATGAGCTTGAGAGCAAAGTGATCGAAGGATACGAAGATTACTATCCCTCCCAGTGCCGTGATGACCAGGGGAAGATCCGTGAACGGATGTAGAAAACGCAGTATGTTGCTCCGACCATCGAGCATTACTTCAAAGCTGACACCTGTACCGCTACTGTATAAGACTGAAGGATTTTTTGCGAAGAGTCCTGAGCAGTAATTGTAATGGGCAGCATAATGTCCATATCATAGGATTTGTGTTTGGGTAAACCCGTCTGGAGATCGATCACCGCTGATCCACTCCCTTCATATCGATAATTGGGATCGATGCGGATGGTTCCGGTAGAGTCTTTGACTTCCAGTGGCGATACAACTGCTCGTGCCGCCATTTTTATTCGCGCTACGTGCGCCGCTGTATCGACTGAAGCAATTTGGAACGTCGCCGTATTTTTAGCAGTAACAGGGTCAAACAGTACCGTGGTATACGTCCGTTGCCACTGTTTCGCTGAAAATTGCCGATCCGGGTAATAGGTAAACAGGTTTTGCAGCAGCAGGATATACACCTCAGAGCTAATTTGCTGGGTCAATTCCCGTCGAAGGAATGATTTCATAGAGTCTATCTGCGCAGCATTTGCCTGTCCCGATTGCAGCAGCGCATCAAATTGGGATTGTTGTAACTGAAGCAGGGAATCAATGATCGGATGGATGTTCTGGATATCCACAATCTGTCCACGGGGCGTTACAGCGATCGTAACGGGAAGGTGGAGCGCAGTGAAAAAAGCCTGAACTTTTGGCGAAGGTGGAGCTGTCTGTGGGTTGGAGGAGCGGAAATCAATGAGCTGGGGTGGCAGTGTTGAGTCCGCCGGCTGGATCTGAACCTTAACGTGGAAGGAGTCCAGAACAACCTGTAAGCGCCAGAGGGTGTCGTCAGGTGGAAGTCCCCGCAGGGTAAAAAACATTGTTTTGTGCTCATTGATGTGATTGCCCCCGGATTTTAGTTCGCTTCTGGTTGCAATTCGGTAGGATTGGTGAACAGTGGTATCCAGTTGATAACCGAGTTGCCAGCCGGTCGTCGCAGTTGTATGAGCAGAAATGGAGCTGATATCCTGAGTGGTGCTGGTGTCTTCCTGGGCAGTTTGCGTTGTCATCGGGGAGTGGCGCTCCTGCGAAGGAGTGTTCGAAGAGCACGCCAGAAGCAGGAACACAGACCAGAGAATACTCAAACGAAATGCTACCATTTGAACTGTCCTTGTAGTTGCAATTGATACGTTGAATGAATAACGTGTGTAAAGGTTTTACCACGCGGAGTACGGAGCCGAACCCGTGCTTTCAGTTCCCCCAATGCCTGTCGAATCGTACCATACTGGTTAATGTACACCGAATGGGTTTGATAGCCGGACACTTTCTGAATTTCCGTAAACACATCTTCGTAGCCAGGGGTGAGCACAACGCTCAAGCGGGGTGCCAGGGAGTCAGCAGTTGCGGTAACCCAGTATTCGCCAGTTGTGTCCGATCGTGTGACCTGGATAGCAGCGAGACTCTGGAAAAAGATTTTGTCAGCTTCAAACAGCACGGGACGGAACCATTCGGCATTCCACGCAACCAGGGGATTGTGCGGCAGCATCTGGCGAGTAATGTCGGTGAGGAATAGCAGGCGATCATCACAAATAGCAGAGCTCCAGAGAAATTTTTTGACCGTGTCTAAGGTGGAGGTTGAATCAAAAATCTGCTGGTAGAGCAGTTCGCGAGATGGGGACTCGATCAAAGCAATGTCGTTGTAGGGAGAGTAGGTGAAGAACCATTCTCGTCCGTATGGGATCGTTGTCCACAGAAATTGCCAGTCACTAATGGGCGGAGGGAAATCAACTTCCGAGTTGTACTGGATGGAGATTTCCGGGTCGTGGTATGTGTAGCGCAATGAGTCGATATTGACAGCAACCGTGACAAATCCATCGCCACGGTCTTCAATAGCACGCAGGCTGAAGAAAAATTCTGTTTTGGTTTTGAACTCTACGGTGGAGCTGTCGTTATAAACCCGGTTCACAGTCGTGGTATGCGTGAATTTGTAGTGTTTCCGAACGTTTATGGGGAATCGAGCCCGAAGTCGCAGCAACTGCTCGCTGCGTTCACCTTTAGCTGCTGGTGGTCGCGGCGTTTGTTGCCCCTGTGCCATTGCTGAGGGCAGCAGATGCAGCAAGCTGTAGAGTCCCACAATGACCAATGCAATGGAGCGCCTCATTTTCACCTTTGCTCGTTACTGTTGCCCGGTTTGATCCGTTATCGTCCAGAGTGTATATGCTGCTAATGTCATCCCGTCCCAGATCTCGCCCGTTGCAACCAAATGACGAAATTGGTTCAGCCTTACTGTGAG
>JALWUI010000068.1:5553-6427 GCA_027082775.1 Candidatus Kapaibacterium sp.
CTGGCTGTAACTCTCTGGCAACAAAGACGGAGCAAAGTTCTTCGATGACTCCATTGCACGGGTTGAAGCTTCCCAGAAGTTCGAGCGTGTGAGCGGTATATCCAGTTTCGCCACGCAACTCCAGAGCAGCAGCTTCCGCAGAGGATAAATGTTCGGGACGTCCGCCGCCGGGGAATTCAATGCTGAATTGTCGATGCAGGTATCGATATTGTCGAACCATCAGGAACGTTTCAGGATCCAGCAGGGGAATGATCATCACTGACCCCGGCGTCCGGACATAGTGGTATTGCCGGAGGGCACCGGACGGCAGGCGATAGTAGTCGAATCGATACTCCCAGTAGGGATTCCGCCACACCTGCGTGCTAAAAACGCACTGAAACGGCGGCAGGACGGAGTCCTGCTGATTTAACTGCGCCCGATGGCGGTTGTTGTCACCGATGGTTGTATCCTATGCCTCACTGTTTTGAAGAATTTCCGCTTCGCTGAAGAAGAAATGAATTTCGATTTCCGCATTCTCCGGGGAATCCGATCCGTGCACCGCATTCTGTCCCTTGTCAGTGCCGTACAGTTGCCGAATCGTTCCTTCCGCCGCTTCCGCCGGATCAGTTGCCCCGATCAGGGAGCGGAAGTCCGCAACCGCATTTTCTTTTTCCAGCACCATCGGCATAATGGGTCCACTGCTCATAAACTGGACCAGGTCATCATAGAACGGACGTCCCCGGTGAACTGCGTAGAATGCGCCAGCCTGCGCTGGAGAAATACGCGTCAATTTGAGAGCCTTGATCGTAAAACCTGCATTCAGAATGTGATCGATAATTTTGCCTGCATATCCCTTCTTGAGAGCATCGGGTTTGATAATAGCAAGGGTTCGTTG
>JALWUI010000068.1:6437-24495 GCA_027082775.1 Candidatus Kapaibacterium sp.
TGCTTTCTGCTGGTTCAACACCGCTTTGACCGTTTCACCAATATCGGCGGGGGAGGGAACGACAGTAATGCCGGCAGCTTCCATTGCGGCAATTTTTGATTCAGCGGTCCCTTCGCCGCCAGCGATGATGGCGCCTGCGTGTCCCATCCGCCGTCCCGGTGGTGCAGTGCGACCGGCGATGAACCCTACCACCGGCTTTTTGACATACCGTTTGATGTAGGCAGCCGCTTCTTCTTCGGCAGTGCCGCCAATTTCACCGATCATCAAAATGACTTCTGTTTGAGGATCTTTGTTGAACAATTTGATGATGTCCACAAACTGCGAGCCGACAATTGGGTCGCCGCCGATGCCAACGCACGTGGATTGTCCGATACCCAGCGAACTCAACTGGAACACCGCTTCGTAAGTCAGCGTTCCGCTGCGGGAGACGACACCAACAGGACCGGGCTGGTGGATGAAGCCCGGCATAATGCCTAATTTCGTTTCGCCTGGTGTGATCACTCCTGGGCAGTTCGGTCCGATAAGTCGCGATCTGGAATGCTTCATAGCGTCGTAGACTTTCGTCATATCCCGGACGGGGATGCCTTCGGTGATGCAGATGATCAGGGGAATTTCTGCTTCAATTGCTTCGTGCAGCGCATCAGCGGCAAAAGCAGGGGGAACGAAAATGATGGAAGCATCCGGATGGGTGGCATCGACTGCTTCTTGAACCGTATTGAAAATTGGCACTGGTTTCGGAAATGGATTCGCCTCATCCCCCTGATATTCGGTGCCCCCTTTGCCCGGCGTAACCCCGGCGACGATGTTGGTGCCATACTCCAGCATCTGGGCAGAGTGAAAAGTCCCTTCCTTCCCGGTAATCCCCTGCACCAGCACCCGCGTACCCGCATTGACTAAGATGCTCATCCATCTCCAGAGCTTTGTTGTACTCAAAACACGAAACTACAAAAGTACGAAAAGTTCCACAGATGGGAAGCGGGTTTCCAATTCGGCAGGGAATGCGAATCTATTGTGCTATCGAAGGATTCACAAAGAAAATTTATTCTCGCTACGGATTTTGAGAACCTTCTCAAAAGAGTTCGCTAAATGTGCTATGATGAGGACAAGTCGTAGAATTGCTTAAAAGTAGTGACTGGTAAGTTCAATTAAAGTCGAACGACAACGATGGAAGCTCTTACAGCACGTCTAAGTAGCGAATGGCACGTTTTGTCCTCCAAGCATGCAGAGTTGAAAGAGGAGTTCGAGCAGATTCTGCAACAGTATCGCGATGGAGGACTGGAACGCCACGCTTACCTGATCAAGGGAGTTTATGGGCAGGGCAAAAGTGCGTTGTTATTTTTCCTTTTTCGCCGGGCAAAAGAAATGGGGCTGTTTCCGGTACTGAGTATGGCGGCAAAGCTGTTTTTAGCTGATGACGCATCGGCAGAGAAGGTGCCGACTAATTACGCAGATTTAAAGGAGTGGGTTGATGCAAAGGTACAGCGCGCCGTACAGGCAATTGCAGGCAGACGATGGGAGGAAGTGGAGCTCTGGAAGGGATTTTCGCAGGATGTTTTAACCGATATGCAACAGTTCTATGAGAATGCTACGATGGATCCGGACCGGTTAGTGCTGCTTGTGGATGAGTTGGAAGATGTATACCAGAAGTTGGTCGAGCATGTTGGAGGTGATCCGTTGCGGGGATGGTTGCAGGATTCAAAGTATCTGAAAGTTGTAGCATTGACCCCTGCGGGTGTTCACGATCTGGGGACCGCTGATCGCCAGCGATTGGGCATTTTTCTGATTCCCACGGTTGATCCATTGTACATTCGGGACCATTATGGGTTGCCTGCGGGCAAAGCAAATGCCGCTTGGTGGTTATCCCGGGGAGTGCCGAGGAACATCATTAAAAACGTTGAAACCTTGCGGAAAGTAACGGATCAGCAGCTGCGCTCCCCGTATGAGTTGGAGCGGATTCTTCAAAATCTGGATCCTATCGGAAAAGCGGCTGATAAAGTTCCCGCAGTAACACTGGAAAGGGTGAAAGGAGAACATCGACCCATCGTTGTAGATCTTCGACCGCAAAATTTTGAGAGACAGCCATGGGGGATAGAAATTCGCGTCGAAGAGCTGCAAGAAGCCGAACTTATTCAGCCCTTACAACAATTGTTTGGCATTCAAGAAGAGCAGATTGCAACGGCATTTGCATACTATCTTCGAAAGCTGGCACTGCTGATTTCAGATGAGGAACGGATTGCCTACATTCCTGACTCGGAACTGAAGGATTTCTTCAAATTGGCAATGGACCTGATGATCTTTGAAGCCAATGAAGATCCGGCTATTCGTGACCATTTCGACCAGATCCCCCTATTAGCAGAGGCGATCGATAAACAAAACGAAAGTCGGGTTGCTAAACAGTTAGACGGCAAAAGCGGAATTCTTGAGGGTGATTTATCCAAAAAGCTACCGATTGAAATCGGGCAGGTGGGACAAATATTTCCGTTCCCTATAGCAAACCCTGTGCTGTTTACTGCGCCGAGCCAGGTGTTAGAGCGATGGGAAGCAGATGGCAAGCCGGGGCGCCCTTTGATAGCCGGAAAGATCGGTGGAACAGATTTTCTGTTCTTTGTCCGCTATCAGGATATGGCCCAGTACAGTACCGAATCCCAGTTTTTGGATGCTACGTTGCCGGATGGAAAGAAGATGATCCTGCTGTTGCCGAAAGCGGAGCATCAACGATGGAAAGATGACGGTAACAGACCGCCATTGCTGGGTTGGCTGAAAAAGTATGGACGGCTTCAAATCCAGCCAGTAGAGGGTTTACTGGAAAGTTTTTTGCTCAGTGTGTGGGAGCTGCACAAAGAAGTTCCCGTGCAGTGGGCAGATCTAAAAGATCGGTTTCAAGCATCAGAGGATTACTATGCGCGACGAAAGTTTGAGCTGTATGGAGCTGCTCTTGAGGGTATTCTTCAAGAGGTTGAAAGTTCAATTACTCCGAGGTACTTCATTGTGGGAAGGGAAAAGCTTGAAGGTGAAGATCGATGTTGGGGAGATGGTTACCTAAGAGATCGAGAAATTGCTGTTATGATACTTCTTTTAGGGTTGCTGACCAAAGATGGGAAGCTTTCCTCTCAGGACAGGGAGCGGTTAATAAGACTTCGAGGAATTGTTCAGGAAATGAAAAAGGAAGATGTTTTTAAACCACTATTCCAGAGACCAGGGATTTCAACATTGATAGATTACATTCCCTCGGAAAGAATACCAAAGTATTTGCAGGAAGTTAACTTATTCTTTTCAGAGCCTAAGTACACAGCTTTGCGGCAGTTGATCCGAAACGTTGGTTTAGACGATTTTTGTCGTTTAGCAACTTCTGAAAATGATAAGCGGTTACTGGAAGCAGCCTGGCGGTTGGAGCGCCAGTATTTTAGCAGCGGGCAGGAATTTGAGAAACTTCTGCGACAATTTCGTTCCATCTATTATCGGATGCAGGAGTTGCAAAAACAGCGAAAGCATCTTGCCGGTCAATTAGGGATTTCAGAGGGAGAGATCTTTCCGTTGTCCTCAGGACAGGCGGATGACGAGCCCAAATGGATACAATGGATGCAACAGCTATCAGAGCTGGAGTTCGAGGAAAAAGCACTGCACCATCTTATGGAGGTTCTGTTTGTGCGAAGTGAATTGGAACAGGGATTTTCCCAAGCATTGCGTCATTTGCAGCAAAAGATTTTGGAGTTTGAAAGTCGATTGCAGGAAACAAGGCAAAAGGCTGAGGACATTGGCAAAAAGTTTCGTGAGAATCCGTTGTTACAGGAGTTTCTAAAGGAGAACAAAAGTAAAAGCAAGACATTACGAGAATTGCTAATAGTACAACCGAAGGAAATTGTTGCGGATGGAGACTTTGCTTCAGGAGATGGGGAGCGTAATTTTACTCTTCAGTTAGAGGAGTGGTTAAGTCAAAAGGAGAAAGATATTGTGAGTTTGGAAAGGATAGTGAATCAGATCGTGCAGCAGGGAGAAAAGATCCAATCCTTGCTTCGAGAGAATGGATTATTGACAGAAAGTCCAACAGAAGTGGAGAAAGGAGACACTGGGCGCTACCAGAAGCAGAGAAAGGGGATGGTGGACACTACTATGTCGTTGCTTGAAGCACTGGAACAGCGAGCACAAGAGCTGGAGGCGCTGTACGGACAATTACAGGAAGAGTTGCTGCGGGGAGCGGATATGTCGCTTCCGAAGTTCGATCAAGCGTTGACGTATGGTAATTTGCGACGCTACAAAGATCGCCTGCGTCGAGCTATTGATGACCCCAAGTATGAAGAGTTCCAGCGGCGAGGGGAGCACTTAGAATTGGGAGAGTCGTTTATAGAGTTTCTGGATCGTGAGTTTGAGCAAGGTGCTGATCTTCAGGATATAGACCAGATTCTTAAAACAGCAGAGGACATTCACCGGTCGACCGGGCATTGGCCAGCTCTTAATACATTGGTATTGGAAAAAATGTTCAAGCAGGGATCGGCAGAGTCTATTTATCAGCAGGTTGAGCAGATTAAAAAGGAAATAATTCCAGCGATAGAGAGATTGTCGCCTGATCAGGTAAAGCACTTGCTCAAAGATTGGGACATTGGAAATCAGCAGTGGATCGTGGGGGTCGCAGAATGTCTTCAAACGATCAACCAGTGGTTCGGTGCTCAGGTAGTTGCGACTGTAGAATCCAGCGACGCGCTGAAGAAAGCTGCAGAATTGTTGGGAGAACTGGAGGCAGAAGAAACGCAAGAGGAAGTGGTGAATCGATTTCAGGAAAAATTTCCAGAGGGAGTTCAGGATAGAGAAGATGCAATTGAAGAGATCAATAAGTTGCTGGAAGACCTGCACCAAGAATTACGAGAGAAGAAAAAAGCGATGTTGCAAGAGATTCAGCGATATCGGGTGGTGCTCAAAAAGCTCAAACTTTTAGAGGAGTTAACATACAAAGAAGCAGAACAGGAGTTGCAGAAACTCGAAAGGGAGTTTGATCAGAAATTCCCAACGGTGGGAAAAATGCTACGCGAGTGGATGAAGCAGAAAGCCGTTGATTTTTCATTTGCAAGCGAGGTGGAACGTATATGGCGAAAGTATCAATTCAGGGTGACGGCAATTTCAAAAGAGAAAGCAGAACAAATTATACAGCGTATGACTCAGTTGGAAGGGTGGGAAGTACCTTTGAGTTTCCTGCCAAAAGATGAGGCAGAATCTATATTGAGATGGCTGGAGAAACGCGAAGAGCACTTTAAGCGGCTCAGAGAGAAAGTAGCAGGGTATTATCGCCTTTTCAATGAAGGGAAGGAAGTGCCAAAAGATTACCCGACGCTGCAAAAAGAGAAGGATCGGTGCGAAGAGCAGTTGCGGATGCAGGTGGGCAAGGCGTATTCCCGCATTTTGGAATTTCTGCAGCGGAGCGATGCGACACGAGATATGTTGCAGAATGTTTCACGAGAAGAAATAGTAGGGTTTTTAGAGTTGGTACGTCCCCATTTACGGGAGGTTCTAATCGGAGATTCAAAGTATAGCTAAAGGGTTTCTCTACCGGCTCAGGGCGCCGGTGAAGATGAGATTCCATAACTGGAATGTGCGGTCGAAGTCCTCGTTCTGCGTTGCTTCGTCGAGCAGGTCGAGGCGGCGGGCAAGGGTGCGGAGTTTCCTGCGGGCTGTCTGCTGCGCGAATTCCGGAAGTGCGGGGGTGAGAGGATCCGCAGTGAGCGATGGCAGGGAGATCGGCTGGAGGTTGTGCTCGACGCAGAATCGGAGGACCTGCTGCATCGCCGTTGGCAGTGGAAGATCGGGTGGAAGAGCTTCCATCGCTGCAAGTCCCAGAGCGTCCATATAGACCGAAGGGAGGGGGATGTTTTTGAGGTGTCGCCAGAGTTTGAACAGATGGAGAATGGTTCGGCTGTGGGGAAAGGGATGGTTCTGGATCTGCTGCGTCAGGGCGAGGGGGGAACTGGTGACGATGTGCCCGTCTGGAAGCGGTAGTATTACAGCCGTATTAAAACCGGGGACAAGATAGCAGTACAGGTGTTGCTCCGCAGCCGGTCCACCGGTGATGGTGATCCGATTGTGCGTTTGGTCCCACTGGACAGAGAAAGAGGATTGATTCGCAAATTGGGTGAGGGTTGTGAGGAAATGGTCAGTTGTTGGAGAGTCAGGGGTAGCGATCAGCAGGTCGACAGAACTTCGATCTCGAATGGCAGTCTCCGTTGCATGGGAACCAAAGAGGGCAAAGTCTATCTGATGCTGCTGCAAAAATGTCATCAGTGAGCGAGCAAATGCCAGTTTTGAGCCGGAAGGAGTGAATCGGCGGTGGAGATGGAGGAAATGCGAGGTCAGGTCTGCTAATTCCTGCGTGATCGGCATCGTTCGATGATTGTTGCTGTCATACAATTTGCGACCGCAAGGGACGATCGTGGAACGAAGACATTTGAGCTGGATGTGCAAGAGAAAATGAGCAGTGATGATGAGCCTTACAGGGGAAACGTTCTGGGTTACGGGTGCTTCCAGAGGTATTGGGAGAGCGATCGCAGAGGAACTGGTTCGGTGTGGAGCGCGGGTCGTGCTCTCCGCCCGTTCTGCTGAAACATTGCAGCATCTTGCCGATTCGCTGGGAGCAGTGGCGATGGTAGTGCCGTGTGATGTGAGCGATCCGCAGCAGGTGCAGCAGGCGTATCGACAGATGGAGACAGCAGGATGGCAGCCGACGGGATTGGTGAACAATGCGGGCATTGGCAATTTCCAGCCGTTTACGGAGCTGTCTCTGGAAGCGGTGCAGGCGATGGTGGCGGTAAATTTGCTGGGGGCAATGTATTGCACCGCGGCGGTGTTGCCTTCGATGCTGGAACGCAAGCAGGGAACAATCGTGAACATTCTATCTGTTGCTGCTGTCACTCCTTTCCGCCACGCCACCGTGTATGGTGCTACGAAGGCGGGGTTGCAAATGTTTGCTGATGCATTACGCGCGGAAGTCCGCTCCGCAGGCATTCGGGTGATCAATGTACTACCGGGGGCAACAGCGACCGATATCTGGTCGCCGGAGGTGCTGGAGCGCTATCAGGCGCAGATGATGTCGCCGGCATCGGTTGCCAGCGCAGTTGTTGCCCTGCTTCAGTTGCCGGCTGATTCCCACCCGGAAATGCTCATTCTCCGACCCGGTCAGGGTGATCTCTGAAAGCGAAGCTACTCCTAACTTGTCGCTATTTTCCGTTCGCGTACGCTGGAAAGCGGAGCAAGCGCACAAGGATCTACAGGTAGGGGAACAAGTTTCTACGGAATTGATCGATAATAGAGGGGAATCGGAAGTACAACAGCATTTCCCATCGTAATGCGCATTTTGTGTTATTCGCCGTACAATAAGTGGTATCTCCACGGTATGTGGGAAATCACGATCCTCCAGTCTTTAAGGCTCAGGGGGGCGGATGTGAAATTTGTGACGTGTGATGGACTGTATCTGGAATGCGATGTACACTGGTTAGCTACCAATCCCCGGACGCCGAATGCCTGTGAGGTTTGCAAGCTGGAGAATGCAACACTGGCTGAAAAAATGGGGATGCCCTATGAATGGCTGGGGCAGTATCTTACGGATGCTGAACGTCAGGAGGCTTATCGATGGGCACAGTCCTTGCCTAAGGAAGCATTGCGAACGGCGCAGTATGGGGAGTGGAAAATTGGAGAATGGGTTCGTTCTTCTGTTTATAGCCATTTCCGCATCAGTATGCTGGATCTTGACAATCCTTTGATAGAAACAACTTATCGACGCTATATCGCCAGCGGGCTGATTGCTGCTTTTGCGCTCCAGCGGTTGCTGGATGCGTACGCTCCTGATCTGGTTTTCCTGTTCAATGGTCGGATGTCCTCGCTCCGTGTTGCGCTGGAATTAGCCCGTGCCCGCGGCATACGGGTGCTGGTGCACGAACGGGGCTGGCTTGATGAGAGCATTCGATTGACAGAAAACACTGTAACGCAGGATCCGAAGCAGTATGCGGAGTCGTGGAAGCTATGGCAGGATATTCCGCTTACGCCGGAAGAGCTGGATCGATTGCAGCAGTATTTGCAGAATCGCCGGATGGGACGTCGTGCTAACCAGGATGCTTTTGTGCCACCGCCGACATTGTCACCGGCGCAGTTGCGCGAGAAGCTGGGAATTCCTGATGATGCGAAGGTATGGGCATTGTTTACCAGCTCCGATGATGAAGTGGTGGATCTGGATGTGTTTTTTTCACCATTTGCCAATCAGTATCAGTGGATTGAGGAAACAATCGCTTTTGTGCAGCGACATCCTGAGATTTTTCTGGTCATCCGCGTCCATCCAAACGTCAGGAGCAAGCGATCAGTAGGTGCTAATTTGCAGAGTTACCATTGGTTTCAGCAGTTGCGGCAGCGTATTCCGCAGAATGTGCGCATTGTTATGCCCGAAGAAGAAATCAATTCCTATGTGTTGGGCGATCTGGCTGACCTGGTGCTCGTGTACGGTTCAACCTTAGGATTGGAGATGGCTTCCCGGGGCAAATACGTGCTGTCTGCCTGCCAATCGTGGTATCCAGCGATTCAGGTGATTTCCTATGTGTATGCCCGGGAGGCTTATCCGGTGCAATTGGAAGGACTGCTGCGATTGCCGAAGCAGGCGGTTTCCGAAGTCATTGCGCGCCAGGCGCAGCGCTGTGCTTATATGGCATTCTTTCGCCATAGCATCGAATTTCCATTGGTCGCAATGCCGACGGCTCGAACCGGACAGTTGCGATATACGTCGCTGGATGCACTTTTGCCCGGCAAAGATGCGGCGCTGGATCGGATTGCAGAAATTGTGTTTGAGGGAAAACCACCCTTTGAACTGCCAGCGCCAGAGGATAGCACCCGATCCCTTGAAGCAGAACGGCAGTGGCACGCACAGCAACCTTACGCAGGCAAGGGAAAGAAAGATGCAGAGCACATTCGCGTTTCCGTGGTGATTCCGTGCTACAATCACCGGGCGTATCTCCGACACAGCGTTGAAAGTGTTTTGCTGCAAAGTTTCCCGTCGGTGGAGATTATAATCGTCGACGATGGCAGTACTGATGGCTCTTTACAATTAGCTCACCGCCTGGCCGAGGAGAATCAGCATCTGGTGGCGATTCGGTGCCTCCATCAGGAAAACAGTGGACAGCCTGCGGTTCCACGGAATCGGGGAATTGCCGAAGCACGTGGTGATTATGTGCTCTGCCTGGATGCCGATGACTTTTTAGCTCCGGACTACCTTGCCACTGCTTTTAGCGTGCTGGAACAACAGCCAGAGACCATCGCTATTGCTTCTGGTGATCAGCAGGATGTTGGCGGTTCGTACCAGTTTCACAAAATGCAGGAGTTTCATCCAGAGCAGCTCAAGGTGTATAACCACCTGCTGATTGCTTCCCTATTTCGGAAACGATTGTGGGAAGAAATCGGCGGTTTTCGATTGAATGTTCGGGGATATGAAGATTGGGATTTCTGGCTGGCAGCCGTTGCTCGGGGGTATAAAGCGGAGCATATCTCCAGTGTGTTCTTCTATCGTACTTCTGGCACCGGTGTCTTTGCCCAGACGCAGGAAAAGGATTTGTTCCGCAAGGCGCAGATTGTTTTAAACAACCCATCCCTGTTTGCCCCAGTGCAGCACCAGTGGGCGCAGGCAGTGCTGGAGAAAGATCCGGTAATTCTGGAGCGATCCCGGCAGGTACCGGTGGGGTTTATTCCACCTCCTGCGCTCGCCCGGCAGATACTCCAGGGAACGTCAGCCGCAAGGCGTGATATGGAACAACACCGTGCAGAGCTTACGGAATCTGGAAGTACAGTGGGCATTACGTCGATAGCCAGCGTTGAAAGTAGCGGCGAAGCAGTGCGCAGGATGGAGCCTCAACCAAAGTTCTCCATCATTATCCCTACCCGAAATCGGCGGCATATGCTGCAGGTTGCTCTTGAGAGCCTCCAGCAGCAAACCTTTAATCAATTCGAGGTGATTGTGGTAAACGATGGTGGGGAGAGTCTGGATTCGTGGATTCAGCAGTTTCAAGATCTGGAAATTCGCCTGATCCAGCAGACACGATCGGAGGGTCCGGCAGCAGCGCGGAATCGAGGACTGGAAGTGGCACGAGGAGATTTTGTGATTTTTCTGGATGATGACGATGTTTTGCTGCCAGATCGACTGGAGCAGTTGGCGCAGATAGTCGCAGAGCAGCCGGACGCCGTTCACTACACGGATTATCAGGAAGCAGAGGTGCGGTTGGTAGATGGTCAGGTGGAAGTGGTACGACGGCAGCGGCGACAGTCGGAAGCATTCCATCCGCTCCGATTGCAGGTTGGCAATTGCGCTCCCACGCCGACATTCGTGGTGCCGCGAAAGCTGCTGACTGGAGAATTACGTTTCGATCCCACACTGCCTGTCCACGAAGATTGGGAGCTATGGATACGACTGTCGGAGCGGGTTTCCTTTCACCATCATCCTATCGACTCAGTGGAAATCCGGCGATACGAAAACGCGCAGCATCTGACACGGCGCTATGGAGATTTGCTGCGAACGACGGAGATGATTTATCGGAAGCACCACAGGGCAGAGGAGCAGTATCCAGAAGTTCGGCAGGCACGGAAACACCACCTTGATTTTATGCGAGCGCAGGCGTTTACGCATTTACCCGACCGCTCTGTCTCTATCATCATTCCCGTCCACAACAACCTGTCCTACACCCGGCAGTGTCTGGAAGCGATTCCCGAAACGGTGGGGAATGTTGCGTATGAAGTGATTGTCGTGGATAATGCTTCCGATCAGGAAACGGCCGAATACTTGCAGAAAGAGGCGGCGGCTGGTCGTATCGTGTTAATTCGCAATGAACGGAACGAAAGTTTTGCCCGCGCGAATAATCAGGGGGCAGCGGTGGCGAAGGGAGCAGTGCTGGTGTTCCTGAACAATGATACAAAACCGCTGGATGGCTGGCTGGAAGCGATCCTCGAAGAATTCCGGAATCATCCAGAAGTAGGTATTGTGGGAGCGAAGCTGCTCTATGGGAATGGCCGCATTCAGCACGCAGGAATGGTGTTCGGTGCGCGGCCGGGACGTCCCGAAGAGCCGTTCCACGCTTACCTGCTGGCAGATCCCGATGCGCCTTTTGTGAATCGTCGGCGTATTGTGCAGTTTGTCACCGGCGCCTGTCTGGCGATTCGGCGCGACCTGTTCCAGCAGGTTGGCGGGTTCGACGAAGGGTATGTCTTCGGCTGGGAGGATGCCGATCTCTGTATGAAGGTGCAGCAACAGGGATATCAGGTGGTCTATCAACCCAAAGCGGTGCTGTATCATTATGAGTCGGTAACCAAAAAGTTGCGGGAACAGCAGGGAGCTGCCAGCTTCGCAGATGCTTCACCACAGGAGCAGCGCAATCGAGAACGATTTTTTGAAAAATGGGGAGATGTGGTACGGCGGGATATGGAGCAGTTCTTTGCAGAAGATGGCTTTGAAATTCGGGGCAATCAGTTGGTGCCGAAACAGATGCCAGCAGAAACTCGGTCAGCACAGACGGCGCACCGCAAAACGGAACCACCGTTCATCACCAGTTTCAACCAGCGATTCTGGAAGCGAAATTATGCAGCAGCGAAGACGGTGCTGGTCAAGTCGACCGATGCATTCGGTGATACGTTAACGATTACCAGTGTTGTGCGAACGCTGAAACAGCAGTATCCGCATTTGCAGATTTTTGTTGTCGGTAAAGAGCGAACCCGCGATATTTTTCTGCACAATCCGGATATTGTAGCGGTTGTGGATATTGAAAGTCCCGACGCAGTGTCGCTGGAAGTGGTTGCCGATGAGGTGATTGACTACACCGACATCATTGCCCGTTTGCCGGAGTATTACAATGGCATTGGCTATCGGGATATTTTTGGCAATCTGGCGGGAATTCCATTCCGGTACGAGGCGATTGTGTATACGGTGACGCCGGAAGAAGAAGCGTGGGCGGCGCAACAGATTATGGATGCGTGGGGACAAAAGCCTGCAATGCTGGTGGGAGTTCATCTGATTTCCGACAAAGAAAATGTTCCTAACAAGCGAAATTATCCCTACGGGATGGAGGTACTGGAGCAGTTGCATCAACAGTTTCCAGCAGCGCGGTTTCTATATTTCGGTACGGCGCCGTTGTCGTCGTCCGAAGCATTGCCGTGGATTCTGGATGCTGCCGCTGCTGGTTTTTCACTGCGGCAGCAGATGGCGCTGAGCCGTTTCTGCACCCACTTTTTGACCATCGACAGCGCTTTCTTCCACGTGGGGCATAATTTGTGGAAAAAACCCACGCTGCTGATATGTGGACTGACCAATCCGTGGCTGAGTGGCAACCCGGATGCAGGCTTTGCTTTTGTGCGCAACGAATCACTCGATTGTCTGGAATGCTACTGGCAGCGGCAATGTGGCAATGAGTGTATGGTGCAGTTACCGCCTGAAACGGTTGCAAAGGCTTTTGTGCAGATGGTGCACGATGGAGTGCAGCCGCTGCCACCATTGCCGGGGAAGCGGGTTCGCCTGACTGTCGGACAGGATCCAGAGCGGGTGATTGCCGAACATTTGTTTTTGCAGAAGCCTGCTCATCGCCTTGAGTTGGAAGATCCGGAGGGAGTGCTTCCGCCGTATGCCCGGTGGTGGAATGGAGTTGATGTTGTCGGTGCTTACCCGGGGCAGCAGCCAGTGCTGGAACAGCATTCATCCGCGGAGGATCCGGAATTAGCGGAAGCAGCGCTGCGCAAAGCAGTAGCAGAGAGTGGCTATACCATTGTTCAGTGGCAGAAAACCCCGGATGGACGCATTACTCTGGAAGTTGTACCGCAGCCAGTTGATGCTGCTCATTCTCAGGAAGAGGAAAGCAGCGAGCAGCATCCAGAAGCGGAAGATGTCGATGAGGGAATTTCCGGTCGTGTATCTACTCGCACGGCGACCGCAGGGAACGGGATGGAGGAGCGAGAAAAACGGGCAGATCCGACACTGAACGAAAAAGAGACTTTGCCAGAGCTCCACGTAATCTGGGAAGGATCGCAATTTGTTACCCATTCCTTAGCACTCATTAACCGGCAGCACTGTTTGAATCTGCTCAAAGTGCCCGGCGTGGAGTTGACGATCGTGCCGTACGAGCAGGATCAATTTGCACCTGAAGGAGATCCGGCATTGGAGCAATTGGCGCGGTGCGATGTGCGGAACAAAGCGGTGGATTGGGAGCGGTTGAAGGAGGTTCCAACGGTCTGGGTGCGACATCAGTGGCCCCCCAAAGCAGAAGCCCCACCGATTGGCAAGTGGGTGATTATGCAGCCGTGGGAATTTTCCCATCTTCGCAGGGATTTCGTAGAGATTTTTGCACAGGCAAACGAGATCTGGACGCCATCTACCTTTGCCCGCGAGGCGATGGTACGGTCGGGATTGCCGTTTGATCAGGTACAGGTTATTCCCAATGGGATTGATCCGCAATTATTCACACCGTATGGGGATGCATATCCATTGCCGACGCAGAAGCGGTTGCGATTGCTGTATGTTGGAGGAACGATTTTCCGTAAAGGCATCGATGTGTTGCTGGCTGCGTATGCGAAAGCCTTTACCGCTTCAGATGATGTGGTCCTGGTGATCAAGGATATGGGAGGTGATTCCTTCTATCGAGGGCAAACAGCGCAGCAACTGATCCAGCAGTTTCAGCAAACGCCCAATGCGCCGGAAGTACTCTACATTGACCAGACGCTGTCACCGGAAGAGATGGCGCAGTTGTATCGCGCCTGTACGGCATTGGTGATGCCCTATCGGGGCGAAGGTTTTTCGTTGCCGACCCTTGAGGCAATGGCATGCGGGCTGGCAGTTGTTGTCACAGAAGGGGGAGCAACGGACGATTTTGTAGATGAACACGTTGGATGGAAGATTCCCGCAGTTCGCCGGGAAATTGGGGATCGCATCGATGGACATCCGCTGACTGGCACTGCGTGGGTGCTGGAACCGGATCAGGAAGCACTGGTGAAGATTTTGCACACGCTCTATGATCGACCGCACGAGGCATTTTTGCGGGGAGTGATGGGAGCGCAGCGAGCGCGGCAGTTCTGGACGTGGCAGCGAGCGACGTTGAAGCTGTTGACCCGTATTGATGCATTGGTTGGAACTGATCTGCACCGAATTGCCGGACGGTATCTGCGCAGCCGGGAAGATGCGATCATTGCCGTTGGAATGGCGGAAGAAGCATTGGAGCAGAGTGCTATTGATGAGGCAATTCAGTTGTATGAAGCAGCGCTGACAATGCGGGGATTGCCGGTGCGGTATGCGGAACTGGTGCTGCTTCGGCTGGCGTGGCTGTCCCTGGAGGAAGGTGAAGAGCGATTGTGCGAAGAGTTTCTGGCAAAGGTAGAGGATATAACGCCAGACCATCCAGATACGGAATACATCCGGGCTGTACAGGCGTTGCATCAGCAACAGTGGGAGGAGGCTTTGGAGCGATTGCAGCGATTGATGGATCACTGGAAAGTGTGGAAGTTTCGCTCAGTGTTGGGCTACGGATTGGACACGCTGTTGGTGGATACAGCCACGGCACTTTTTCAATTGGGAAGCCCTGATGAAGCACGACAGTTGTTGTCTCTCAGTGTGCAATTGCATCCGCAGAATCAGCAAGCGTGGCACTGGTTAGCAGAAGTTGCTGAAGCGCAGGGTGATCACCAGGCGGCAGCAGCATTTCGTGAAAAGGCGATGCAGAACACTTGATCAGCCGAAAGCGGTAGTTGCAGTGCTGATCTCTGAGGGGAGATCTCTGGCTCTTCTCGTGCCATTTCTGTACAAGGTTCTTTGTATCTTTGCGTTTTCACGTTGACATTGTGTGTGAACAGGAAGGCGGCTGGAATGTGGTTTCTTCGAGGCAGGCGCTCGGAGGAGGGTGCCGCAAAACGGGAAATGCCAGAGGGACTGTGGACAAAATGCGAAGCGTGCGGCGAAATTATCTATAAGCGGCAACTGGAGGAGCATCAGTATACGTGTCCCAAGTGTGGCGCGCATTTCCGCATTGGTCCGCAGGAATTTGTGAAAATCCTCTTCGATGAGGGAACGTTTCAGGAAACCAATACGAATATTCGCTCCGTGGATCCACTGGAATTTGTGGATACCAAGCGATATACCGATCGTTTAGCCAAAGCCTACCGGGAAATTGGACATTCCGAAGCATTGATGACCGGTGTTGGGCAGATTGAAGGGCAAACGGTGGTTGCAGGATTGATGAATTTCCGCTTCATTGGGGGCAGTATGGGTTCGGTGGTGGGGGAGAAGTTCATTCGAGCTGCTGATGAAGCCCTTCGTCGCAATGTGCCTTACATCGTGGTGTGCGCCTCCGGCGGTGCTCGAATGCAGGAAAGTGCGCTTTCGTTGATGCAGATGGCAAAAACGGCAGCGAAATTGACAGAATTGGCAGAACATCGGATTCCGTATATCGCAGTTCTGACGCACCCAACCACCGGAGGCGTTACCGCTTCCTATGGAATGCTGGGCGATGTTATCATCGCGGAACCCGGTGCTCTGATTGGCTTTGCCGGTCCCCGGGTCATTGAACAAACCATTCGTCGGAAGTTGCCGCCAGGATTCCAGCGGGCGGAATCCTTGCTGGAACACGGATTTGTGGATATGATTGTATCCCGCAGGGAACTGCGTGCTACCCTGAGTCGCTTGTTGAGCTTGCTACAGCAATCGGACGAACAGCAGTAATGCATCGATGAGCATTGTCGTTCTGGGATTCCCGATGGATTTGGGTGCTGGACGCCGGGGGGTGGATATGGGCCCATCGGCGATGCGGATTGCTGGTCTCCGGGAACGACTGGAAGCCTTAGGGTATGAGGTGCAGGATTGGGGGGATTTGCCAATTCAGGTAGCGGAGGTGCAGGCTATTGAAGATCCTCGCGCCCGGTACTTGCCGGAAATTGCGCGAGCAACGGAGGAGCTGGCTTACCGTGTCCATACTGTGTTAGAAAGCGGCAAAATGCCGCTGGTGTTGGGCGGCGATCATTCGATGAGTATTGGCTCTATTGCCGGCATTGCCCGATACTGTCAGGAGCATCAAAAAACCTTCGGCGTTATCTGGATCGATGCGCATCCGGATATGAATACGCCGGAAACAACCCCGTCGGGTAATATTCACGGGATGCCCCTGGCGGTTTCCCTCGGATATGGGGCGGCGCAATTGACGCAGTTGCTGGACTTTTCCCCGAAAGTCGATCCTGCAAACGTAGTGCTGGTTGGCATTCGCTCCATTGATCCCGGTGAAAAGAAGCTGATCCGTACGCTGCGAATCCGTACCTACACGATGTACGAAATTGATCGCGATGGCATTTTCAAAGTCGCAACGGACGCTATTGACTACCTTGTCAACCGGGTGGATTTTTTGCACATCAGCTTTGATCTGGATAGTGTCGATCCCTCGGTTGCTCCGGGGGTGGGAACGCCAGTACCGGGGGGATTGAGTTATCGAGAAGCGCACTTTCTTATGGAACGGCTGGCGGAGACGCGCAAAGTCCATTCGCTGGAAGTGGTGGAGGTCAATCCTATCCTGGACGTGCATAATCAGAGTGCAGAATTTGCAGTTGGAGCCGTCGCATCGTGCCTGGGAGCAAGGATTCTGTAAATGCTTCCTTTGCTTGCACGATTGGATCGCTGGGTGCGGCGGCTGGTGGTATCAACGATCCCGCCGGCACTTGCCGTGTGGTTCTACGCACAGACACGACGCTGGTTTCTGGAACGCCTGGCAAGGGCACAGCCAGAACGGTACGTTCCTCCCCCGGCAGCAGGAGTGGAATATTGGGGGCTCCGCTTTCAGACACCCATTTTTAATGCAGCGGGAATGTTTAAAGCCGGACGCGGCTATTCTGTCGCTTATCGGCAGGGAGCGGGTGCATTTCTGGCAGGAACGGTGACGCTCTATCCCCGCCGGGGGAATCGCAAAGGACGAATTGTACAGCCTTTTCTGAGCTATCCACGTTCGCAGGCTGCGTCGAATTGGCTCGGATTGCCCAATCCCGGCTATCAGTATGTTGTTCGGCAATTGCAACAGTTTCTATCGCAGCCCGGATGTCCCCGCGGTATCAGCATTGCCCCGCCCGATGAGCTGGCGTTTGATGAAGCTGCTGATGCGCTGGTTGATGGGTTGTTCCTCTTTAAAAACATCGGGATCGATTTTGTGGAAATCAACGAAAGCTGTCCAAATACGCAAACAGACCGGGAAGCCTGGGATCTGGTCTGGAAGCGGCTGGAAATTGTTCGGGAGAAATTTCTGCGGAAACGGAAACGCTTTGTCCCCGTAGTTGTGAAGTTTTCTAATGACGTACCGCTGTCAATGGTAGCGGATATTGTAGCAAAGCTCTGTGATCTGGGATTTGATGGGGTAAACTTTGGCAATACGTCGACCAATTACTTGCTTCATCGGGAACGTATCCATCTGCGTGAACAGCGGTATTATGATTTTTTTGTGCAGAACTTCGGTGGCGGCGTGAGTGGGCGACCGCTGAAAGAGGAGTCTTTGCTGCGGTGTCTTGCAGCGGTGGAATATCTGCGGGAGCACCCGCCAGCACACGAATTTGTGGTGATTCGTACCGGCGGCATACTGGATGCTGAAGATGTGGCAGAGTCTCTGCAGAGAGGAATCCATCTCTGTCAGTGGTATACCGGGTACTTCGAGCAGTTTGCGCAATGGGGGCATCGGCTTTACCAGCGGATTGTTGAACATTTGCTGTCGTCGTGATGTTGCAATTTTGTGTTCTGGGCAATAAAGCAGGAGGCGTTCCATTACTCACGCGGCATCCTTCTGCTACCGCACTGCTGGTCCCGTTTGGGGGAGAGGTTTTGCTGTTCGACTGTGCGGAAGGAACGCAGTTACAGTTGATGCGGGCAAAAATCTCGCGGGGTGCTATCCAGAAAATTTTTATTACCCATTTGCACGTTGATCACGTGCTGGGTTTAGCCGGCTTGTTGCCAACGTATTCCACAGAACGGCGGAGTAAGGAACTGAAAGTGTACGGTCCGAAGGGATTAGCGGAATGGTTGCACGTCTCTCTGGACACGATGGATGTGCGG
>JALWUI010000069.1 GCA_027082775.1 Candidatus Kapaibacterium sp.
TTGTTGTACAGCACATAATCGCCCTGGCGGAATGGACGATCGGTAAAGATAACCAGCGAACCAAAAAAATTCTTAATCGTATCCTGTGCTGCCAGTGCGACGGCTAAACCGCCGATAGAGAGTCCTGCCAGCAGCGCCGTAATATCATATCCCAGATTGTCAATGACAAACAGCACGCCGGTCAGCACGACCAGAACTTTCAGAATCTTCCGGGCAAACGGGATCAATTGATCATCCAGCGTCGTTTCCGTTTTTTCCGCCAGCTTCATCGCATACTGCGCAGCCAGGCTAACGATGCGGTACGCAATGATGGTCAGCGTCAGCGGAATTGCAATTTTAAAGAGCACAACCACATACTGCATCAACGTCGCCGGGTACTGCAAAATGGGCAGGAAGAGTCGCAACAGGAGCAAAACGATCAAGAAACTCGTCGGTCGCGCCACCGCCCGGAACCATTCGTCGGCAATACGGCGCACCTTTGCAAAGCGCTGCAAGACACGTACAAAAAAGGAAGTGAGCAGCCAGCCCAGCAATTTATAGACTCCATACGCAAGCAATACAAATATCAAGGTCGCAATGTACTGCCACAAAGCCAATCCCAGGAACCGAGCAGTACCAAATTTTGACAAAACCGTGAGTAATTTCGCCATCCCAAAGGGATACACCTGCTGGTGAATGGCGGGAATAAGCTCCACGGTATGCCGGGAGTACAACCACCGATCCCCCACTTTCTCCAGATACACTTCGGGCAACTCCTGAGGAAAAGGAAAGAAAACGTGCTTCTTCCACGTCGAATCCACGTAGTTCGGATCGCTGGGAATCAGATCCATCCGCACAAGCAGACCCATCCCATCATAGATCTGCTTAAGCTGAATCGCCAGTTGCTGCGCTTCTTCCGACCCCGGCTGTGGATGATCCAGCGTATAACTTGCCAGCACAGGATCGTATTGCTCAGGCTGCAAATACCACAAATGCGTCCGAATCGTATGATACGGCGACCGCAGCAGCGAATCCAGTCCACCCGGCTCCCCGGTATTCTGTGCCACAACCACGCCGGGCAAACACCCTATCATCAACACCCAGACGACCCACCACATCTTCTTCACCCCATCACTCTGACACAACAACGCAACACAACGAGCAATGCCCTCCGATAGTGAGTTTCGTACTTACGTATCCTTGCAACACCGTCGCCCCAGCACCGTAATGTCACCCGATAGTAAGTTTCCTACTCCCTCGTCAGAAATCCGGCTACCACCGACCCCGGAAGCCTTCGATCCCGGACAACCTTTACGGAGCTTTCAGTAGTCCCGGCTCCTCTCAGAACCACAGCCGCAGCCAATCCCCCAGCCCCTCACAGCACGTCCCCGCCGCAGCGCACCTCTGTCGGAATCCCCGATACGACCCATCACCATTCAATAGCAATAGAAACACCTCACGCTGGCATTCCGGGCAACGCAAGGCTGATGCAAAAACAGCAATCTAAACGCTCAGGCAAATCCCGATCCCCTCCAAAAAACCAGTACCCCGCACAGCAAAAACCACCAAACCGCGCCGCCTGAGCAACGAGAGTCAATACTCTACGATCATCAGCGCGACAGCGCCGTCAAGGAAATAGCAGGAAAACCATAGCTGGATGGCAGGGTAGGAATATGAAAAGAAACAACCTGGAAGGACAACACAAGGAAGGCAAGAAAGGAAATTGATAAGGTCGCAGAGCTTTTGAAAATCACCCGGAAAGATGCAGAATCCCTTGACGGTCCAGCAGATCGATGACGGCATCTACGCATTTTTCTACGGACATCTGCTCCGTATCCAGCACTAACTCTGGATCCTCCGGCGGCTCATACGGTGCGGAAATGCCGGTGAACTCCGGGATCTCACCCCGCAGCGCTTTCTGGTACAGCCCTTTCGGATCCCGCTGAATACACGTATCCACACCACATTTGACATAGATCTCCAGAAAATCTCCTTCGGGAAGCAACTTCCGCACCTGTTCCCGATCTTTCCGATACGGTGAAATAAAAGCGGTCAACACAATCATTCCGGCGTTCCGGAACAACTTCGCAACTTCACCAACTCGCCGGATATTCTCCTCCCGATCCTTCGGCGAAAACCCAAGATCCCGGTTCAACCCGTGCCGGACATTATCCCCATCCAGCACGAACACGTGCTTCCCCATCTCAAACAGGCGCCACTCCACCTCCCGTGCAATCGTGGACTTCCCCGCCCCACTAAGGCCAGTAAACCACACCACCGCTCCCCGGTGTCCATTCCGCCGCTCAAAATCCTCCGGCTGCACATACCCCTCGTGCCAGATAACGTACGGTTGTCTCCTCTCCTGCGCTACATTCTTCATTCTGCCTCCGCCATTATTTCCTGCCTTTCTCTAACTTCCTTTTCTTCAATCACTTCCCGAAACAGCCGGATCATCCGCTCCACATTCCGATCCATTGTGTACTCCTCCTCAAACCGCCGACGTCCTGCCATTCCCATCGCAATCCGTTCCTGCGGATGTTCAATCATCCACTCCATCGCCGCTGCAATCTCATCGATGTTGTGCGGGTCGACTAAGATACCGGTTCTGCGATCTTGAACAACTTCTGGTATACTCCCGACATCTCTGGAAGCAATAACCGGTAGAGCATACCCCATTGCCTCCAGCAACACTAAGGGAAATCCTTCATTCTGCGATACAAAAACCAGCACATCCATTTCTTTTAAAAACTGATCTTTCCGATCTCCTTCAACAACTCCCCACAACTGTACCGAGCGCCCCAGTTGCTGCGATGCTATGAATTGCTCAACTTCCTGCTTCAGCGACGCGTCTTTCTTCCACCACCCCCCCGCAATCTGCAACCGCACTTCCGGATATCGGCGATGCACCACCGCAAATGCTCGCAGCAACTCCATTACCCCCTTGGTACGAAACAAATTCCCCAGATATCCAAGCACTACCGGCTTCTCCGGATCTCGCTGCGGCGGCCGATCGATCGGCGGAACAATCCCATTCGGCACCACAACCACTTGCTCTTCCGGCACAAGTCCATCAAACGCTTTCCGCAGCCGTTCTCCCAGCACAATCGCCCGAGCAGTCCCTTTCAGTGCGGACCGGATAAACCACCGCCCAAACTTCCCCACGCGATCATAGAATTCCCTCCGAAATCCCTGCCGATGCAGGTGCACCACCCGTGGCGCCTTCGAAAACCACCGCGCCAGCAACAAAAACAACCCATCCCGCAGAAACGCAGGAAACGACGGAGCAATCGGAACATAGATCAAATCAAACCGCCGCGTCAGCAGCAACCACAGCAATTCTACAACATTCCTCACCCCTAACCACACATTCACCAGATCCACCCGCTCGATATTATCCAGCGACCGATGATCCGATGTATCCAGGTGGGTCACCGCAAACACCTCCTGCACCCTCGACCGTAACAAATTCTCAAAGTAAATATTCGACCCGTGGTGCGGCGGCGGCACAGAGCCGATGAGCAATACGCGTTTTTTAGCCATCCTTCTCTAAGGTCTTAAGCAACATCGCGGCAAACTTCTTCGTATACCTCAATACTACGTCGTGCAATATTCCTCCACGATAACTTATTTCGAACCGTTCTGAGAGCAATTGCCCCCTGTTCCTGAATTTTATCTGAATTTTCCACATAAAAGCGCATTGCTTCAACCAATCCTGCTTCAGTACGAAAACTCACTCCGCCACCATCTTCAACAAAATAGCGCGTTGCAATATGGTCTGGAACGATCAACGGTTTACCCACAGCCAGTATTTCTTTAATACCTCCCAATTTGCCTGGTAAAACCCCAACGTCTGCAGCATTGTAATAACCATTCAGTTCTTCTTGAGAAACCCACGGAACAAAGATGACATTGCGCTCAACCCCCAGTTCTCTACTTAAAGCAACAAGAGAGTCCTGATACTGTTTGTGTCCTCCGCCAACTACTACCAATCGAACCATCGGGAACTTATGATGTAACTTTGCAAAAGCCTGGATTAACTGCTCAAATCCCTTCCCTCCACTCAATCGGCCTGAAGTAATAAATACAATTGCTCGTTCTGGCACCTGCAATTTCTCCCGAAATTTCCATCTGAGCTCATTATCCGGGAAGAAATCCTCATCGTTGATCCCCAATGGAAGAAGTTCGATGTGTTCCTCCGGGAACTTCAATACGTGCATCAAGAATGTTCTGGAAAAAGGATTAACAGCAATCAACTTACCGCCAATATGTATTACCCTACTCCCCACCAACCGAGCCACTGCGAATCGAAAATATCCCCCTATTCCTGTGGGCAAATTTCCATTATCAGTGTGATCATCAGCTACCACTGCGATACCTTTCCGCACTTTCCGAGGAAGCAACCATGCAAATTGAAAAGAAGGCACAGACCATAACCCGTGCAGGTGCACCACATCTGGTTTAATGCTTTCGACCGTTTCCCGTAGCTTATAAAAATAAACCTGAGACCAGTTTCCCACCATAACTCCAGGTATCCGAACACACCAGACCCCCTGATCCCAGAATTCTCCTGTTTGCAGTTGTCCATTCCGCTGACGGAAGTAACGGGGGTAATAAGCACTTGTCACTATTGAAACTTGATGTCCTAAAGCGGCTTGATGTCTGGGTAAAAAATTTTCCTGATAGCCCATTCCTGGAATATACCACAGCGAAAGATGTAAGATTTTCATTCTACTTTCTCGAAAAACGCTTTGATCGTGTCAGCAACAAAATGGACTTCTGCCTCCTGCAAGTAAGGATGAATGGGAAGGGAAAGAACTGTTCGAGCAGCATCATATGATACTGGATATGCAGTCATAGCGCCTGGATCAATGTAGCTGTTAAATACTGGTTGCTCTGTAAGCGGCAATGCATAATGAATTTTAGTCTCAACACCCTGATCCTGAAGAAACTGTCTAAGCTCATCCCTCCGAGAGCTTCGAAGAACAAACTTATGATAAATGTGCAGGCTACCAGGAATCTCGGCAGGAAGCTGCAAAGGCAAATCAGCAAGCTGTGCCATATAATATGCGGCAATTGCTCTCCGCCGCTCTAACCAATCCTGTTGCCATATCAATTTCTGAGCTAACACTGCCGCCGCAATGGAAGACATTTGAGAATTATATCCGAGTTCATCAAACGTTCCTTGTACTCCCTTCCCATGGTATCGGAAAGACCGAACCTTGCTTGCGATTCTTTCCTCATCTGTCAACACTACTCCTCCACTGCCGGGGGCACTTACCACTTTTGTAGGATCAAAACTAATACAACTTACGTCCCCCACTCCCCCGGCTCGCACTCCCTGAAATTCTGCTCCTAATGCCTGCGCCGCATCTTCTACAACCAGTAATCCATATCGCCGAGCAAAATCCAGAATTTCTGATACATTCCCCATTAATCCATACAAATGGACCCAGACCAGCGCTCTGGTAGTCCGAGAAACTTTCTCTGCAGCTTTCTGGAGATCCATATTCAGTGTGTATGGATCGATATCAACAAACACGGGGCGTGCCCCCGTGCGTACAATTGCTGATGCTGATGCAACGAAAGAAAAGTTCGTTACCAAAACCTCATCACCTTCTCCAATTCCTAAAGCACGCAGTGCAAAAAACAAAGCGTCTGTACACGAATTCACACTCACTGCATACTCCCTTCCTACAAACCGGGCAATACGATCTTCAAACTCATCCACATATTGGCTCTGTAGCATCTGCCCTGTACTCATTACCTGGTCTACGATAGCCAGCAGTTCTTCCCTGTACTGTATATACTCACGCTGGTTCCCAAAGAAGGGAATTCGATTTTTCTTCATCACTTTTTATTACCCTTATGTCCAACGATCCGTGCTGGTACACCTACTACCGTAGTATTATCAGGTACATTCTTCAATACTACTGTCCCCGCCCCAACAATAGCCCATTCTCCGATCCGTACATCCGGAATCACAACGCTACCTGTGTATACGTACGCTCCTTCTCCTACATACACTCTGCCTCCAAAGCTTACACCAGGAGCGATGTTAGCATATGGTCTCACAACGCAATCATGCTCTATGACAGCACCTGAATGGATAATCACATGATCGCCAATCGTTGCGTTTGGCAAAATCGCCACATGGGGATTCACAATACAACCAACGCCGATAGTAACGCCATATGCGATATAGGCCGCAGGACTAATAGCAGATAGAAAACGGTATCCCTGATCTTCCAATCGACTTACAATATCTTTCTTCTTCCTGTTATTGCCATATGCCACGATCACGTAATATTGTTTCGGCGGAAATTCTCGCTGTGAAAAATTGTGCAACACTGCCAGTATCGGGACACCATTAACCTGCTTCCCAACGTTTTCTGGGGACTCAAGATCTATAAGTCCCTCGATAATAACATCTCGAGCATAACGCAAATTTTCAATGACATATCGCGCCTGAGAACCCGTTCCAAATATCAGTAGTCTCTTCATCCCGCCCCTGTCAACTGTCAGCTCAAATTATCCGATCGAGTAATGGAAACGTTATACCGCTGCATAAAATCAATGTACTCAGGTAGTCCACGTTCCAGGGGCCACTGAGGAGAATACCCCAGTAATCGTTTTGCCTTCGAAATGTCTAAAGCTCCCCGCCTGGGACGAAACGTTTCCGGATCCTGTACCTCCTGGACCTGCAAGTCCGGGAAGTAGTGTCTAAGAATCTGGACAACATCATCCAGCGTCCGGCTTTCTCCATATGTAATATTAAACTCCTGATTTTCAGCTTGTGGAGACAGCGTTGCTAACCGAATTCCCATTGCCAGGTCTTTAACGTAGGTAAAATCCAGGCGCGAATCATTACCCCGCCGAATTTGCAAAGGTTGCTTACGGAAAGCTCTTTCCAGAAAAAGCTGGATCACGCGGCGATTATTGTCAGTTGGTCCGTAAACTGCTGAGGGGCGGACAATCGTGTAAGGAATCCCATATCGTTGAGCGTAAACCTTCGTCAGGATCTCTCCTGCCAATTTCATTCCCCCATAAATGTCCTTAGGAGATTTGCGTGCGGATTCCGGAACTGGAACTTTTTCGAAATCCCCATAGACCATACTGGAAGAAATGTAGACAAAGCGTTCAACAAAATCAAGATCCCGAAGAATCTCCAACAAATTAACGGTACCCTGCAAAATCCCCTGGAATGCCTCCTCACTTTTCCGCACAGCCACGTTGGCAAGTGGAAGAGCAGCAAAATGCACAATTCGATTGGGACGAAAATCTACGATGATCCTGCGAAGATCATCTTTATTGAGCGTACTTCCTCGCTCAATACGGGCATCTTTCAGCAGGTACTGAAACCGATAGTTCATATTCTCCAAAAACCATTCCTGGATCGGCAGGACATAAATATGGAACGCGTCCAGCACAGCCACTTCATATCCATGATCTACGAAGTCCTTGGTTGTATGAGAACCTACAAATCCTGCTCCTCCAGTAATAAGAATTTTCGCCATAGTTTATTCCTGATTATAAGCAACATAAACTTCTGGAACCATCAAATCTCTTTCCAGAGCCATCCACCGTGAAAAAAATATCCTATGCAACTTCAAAGGAATCATCGTTCGCATCATCACCGACGCTACCCACTTACGCATCCACATACGTTTCATAGACTGATCAGAAGGGAAAGAAACACAACCTGTTTTCTCTTTGTTATCTCTAACCAATTCCAAAACAAAAGTTGATAAGCGTTCCAAAGCGCCAATATGAGAATTTATATCTCCTGAATACCGGCGCTTAATAATCTCAGGATATTTATCCTCAAAGTCCTCACAACTCCGCACCTCGACTAATTCTTGATACCAGGGAACTTCTAACCATTCAGGTCGAGGATAGGGCGTAAATAAAAAAGCTGGTTTACCAATTCGGAACGCATCATACGCCACCGTACTCCACGAACTACCAACAATATCACTCGCAGCTACCCATTCCCGAGCGGATTTTTGATGAGTGATTAATATACCTTCCGGTAGCCGCTGCAAACCCGAAATCTTAAGAAAAGCCTCTTCGTATTGCTGTGCCGTTACACTTGGATGCGGACGAACAATAATATTGTAATTGAACTTCTTCTTCATACATAACACAAAGTGTACAAAAGCTTTAAAACACTGTTTGGCATATTGCGGAAATTCCTGCAGAATAGCCTGAGAATAACCTAATTGTTTCCTGTATTGTAGATCCTTCTGTCTGAGAAAAGCCCAGGCATAATTCATGGGCAAGAATAACCAGGTACTTTGACTGCTCAGCCCAAATTCTTCAGCTAATTGCTTTTTGTACTCCTGCTGCTTCTCTCGTAGTTGCAATAAAATTTCAAAAGCAGGATTGCCTGTTATAACAATGTTTTCTCGCTTAACTCCGCTGGATAGCAAAAAGTCAGCAAATGCCTCATCCCAGGCAATATGATAAAAGGAATCAGACAATGCAACCCCACGCGGACGCTTCGTTTCCTTACCAGGTTTGTATAATAGCTGTTCCCAATGCAAATCAATATGGCATGGAATGCTCCGAAGTGTATGATATATTACGCTTTTTTCAGGAAGCACAGCAGAAGGATAGATACCCACCTTAATCGGTATCCGCCGCAACGCCAGTAAACTCAGCACAGGAATATCTAAGCGTGAATGTAGTATTGCCACGGTATTTCTCGATGACTGAATACGCCGTGCAATTTGCCTGGCAATTTCAAGCTCTCGATCAACATGCTCAACAAAAATCAGTACATCAATCGAAGGGAGACTGAAAAAATGCTTAATTGCACTAAAGTAGCACTGTCTATTACCCTGCATGGTCTCAGTATCTACACCTTTCGGGCAAACATTCGCAAATTCTTACCGTGACCGGCAGCATTGATGTAGAATTGGAAGATTTCTATATAAGCTTTGAACCACTCAATCTCAAACTCCGTTTTATTTTCTAAAAACCATATCCAATCATATAGATCCAATCCTTGAGTCTCCCAGAAAAAAACTTCAAAGCCCAAACTCTCCAAAAAATTTTTCAATGTAACAGGGGTAAAATACGTTAGATGATGCGTAGGCCATATAAAATGGGCATGTTGAACTCCCAACAATTCCTTACTGGCACTGTTGTAGTTGGGAACATATATAAACAAATTTCCCCCCTCGTACAGTAACTCGCGAGCACGTAACACTATCTGGCGCGGATTGACCAAATGCTCCAGTACATCAAACATCCCTATCGCCGAGAATTGCTGATTAGTATGAAATTCCTCCAGGGGAACATTAATAACATTCAGTCCTCGCCTCTGAGCAAAACTTACTGCACTGGGATTCAACTCTAATCCAACACACTCCCATTCTAACTCTTGTAGTGCTTCGATAACAAACCCCGTTGAACACCCTATGTCCAGAAAGCGCTTCGGCAATGATGGAGTATGAAACTTTTCGATAAATTGCGCTCGTTCTCTTCCAAACCGCTCTACCCTATATAAATGTGACTCTTCTCCCAATCTCCGAACAATTTCCTGGTACTCCTGGCTTTGGTAAATGGCTAAATATTTTTCCTCATCAAAGATCGGATTTACGTATATTACGTCACAGTCCACGCATTGAACAAGATCCAGAGAATCTTTTTTATACAAAAATTTATACTGAGAACTTCCGCAACAAGGACAAGATCGGTATATCAAAAATTCCTGTAGCTTCTCGGGAGTACTCAAGATTTCTTGGAGTGCAGCATTGCGATTTTCGATAAGATAATCATAAGCTTTGTTGGGTCGTAGCCGATCAACGTCGATGTTTTGATATTCAACTTCTCCCTTATATGGTAAAGAAAGGTCGCTAACCTTGTTGTGCTGATCAAAGCTGGACATTACTTAGCCATTCTCTATTTTCTACATACCACTGCAATGTCATCTCTATCCCCTGCTCAAAGCTTACCTCAGGTTTCCAGTGTAACCTCTGCTTCGCTTTAGTGATGTCAGCCTGGGTCTGCTTAATATCCGCTTTGTGAAATTCTTTCCAGCGAAGTATTGCACGCTTGCCTAATTTCTCCTCTATCATCGCAATGACCTGGTTCAACGATACAGGATCCCCACCGCCCCCCAGATTAATGATGTCATATCCTTCTACACCAAGAGCTTGCATAGTCCCACGTGCTATGTCTTCAACAAAAGTAAAATCTCTGGACTGAGATCCATCGCCAAAAATCTCAACCGGTACCCCCTCATCTATCCATTTTATGAACCGGAAAATGCTCATATCCGGACGTCCAGCCGGACCATACACTGTAAAATATCGCAATACAACAATATCCAGCCCATACAAATAATGATACGTATAGCCAATTTCTTCGGCTGCCTTCTTAGAAGCAGCATACGGAGAAATTGGCGTATCAACTGGAAGATCCTCGCGAAAAGGAGGTGTCTTGCCAGCATATAATGAAGAAGTTGAAGCTAACACAAGCTTTTTCACCTTGAAATCTCGCATAAGATTCATTAAGTTGAGCGTTCCCAGGACATTTGTTCTAAAGTAGATCTCTGGGTCTACCAAACTATCCCGAACCCCCGCCCGCGCCGCTAAGTGTACAACCGCATCAAAATGGTGATCCTGGAAAAGCTGCCTTAAATCCTTCCAGTTTTCAATATCCACCTCATAAAACTTAAAATTCTTCCTCGATTGAAGTTGTCGCAATCGATAATACTTAAGACGTACATCGTATGCATCATTCAAGTTATCAATTCCGATAACACGATAGCCACTTGCAAGCAGTAGCTCAGAGGTTTTCCAGCCGATAAACCCAGCCACTCCAGTTACCAGCAAAAGATCCATCTCATTGCCTCCCTATAGCACCTTCTCGAATCTTCAGTAAGTATTCAGCTATGGATAAATCCCAGCTATCATCAATATCGATAGATTCTGCCCTGTCCATAACATAGGGAAGAATTTTTTCACCATACAAGCTCTTCTTTTGAATCAAACATTCATACGTCAATGCACAAACCGCAGGTCCATTGCGGGCATAAAATAGCGGTTTCAACTGCCGGAGATTTCTCGTTTCATCAAATTCCAGAAAAGGAACCAGGAAATTCCCCTGCTGCAACATCACTGAATAGGGATTAAATTGATGGGGAACCTCCACAACACTCACCACAGAATCTGCTTCTGAATCCAACAAAAGCATTAACGCTTCATCAATATGTTGAGCCGTCCGCAAAGGGGAAGTCGGTTGCAGTAGCACAATATAATCTGGTCTGTAGCTTTCTTTATTCACTAAATATTTCACCGCGTGTTCCACAACTTCAATCATAGGCGTAGTATCACGTGCTAATTCCGCCGGTCTGACAAAAGGGACCTCAATGCCTTGCTGGTGTGCATATCGGATGATTTCCTTATGATCACTGCTCAAAATAATCCGGGTAATCAACTTGCTCTGCTTTGCCGCATCAATAGTATACTGCAACAATGGTTTCCCACCCAGCATAGCTAAATTTTTCAATGGAATCGCTTTAGAACCACCTCGGGCAGGAATAATTGCCAGAATTTCGCTTCTCATAACCCCCACGCCTTGCGCAATGCACTACTCTACGCCAACTCCATCTGACAACGCTAAACCCTCAAGGATCCTACGATCTATAAACCGCTTTTGAAGGCTAATCTTCGACAAATCTACCTGACTTAAGATTTTTGCAATGCGCTTGCCAGCAAATCCATCGCCATAGAGAAAATCAGGTTCATACTTACCATGTCGGAGTTGCCGGGAAATCGCATCCAGGATAGCGTCACGGTCATACGGCACATCCAGCACATTCCGTCCTTTGCACCTCCCCTGTTGACGTGTTCCGATGTTGACCGCGGGAACTCCTACAATTGCTCCTTCCCGAATCGCACTGCTGGAATTGCCGACCATACAAGCACACATATCCATCAGGCGAACAAATACCTCCATAGGTAGATTTTTGAACAAATGCAACCATTCATTTGTCCTAAATCGCTCTCGGAAAGTCCGGATTTCCTTAGCAATTTCATCACTCCCTGCATCGGCATTGGGCCATAACATAATAGTCGGCATCCGGAGCTGGTAGAGAGCCATCAGGGTTTCGCGCATATGTTGCCGATTTTTTCCAAATTCTGTAGTCACTGGGTGTTGAACTACCAATAAAAAAGAACCACGGTTAAGAGGAAATGTACCCCCAACCCCTTTAAATTCTTGCCAGAACCATTCACTATCCAATTCATCTTTGCGGTTACTGTCCACAATCTCCTTTACAATATCAATCCGCGGACACCCTGTAACGAACACATTCTCTGGATCCTCTCCCATCTGGATAATGCGCTCCGCAGCTTTCCGATTAGCCGGGAAATGTAAATGCGCAAATTTTGTGACCGCATGGCGAATGGACTCATCAATCGTTCCGGAAACTTCTCCTCCCATCGTGTGAGCAAGGCGAATGTTGAGATAGGATGTCGTAATAGCGGTGGCCATCGTCTCAAACCTATCACCAACGGTTACCACAATGTCAGGTCGATGATTCTGTAAAATCCCTGTGAGCTTGATAACGCCCAGTCCTGTAGATATTGCCATAGTTTCCGGTGTCTCTCCCTCAACCAGCATATAAAATCTTTCATCTACCTTAAAACCATCTTTGACAATGACATCCTCAACCTTGCCATATCGGTCCAACACAGCAGAGGCTCCAGCATAAATATGGGTTTCAACACTGTCATATTCCTGTAAAGCCCGAATCACGCTTTTAATACTTGCATAATTTGCTCGTGATCCAATAACGAATGCTACTTTACGCATTGCTTTGTACCTCCAAATCCTGCCACGAAATTTGCTCATCTCTACGAACACTTCTCTTCAAGCGCCTGCCCAGGATCTGCCTGTAAAATTTAGGAGAGATACCATCTCCCGGTTTTTTAAAAGCCAGATGCTCTCTTTTCAGAATTGTCCCTGCATCAAGGTCTTGTGCAGCTACGATGCTCTTTTCAAAAACTCTTTTCATTTCTCTCAATTCCTGCGCCTTCCTGTCTTTATCCACTGGATGTCGCAACATCTGTTCAATAGCGCGAACACCGTCAACCAGACTCTTCATTTCCTCTGGTTCCAGAGAGAACTTAGCATCAGGTCCATAAAGCTTCTTGCTCAGTGTAAAATGTTTCTCAATAACAACAGCTCCTAAGGTTACCGCTGCCAGCGACGCATAAATTGTGAGCGTATGGTCGGATAATCCCACAGCAGTTCCATAGCGCTGCCGTATTTCCTCAAGAACATTCAACCCCACCTCATCATAAGGACACGGATAAGACGAGGTGCATTGCAACACAACTAAGTCATTATGTACAGCCCGAATCGTTTCTACCGCAGTGTCTATTTCCTCCCAACTGCTCATTCCAGTCGACAACAAAACCGGTTTCCGGGTCTCTGCTATTGCCTCTAAGTACGGAATATTGGTAACTTCGCCCGAAGGGACTTTATACAGAGTTACTCCGATTTTCTCTAACAACTCTACTGCTTCTATAGAGAAGGGAGAAGAAACAAATACCAGTCCTTGCTGTTCAGTATAGTCTTTTAATTCCTGCCACTGTTCATCTGTAAATGCAGTACGGCGAAAAAAATCCTTGCGACTCTCACTGGTAAAATAATGCGGTGCTGGAGCGTGCTCCACGCTTTCAGCTTCAAAAATATGGGTTTGAAACTTTACCGCATCAACACCACACTCTGCCGCAGCATCTACGAAAGCTTTTGCCTGCCCTAAGGAACCATCGTGATTCATCCCAACTTCTGCGATCACAAATACATGTTCAAAAAGTTTGTGCATTCTCATTCCTTCGCCTGTTACGTTCTACTTCTACTACTATGCTCTCTGCTATCCGATGCAGAGCTTTGCCATCAAAAGGCGCTATTTGGGATTTAAACCTTCTCATGTCCGCAATGAGCTTTCTTCGATGCTCCGCGTCCTGCAATACTTTTCTTAAAGCCTGTGCAAATTCCTGGGAATTCCGCACTATCTTCACTCCGGGATATCTCTCAAAAACAGAATAGCGCAAACCTACAAAATCCTCCACTATTGTCGGAACTTCGCACAACATTGCCCACTGCACCGTAGAGGAATAGGAAGACACAAAGACATCAGCAGCCGGCAAAATGTCGAAGAGCCTCTCCTGCGCAATCACAGCCTGATAGGAATCTTCTATGAAAGTATAGTTTTTGGCATCCATTTTGGGATGAAGCGAGATCAGAATATTCACCTCCAATGAGCGCAGCACCTGCATCAGCTCCTGTATATGTTCTTTATGGGCTCCCCAATCAAGCACTCCATGTTCCCACAATTGCGGTAAAGCAACCACTATCAAAGGGGAATCCATTTTGAATCCATAGCGCTGATAAATGGAACTTTTGAGCTCAGATTTCTGCTGAAAAAGATGAAAGAGCTTATCGTGCTCAGGGCGTCCTGTAATAACCAGATTGTCCGTTTCGAGCCCTTCCTTCAGTAACCGATTGTATTCTTCTTGTCCACCTACCATTACCTTAATTTGAGAAAAACCCGATCCCTGGATCCATGGTTTTGGAGGGATCAACCCAAACTCTTTCAGAGCCTGAATCGCAAAAGCTGGATAAAAGAAAACGTGTCTATTTGTTTGGGGATCATATACCATAAAATTGCGGAATTCTTGAGCAAGCTCAGGGAACAATTCCACCCAATACAACGGGTTAACACGCCGAGGAGGTAACAATGTTTCTACTGTAGCATGCTCAGCTAATGGCAGTACTACCATTGGTATACTCTTTTCAATCCCGGCCTTGATCACTGGCACGTTGGAGATACCACGAGTTCCATAAAAAGCAATAAGGCGCACATGATATTTTTCTAACAATCCCTGAACCTTTCTGTAACGCTTTTCCAATTCTAAAAATGTCTGCTTCTGCTGCTTCCGCTGATACCACTGAAAGCTGACTGCATATTTTTTGAGAGAATATGGTAAATTCCCTATCGTTGTATATCGTTTGAGGGAACGTAACAGTTTTCCAATCTGCCGGGATGCCTTCGTGTGACCTTCCCTTCGCACCTCAGAAATTTCCCCAAAAGAGTTCTTATATAAAAAACCTCCAATGTGCTGATAATGCTTCTTTAAATACTCTGCAATAGCTGTGCTACCAGCGATCCCTGTTGGATGAGGAACAACAAAAAGTACCATTTTTGGATCTCAGATGCTCTCCTCGTTTGTCGCTCTCAGTGGCCATAGCCAATTTTCCAAGTTTCTGCCAATGAGATTTTGCAGTTGAACGATATCCATATAGAAATACCGCTCTATTAATTTTGCTCTTAGCTCGAAATCAACCTTGGGGATTGAAGGAGTATAGAGCACTCTTCCTATCCTTTTACTTACCTGTAGTTGTTGCCGCAGCCAGCCGGGTACTATCTGATAATATGCACGTTTGAGCCAAACAAATCCTATTCTCCGGAAGTACTTCCCCGGATTCTCGTAAACTCTTTCTTCCATCATTTCCTGCGTCACAGGTGATACCCTTAGAAAAGCAGCTATGGTATTCAAAGTTTGCAACTGATCTCTTCGCAGATCCTCTAATAAAACAACCAGAATTTGCTCTGGACCAAACTCTTCGTACCACCAACGCAAATGCTTATAGTACTGACTCAAACAAATATACCACTGAAAGAATCTGCTTTGTTCAACCATATTAAAATTAGCAACGGTCTCCGGTTCATACGGATGAAGCAATCGCTCGCGAAAATGCGAATACATCCGTTCCACTGGATCCCGAAGAACAAACAATAATTTAACATCTGGTAAATCCTTTTTAATTCTCCGCCGCACATCTGCCGACGCAAAGTACCATGGAGAGAATTCTCCCAGCGCCTTCCGGTCAGCAAATTCTACGAAATGTCGAGAATACCACTCAACCCCCTTATCGTAATGCGCCTTTGGAAACTTACGACCACATATTTTATCACCAGGGCGCACAAAGAAATACAGTTCCTTCTTCCTACTCATCCCAATTTCAGGATGTAACGACAACAGTCTATACAATGTCGTTGATCCTGCTTTAGGAGCTCCACAACCAATAAAGGTTGGAAGAATAAGAGATGCTCTTTTCATTTATCTCCTATCAATACGTTGCCTTCAACTAACCAAGCTATAACCTGCACCTTGTATACTCAAGTATTTTTACACCTTTCCCTTTTAGGAAAAGCTTCATTGATCGAACTTTTCTGCCATTTGTTGTATCGCTAATTGCCAGTGTCATTTATACTGCTACTCACCCACTATACCGTATCCCAGCACATCAAGTGTCACTGTACAAACTGCTATATTACATTACTTCCTCTAACTAGTGTTCTTTTCTCCGCTGCAGAATTGCTTCTGCCAGAAGCCAGTCCACTTCGGTGTCGATATCCACTGAACGCCACTGCGGCATAATGTACGCATAGGTGTTGGGTCCATAAAAACCGCGATGCGACTGGATATAGGAAGCATAGCCTGCAAAAAGAGCGCCGTTTAACCGGTAATACACTGGTAACTCCTGACGATTGGTATTCAACGCCTGCGGCGAGAGGAAATCCCGCATATTTCGATCTTCCGGTAGCGTGTTCATCCACCACGGATGATGTTCCGCCTCACACACGGAAACTACTGCCTGCACTTTAGGATTAGCGAACATCTCCAATGCTGCTTCAATGTCCTGTGTTGTTCGCAACGGAGAAGTAGGCTGCAAAACAACTACCACGAAGTCCTGTTCAACCTGTACTTCTTTTTGAAACCATTGAATTGCGTGGAGCACGACCTCTATGCCAGGAGTGTCATCTGCTGCCAGCGACTCTGGGCGTCGGAAAGGAACCTCTGCTCCCCACTGCTCTGCAACCGCAGCAATGTCGGGATCTTCTGTAGACACCACTACACGATCTACCGTCACGCTTGCCTTCGCTGCTTCAATCGTCCACGCAAGTAGAGATTTCCCCTGGAGGATACGAATGTTTTTCCGCGGTATGCCTTTGCTCCCCCCACGGGCAGGTATCAGAGCTATAACGGGAATCTTTTTGTGTATCATCTACCCTCTTACTCTATCATCATCAATTTCTTCACCGCCTCTTTGTACTCTGCCCACTGCCCAACATCCAGATATGCACTGGAAGGAACAGGATATCCGAGGACTGTCTCCTGCGACTGCAGCAGCGTATCAATCAACTGCGGCATATCTACTGCCGTCGCTTCTGGAAGATACTGGAAGATCCGGGGACTCATCACGTATACTCCCGCATTGACCGGAAAGGTATACTCCGGCTTTTCGATAATCTTTTGAATTTGCCCTCCATTCTGCATCTGTACCACCCCGTAAGGAATACGATGATGTTGAATGGCAACCACGGACGTCAGTGACGATTGCTGCTCCCGATGAAATGATACCAGATCGGCAAAATCGATATCCAGAATAATATCACAGTTAGAAAGGATGAAATCTGTCGATAGCGTGTCTCGCAAAAGTGCAAGGCTACCGGCTGTTCCCAGAAATTCAGGCTCCCGGACAAAAACTACGTCGTACGGTGGTTGAAGCCCCTGAAAATAAGCTTCCAGCATTTCTGCTTTATAGTTAACCGTAATGTAAAACTGTTGCGCACCGTACTGCCGAAACCGGTCAATGATATGTTCGATGATCGTTTTGTCTCCCACAGGGATCAGTGGTTTTGGCAATACCCGGGTGAATGGATCCAGTCGTGTTCCTTTTCCCCCTGCCATAATAACTACCGGAACATTTGCTAACGCTGCACTCTGCACCGATGGATGGTCCTCTTCAGCAAACAGCTCTCGCCAGGTCCAATAGTTAACAACCCGCTTCTCGTGATCCACCACTGGCAATACTGAAAGAGAACGGCGGATAAAAAGCTCACGCAGCGCCGTATGAGACAAATGGTGATCCTGAAAAGCCACAATGGGATCCGGATTCATCGCCTGCTCGACCGTGCCTTCTAAGGTTCCACTTCGCAAGATATAGCGGCGAATATCTCCGTCGCTGATCGTTCCCAGAAGTCGCAGCGAATCATCTACGACCAGCAGAACTTTGGTGGCTGCCTTATCTAATTGCTTTAGCGCCTGTGTAATGCTCACAGAAGGGGTAATAAAAACGGGATCTCTGTCGCGCTGTTGAGGTGACATCCTCTGTTCGCCGCTCACTCTCATCCTGCTAATTTCAATAGGCTTCCCCTCAGGATATTTTCCTCATTACTGCTAAGACGCCTTGCAAAACCGGAACGTATCCCGGAAGCTGCCGAACTACATTCTCCGCTATATCTTCCTGATATGCATAGACCGTGAGACTGGGTGCTTCTACCATTTCCAGTAGCCGTTGGGCGTGTTCCTCAGAAATGTATCCCGCTGCGAAAAACTCTCGTATACAGGAACGTGGACTCCGACATATAATTCCTTCATATTCCAGAACAATTTTCAAAGCCTTCCAGAAGATTTCAAAAGTAAACTCAAAGCGCTGGATTGCCGCATCTCGATAGAAAGCATAATCTTCATCGCCTCGATGTTGCTGTACTTTTTGCAACGCCTCTTCCAATCGTTGCACTGCGCGGTCCAATGCCGCTACGGTTTTGTGAAGTCTATCCACGTTTGTCCCTCTTTCAACACTTCCTCTTGCACACTTCCGGGAAGATGGGCAAAAAGGGCAATGTCAACCTTGTGCGGAAGGCAAGAATGTTCTAATATCTCCTTTAACTCTGCCACTGTCACCATATCCGCTTCCCCGATAATAGCTAAATCCACATCAGAGTGTGGTTGGTGTGTTCCCCTGGCTCTGGAACCATAGAGCACCACTCTCACTCGTTTTCCTGTTTCAGCAAAAAACCGAGATAAGAAGGCTCGAAGCTCTTCTATGGTCGTAATCTTTGTCTTTTCCTGTTCTCCGATTTTCACCATATTTACAACTCGACAAAAAAAATTTCTTATCCCACAGCAAATTACTGAAATCTTCTGGGACAAAGTTACATCACCTGACTTTCAATCCAGAAGAAATCTCCCCAGATATTCGGACTCATCACGCCCCATCCTCGACGAACAAAGAACGTCGCGCCGTCCAGCAGACCTTCTTTGCCAGATGGAGCTATAAACGGTTGCAACGCTTCTTCGACGCGATGCCACCGTGGATTTGAATCATTGAGAATCTTCGCTCCCGTGAGGGCGATTACCGCTGCGGAATTGTCCAGAATGCCCCGGCGCTCACTTCGGAAGTCCCAGGGAACCGTACCATCAGCGTTCACATTTGCTAAAAAGTACTCCGCCAGGCGTTCTGCGCACGCTCGATAGTCATTATTTCCTGCATAATGCCACGCCTGAGCAAATCCCAGAATCCCCCACGCCTGCCCGCGTGACCACACACCATCGGAAGTATCTCCCTGAAAATTCTCCCGGAACAATACCTCTCCAGTTTCCGGGTCAAACCACACCGTTTGCCACACAGATCCATCATCACGTAACAAAAGCTCAGCAATCCGGTAGAAGTGGGTTGTTACTAACTCTTCTGCCTCAACATCCTTGAGCTCCTTTGCTGCCCACCACAGCAGTACCGCATCCGGTAAGGTATCAATGATGGTCCCAGTATATCTCCGTTCATCGATACGATAATCGTGGTAAATCATCCGTGCTGCTGGATGGAATCGCGACTTCTGTGTTTCCACCGCATCCCGTGCATACTGCAACCACTGTTCATCTCCAAGGATCTGGTAGCCCCTCACAGCAGAATAGAAAAACATAAATCCCACATCAAACGTGGGGCGAAACCGCAAGGGTGCTAATTCTTCCATTTTTCGCTGAATCAATCGCAGCATACGCTCTGCTTCCTCTGTATTTCCGTCCTCGCGCAACATCTGATAATAGTGCCACAGGATCCCGATGAAGAATCCGCCACCCCAATCTCCATCATTCAACACATACCGCCCATTCTGCACGTAGTACGGAAATCCTTCCCGCTGTGCCAGAGGAAGCATACGCTCACTGATGAGGTTCGCAATCAAACCTATCGAATGGCTCATTGAATACAAATTGGTGCGAACTTTAACATAACTTCTTTTTTACATACCACTTTGTATCCCGGGGATCAATTTCTTGAAGAATTTGCACTGCACGTTGTGCTGCCGTATGATCTCCGTAGGGATTACTAAGTGCCTCAACCCGCTGTCGATACTGCGTATCAAAACATGCACGCTCTAATGCCTGTACGATTCTTGGCACTTGATATTCGACAAACTCTACATTGCCAGCATTTAACCTTCCTTGTTGCCTGTGTCCGATATTGACCACTGGTTTTCTATAGAACGGAGCTTCTAAAATTCCCATACTGGAATTTCCAGCTAATGCCTTAGCATGTCGAATTAAGTTTACAAACACTCGCTGAGGAATGGTCTTGAAAAATTTTATACTATCACTTTGGATTTCTTCAATAGCCTTTAATATATCGTACGACCCTGGATCTGTATTTGGATATATCCCCACAACTTTGAAATGATGTCGATCGCAAAACTCTTTGACAGCTTCAAGGGCAATTTTCATTTGTTGGTAGGCTTCTTCTTTTTCAGATGACAAAGGGTGTTTGATAAAAACAATGTAATCTCCCGAGGTAATATCAAAGTTTAAAGCTTCTGCAACTGCTGTAATTTCCAGCCAGGGAGTGCTATGAATCAAAGAGTTAGCCAGGTTTCCTATTACAAAAATTCGGAAATCTTCCTCCCCAACATTTCGCAGATTCTGCGCGTAAACTTCCGAGTTGACCAGATGAACATGTGCTAACTTCGAAACGGCAAAACGTACCGGATCATCTGCATTTCCATATACGGGATCACCACCTCCAATATGTACCAGCAGCTTTTTCTGATAATTAGCTACTATAGCTGCTGCCAGGGGTTCTTCCCGATCTCCCACGACTACCAAGAAATCCGGGTTCTCTCTCTCAACAGTTTGTGCGAAGGCGTACGTTAAAATTCCCACCCCTTTTGACCGCTGAACATCCCGGTTTGTCATTAACAGATAATCTATACGATCGGCAATTTCAAAACCATCTTCCTCAATCGCCCGTAAAGTGTACCCATGCCAATCAGACAGATGGGCACCACTAACTACTAATTTCAGGGTAAATTCATCAGGATGTTTCCGTAACTCCTCAAGCAGTGGTTTCAGGATGTAATACTCGGAGCGAATCCCCGTAATCGCTACGATTTTCTTCTTTTTCATTGATCCAGTAGCACCTTTTTATGCTTTTTCTAATACAACATAATACCGTGAATATCGATATCGATGATTAACCCCCTGCTCCGTAATTTTCCTGCACCATTGAATTCTAAAGTTGCATCCCTGAATTAGCCGGTTAATTTTTTCATAGTTAAAATAACTTTGAATAGTTCCATACTCAAAAGCGGTTTGGACAATTTCTTCTCCATTATACTCCAGATAGTGCTCACTATCGTCACCACTGATCAGACTCAGATAAACCAATTTTTTAGTAACCCTATCGATTTCTTTCATATATTTTTGCGCCATATCGAAATGCATACTATCCAGCACAGACTCTGCTATGGTTAAATCGAAATAATTATCGGGAAACGGAAGTGATTGTCCCGGTTCAATGAGCAAAAATATATCCTGACTAACCCCCCGACTGTTTGCTATACCCTTAGCAGTCTTTAAGGCTTCCTCAGATATATCTACACCATAAGCTTCAATGCCAAATTCTCGCATCAAAAGCGTTTGCGCTCCAATTCCACAACCAAAATCTAACGCACGGCATGGGAAGGGAATAATATCAACAAATTCCTCAACTCCTATCCGTTTTCGAACAAATCGATTTAGAAATTTCACTACTTCTTCCTTAGGATAAAAAATAAAGTTCTCGCAACGCTTGTACGAAGCTTCCCAGAACTCTTTTCGCCCTTCGCTCCTGTTTTCCCCCATCATTGCTCCATTATTCCCCAACGACGACATAAGCAATATTCGGATCCCATGAAAATTTCCGGAGAGAGAGCGAATTGAAATTACCATAATACTCTAATGCAGCTATCGTCTCGCCGGGCCAACAACTGTTGTTCAGTTCATCGAATGCTATGATACCTCCCTTAGGTACTCGCGGAGCCAAATGTTGCAGCGCAATCTTTGTGGGTTCGTAGAGATCAAAATCCAGAAACAATAAAGCAACCACTAAGTGTGGATTTTGCTGTACAAATTGTGGAATCGTTACTACCGCATCTCCTTTAACAAGGTGAACCTTAGGAAATTGTGCTAAGAACCGATTTCGGTCGTAAGCTTCAATAGCTTCGGTCAATTCCGCAAAAACGTCACTCTGTGGTTTAAAATCTGTTGGTACCGTTGTTTTATCCTTTTCCGTAAGCTTCGGGAATCCAGCAAAAGTATCAAATCCAATTATCTCTCTGTGAATTGCTATGGGTTCCAGATTAGCACTGAGTTTCGCCCAGGTCATCAACCCTCCACCCAGGTGCACTCCGCACTCAATGATCGACCCCTTGACTGCTACAATTTGCCGGAAAAGCTCATAACGCGCACAGAATCGTCCAATGTCCTGCCTTCGAACAAACACCGGAAAATTTGCTAATTTGTCCTTGATAGAAAGCTTCGATTTTTCAAATAGTTCCCATTCTTCCATTATCAAGCATCTCCCTGTGCAAAAATTTCCGAATAATACCGATACATCATGAGACCATCTTGAATCGGCTTCGCTTCAACTTTTCGATGTTCTTTGAAAATCCCCACTAAAAGGGGTATCCAATTCTCCGTTGCCTCAAAACTCAAAGCCATGCCACTTGCTAACCGAGGATTGATCTCGATGAGATAATATCTGTCCTTCCACTTTTTAAACTGAAAGTTGACCAAACCACGAAACTGTAATTTCTTCGCAATGCGATTAACAATACTTACAATTTGAGCATCCAATTTTATCTGACTTACCACGGATTTGCCATCAACTACTCTCACTCTAACACGTGGCACGATATAAACCGGATCTCCCTCTGCATCGAATAAGCAATCCACGGTGTACTCTTCTCCATCGATAAATTCCTGCGAAATGTATCCAGTTAACTGTTCAATAACCCCCTGTGCTAATTGGCTTCTAAAAAAAACGCCTTTGGAACCTCGACCGAATCGTGGCTTCAAAACTTCAAAATCCAAAGACAAAGAGGTATCAGGTACCAAAATATCATTTTCCAAACAAAAAGTATACAAGAGCCACTTATCCAAGCAAAGCTTAACTGTGCCGGGCTCTGATACAATGACCTCAATTCCAAAGTGGCGCTGAAAGTCAGTCCTGCGGTTACTCCACTCCAATAGTGTCTCATCCAAAGAAGGAATAACAATATCCACCTGCTTATCCGAGAGAAAACGCTCGAAAAATCCCCATAGATCAGGAGCATCTTTTTTGGGGACGACATGAAACTCATCAGCTATATATTTAGCGTGACACTGTTCGGCAATATCGGTGGCTATGCACGCATTGCCCGACTGCTGAATTGCCTTAATAAGAAAAGCAGATGTCAAAGCACCTGCTGCTTCAATTAGTATTCGGTACATATTAAAAACTCCTTATCAAGGTTCCAATCCTACAATTTTTCGGATTTCCTCTCTTGAAAATCTGTGTATGTTCAGGTATGTAATCCCGACTTTCTGACAGCTTCCGTCTTTCTCATCATCATCCCCTATATATATCATTTGATCTGGTGCTATGCCAAAATGATTCAGCGCCATTTGGAACATCGTTACTGAGGGTTTACGATGCTGGATTCCTATCTCGTCAGAGATTAAAATCAAATCAAAATAATGTTCCAAGCCCAGCAACTTAAGTTTGGCTCGCTGTTTGGATGCTATGCCATCAGTAATCAGCACCTTTTTCACTGATGGCACCCTGTGTAAACTCTCGAGTATCTCTCGCGCCTTGCTAAACATGGATACTTCCGTTATTGATGGTAAAGTTCTGTATATCGGAAGAATTTTGGTCCGCACGTACACATCCCATTGTTCCGGCAAAACAGCCTGATTACGAAATGCCTCATCAAAGGCAAAAGGAACTTTACGCGTAATGTAATACAAAGCGTCATACAAATATGTCTTTTGGTCAATACCGTAATCTTTCGCAACTATGTCAGCAATTTTGCTCAGTATTGGCAATTCAAAGTGCATTCGATTAAACAATGTATCATCCAAGTCAAATCCCACGACCGAAAAATTCAACATCTGCGATTACTATTCTGCCTGTCTATACTTCCTCCTTCAAACTTATAGCTCAATCAGTTCATCTGCAGCAAAATCCCGAGGAGCGGGTTTTCCGATTATTTCTTGCCATCGCATCGGGGAAATTCCGGTTCCAGGACGTTTGGTTGTTAGATTCTCCTCGCTAAGAATTTCGCCTGCCCGAATAGAACGGCGGGCGACGATGCTTTTTCGTGCTACCGGGATATTC